>NZ_JBEYVB010000044.1:0-49569 GCF_040643815.1 Micromonospora sp. NPDC047074
GCGGCGCGGCGGGCCATCGGGCCCCCGTCGCCACCCGGTCGTTGACCAGCATGAACACCACCGCGTAGACGGGCGCGCCCGGCCACCTCAGAGGGGCTCGACGCCCGGCGGCAGGTCCCCGCCGGCGGTGGCGTCGCGGACGTAGTCCAGCAGGATCCGCCGTAGCTCCCGGCCGGCGTGCGTGGGCACCACGTCGCGGCGCCGGGCCACCGCGATGGTTCGCCGTACTCCGGGCGGGGCCAGCCGGGTGACGCGTACGCCCGGGCGCCGGGCCACCACGATCCCGGGCACCAACGCGACGCCCAGCCCGGCCTCGACGAAGCTGAGCACCGCGTCCATCTCGCCCCCGTCGACCGCGATGGTCGGCTCGAAACCGGCCTCCCGGCAGGCCTGGAGGGTGGCGTCACGCAGGTCGTAGCCCTCCCGGAACATCACCATCGGCTGGTCGCGCAGGTCGGTGACGCTCAGCTGGCCGGTGCCCCGCGTCCCGGGCAGTTCCTCGACCGAGGCGACCACCAGGCTCTCCCGGAGGATGGGGTCGGCGCGCAGCCCGGGGTCGGTGCCCTGCGCCGGCATGATGATCAGTGCCAGGTCGAGGTCGCCGCGCAGCAGGCCACGGACGAGGTCCTGGGAGCCGCTCTCCTCCACCCGCAGGTCGATGGTGGGGCGGGCGTCGCGGAACCGGCGCAGCACCGGCGGGGCCAGCGAGGTGGCGAGGCTGGGGGTGGCGCCGAGCCGGACCCGGCCCCGGCGCAGGCCGACCAGCTCCTGCACCTCACGGGTCGCCGTGTCCACGTCGGCCAGGATCCGCTTGGCCAGCGGCAGCAGCACCTCGCCGGCCGCGGTGAGCGTGATGTTGCCCCGTACCCGCTCGAACAGCGGGGCCCCGAGGGCCTCTTCGAGGGCGTGAATTTGCTTACTCAACGAAGGTTGGGTGATGCCCACGATGTCGGCGGCTTGGGTGAAATGTCGCACTTCTGCCACCGCGACGAAGTACTTCAGCTGATGGAGCTGCATCTACATAGCCTAAAGCTATCAAGACTGCGAGGTCGATGCATTGGACGACTGAATCAAGTGCTCCTAGCGTCGGTCGAGTGGTAGTCACGAGAACCCGGTCGCCCATCCGCTCCAGCGTCGGCCTGAAGGCCGTCATGGCGGTGACGGGCATCATCCTGGTGTTGTTCCTCATCGCGCACATGCTCGGCAACCTGAAGATCTTCACGGGGGCGACCTCGTTCGACCACTACGCGCACTGGCTGCGGGAGATCGGCGCCCCGATCCTGCCCGGCGTGTGGTTCCTGTGGATCCTGCGGATCGGGCTGGTGGTGGCGGTGCTCGGCCACATCTGGGCCGCCACCGCGCTCGCCCTGCGTGCCCGCGCCGCCCGCCCGGTCCAGTACGCGCACCGCAAGAAGGTCCAGGGCAGCTACGCGGCCCGCACGATGCGCTGGGGTGGCGTGATCATCCTGCTCTTCGTGATCTACCACATCCTCGACCTCACCACCGGCACGCTCAACCCGGTCGGCGACCCCACCCGGCCGTCCGCCAACGTGCTGGCCGACTTCACCCCGGAACGCTGGTACGTCACGCTCTTCTACACCCTGGCGGTCGTCACCCTCGGCTTCCACCTGCGGCACGGCCTGTTCAGCGCGCTGCGCAGCCTAGGTCAGCAGACCCCGCGCGGCGAGCGGCGGGCACGGGCCGTGGCACTGGGCTTCGCCGTCGTGCTCTGCGCCGGTTACCTGGCGGTCCCGTTCGCCGTACTCACCGGATTGGTGTCCTGACATGGATCTCTACACCGAAGGCGACCCGATCGCCGACGCCAAGGCTCCCGACGGCCCGATCGAGACCCGCTGGGAACGCCGCCGCTTCGAGGCCAAGCTGGTCAACCCGGCCAACCGCCGCAAGATGACCGTGATCGTGGTCGGCACCGGCCTGGCCGGCGGCTCGGCCGCCGCCACGCTCGCCGAGCAGGGCTACCGGGTCCGGTCCTACTGCTACCAGGACAGCCCGCGCCGGGCGCACTCCATCGCCGCGCAGGGCGGCATCAACGCCGCCAAGAACTACCGCAACGACGGCGACTCCGTGCACCGGCTCTTCTACGACACCGTCAAGGGCGGCGACTTCCGCTCCCGGGAGTCGAACGTGCACCGGCTGGCCGAGGTCTCGGTCAACATCATCGACCAGTGCGTCGCCCAGGGCGTGCCGTTCGCCCGCGAGTACGGCGGCCTGCTGGACACCCGATCGTTCGGCGGCGCGCAGGTGCAGCGCACCTTCTACGCCCGGGGCCAGACGGGCCAGCAGCTGCTGCTCGGCGCGTACCAGGCACTGGAGCGGCAGATCGGCCTCGGCAACGTGGAGATGAACGCCCGGCACGAGATGCTGGAGCTGATCGTCGTCGACGGCAAGGCCCGGGGCATCGTGGTCCGGGACATGGTCACCGGTGAGATCACCACCGAGTTCGCCGACGCGGTCGTGCTCGCCTCCGGCGGCTACGGCAACGTCTTCTACCTCTCCACCAACGCCAAGGGCTGCAACGTCACCGCCACCTGGCGGGCCCACCGCAAGGGCGCGTACTTCGCCAACCCCTGCTACACGCAGATCCACCCGACCTGCATTCCGGTCTCCGGCGACCACCAGTCGAAGCTGACCCTGATGAGCGAGTCGCTGCGCAACGACGGCCGGGTCTGGGTGCCCAAGGCCAAGGGCGACACCCGCAGCCCGCGGGACATTCCCGAGGACGAGCGGGACTACTACCTGGAGCGGATCTACCCCTCCTTCGGCAACCTGGTCCCCCGCGACATCGCCTCGCGCGCCGCGAAGAACGTCTGCGACGAGGGGCGCGGCGTCGGGCAGACGGGGCTCGGCGTCTACCTCGACTTCGGCGACGCCATCGACCGGCTCGGCCGCAAGGCCATCGAGGCCAAGTACGGCAACCTCTTCGAGATGTACGAGCGGATCACCGGCGAGAACCCGTACGAGGTGCCGATGCGGATCTACCCCGCCGTGCACTACACGATGGGCGGCCTCTGGGTCGACTACGACCTCCAGTCCTCCATCCCGGGTCTCTTCGTGATCGGCGAGGCGAACTTCTCCGACCACGGCGCGAACCGGCTCGGCGCCTCGGCGCTGATGCAGGGCCTAGCCGACGGCTACTTCGTGCTGCCCAACACCATTGCCCACTACCTGGCGACCAACCCGTCGGAGAAGATCGACGCCACCCACCCGGCGGCCGTGCAGGCCCGCGCCGACGTCGAGGACCGGATCCAGCGGCTGCTGGCCGTCGACGGCGACCGGACCGTCGACTCGTTCCACCGCGAGCTGGGCCAGATCATGTGGGAGCACTGCGGCATGGAGCGCAGCGAGGCCGGGCTGCGCAAGGCGATCGACGAGATCCGCGCCCTGCGGGAGCAGTTCTGGCAGCGGGTCAAGGTGCCGGGCAGCGGCGAAGGGCTCAACCAGTCGCTGGAGAAGGCCGGCCGGGTGGCCGACTTCTTCGAGCTGGCGGAGCTGATGTGCATCGACGCCCTGCACCGCGAGGAGTCCTGCGGCGGTCACTTCCGGGCCGAGCACCAGACGCCGGACGGCGAGGCGGAGCGCGACGACGACCGCTTCGCGTACGTCGCGGCGTGGGAGTTCACCGCCACCGGCGAGCCCTCGGTGCTGCACAAGGAAGACCTGAACTTCGAATACGTCCACCCCACGCAGCGGAGCTACAAGTGAACCTGACCCTGCGCATCTGGCGCCAGACCGGCCCCGAGGACAAGGGTCGGATGGTGACCTACAAGGTCGACGACGTCTCCCCGGACATGTCGTTCCTGGAGATGCTCGACGTGCTCAACGAGCGGCTGATCCTCGGCGGCGATGAGCCGGTGGCGTTCGACCACGACTGCCGCGAGGGCATCTGCGGCATGTGCGGCCTGATGATCAACGGCGACGCGCACGGGCCGCAGCGCGGCACCACCGCCTGCCAGCTGCACATGCGGCAGTTCTCCGACGGCGACACGATCGACATCGAGCCGTGGCGGGCCCGGGCCTTCCCGGTCATCAAGGACCTGGTGGTCGACCGGGGCGCCTTCGACCAGATCATCGCGGCCGGCGGCTACATCACCGCGCCGACCGGCAGCGCCCCCGAGGCGCACTCCACCCCGGTCGCCAAGGCCAACGCGGACGCCGCCTTCGAGGCGGCGGAGTGCATCGGCTGCGGCGCCTGCGTGGCGGCCTGCCCGAACGGCTCCGGCATGCTCTTCACCGCGGCGAAGGTCACCCAGCTCTCGTTGCTGCCGCAGGGCCAGCCGGAGCGCTACACCCGGGTGATCGGCATGGTCGACGCGCACGACGAGGCCGGCTTCGGCGGCTGCACCAATGCCGGCGAGTGCACCGTGGTGTGCCCCAAGGGCATCCCGCTCAACACCATCGGTCGACTCAACCGCGACTACCTGATGGCCACCTCGAAGCGGGGCGACAACACCCCCGGTTCCTGACACCGGACCGGCCAGCGGGCCGCCGCACCCCGCAAGGGTGTGGCGGCCCGCCCGCATTTCCGCCGGAACTCATGCCCGTGGGCCGGAAGTGGGCGACGCGACGGATACGGCCTATGGCCCCTGTCGAGCTGCCCCGTCCATGGGACCAGCCGCCAACCGAACGTCATCACGCCGGCACCCGGGTGCGCGTGCCCGGAGTCAACCGGCACCTGCACCGGCACGGCCGCCGCGCGCCGCGCGCCACGCGCCACGCGGCACGCGGCACGCGGCACGCGGCACGCGGCACGCGCCTAGGAGATCTTGGTACGAAACGGCCCCTGCATGGGCCGTTTCGTACCAAGATCTCGCGCATGGCAAGGCGGCAGGCTCAGCGAGTTCATTCCCACAGACGCGGCTTCACCGCCCCGTCCACGCCGCTCCAAGGCACCCCGACCCGGCCCTGCCTGGACGCCGGCCCCGCGGCCATCAAAGATCGCCGCCAACATGACACCGATCGGGTCCTATAACAGGCAAAATATCCGGTTTCGGGGCGCGGGCGGCACCACACCGGCACGGACGGCAGCACACCGGCACGGACGGCAGCACACCAGCACACGGCCGCGCATGCACGCCTGCCCCATCCCGCGGGGCAGCTCGACAGCGTCGTGCAAGCACCCCGCCACCCTGCGCACCGACCGGCGTGCCCGCACCGGCACCGGCACGAGCCCTGACCCGGGCACCGGCACCGGCAACGGGCCGAAGGTGGGGCGGGTCGGCTCGCCGTCCGGTTCAAGTCGCGTCGGCCGGGTAGCAGTCCGGGCACGACGCGCAGAGGGGGCGACGGACATGAAGGCAGTGACCTGGCAGGGCAAGCGGGACGTACGGGTGGAGGAGGTCCCCGATCCACGGATCGAGGAGCCGACGGACGCCGTCGTCCGGATCACCTCGACCGCGATCTGCGGATCGGACCTGCACCTGTACGAGGTGCTCGGGCCGTACCTGAAGCCCGGCGACGTCCTCGGCCACGAGCCGATGGGCATCGTCGAGGAGGTCGGCCCGGGGGTGACCCGGCTCAGGCCGGGCGACCGGGTGGTGGTGCCGTTCAACATCTCCTGCGGCTCCTGCTGGATGTGCGACCGGCAGTTGTACGCGCAGTGCGAGACCACCCAGGTCACCGCCGAGGGCAAGGGCGCCGCCCTGTTCGGCTACACCTCGCTCTACGGCTCCGTGCCCGGTGGGCAGGCGGAGTACCTGCGGGTGCCGCACGCCCAGTTCGGCCCGATCAAGGTCCCCGAGACCGGGCCCGACGAGCGCTGGCTGTACCTGTCCGACATCCTGCCGACCGCCTGGCAGGCGGTGAGGTACGCCGACACCCCGCCCGGCGGCACCCTCGCCGTCTTCGGGCTCGGGCCGGTGGGCCAGCTCAGCGCCCGCATCGGCCGGCACCTCGGGGCGGGCCGGGTGATCGGGCTGGACCTGGTGCCGGAGCGGTTGGCCATGGCCCGCCGGCACGGCATCGAGGTGCTCGACGTCACCGAGCTGGACGACGTGCCGGGCGCCCTGATCGACCTCGTCGACGGGCGTGGTCCGGACGCGGTGATCGACGCGGTGGGCATGGAGGCGCACGGCGCCCCCGCTGGCAAGTTCGCCCAGGCCGCCGCCGGGCTGCTGCCCGACAAGCTCGCGCAGACCATGACCGACCGGGCCGGCGTCGACCGGCTGGTCGTGCTGAAGGCCGCGGTGAAGGCCGTGCGGCGCGGCGGCACCGTCTCCGTCTCCGGGGTGTACGGCGGCGAGGTCGACCCGATGCCCCTGATGGAGATGTTCGACCGGGGCATCCAGCTGCGGATGGGCCAGTGCCACGTGCGCCGGTGGACCGACGAGATCGTCGATCTGCTCTCGGGCGACGACGACCCGCTGGGCGTGGCGGACCTGCGTACCCACCGGGTGCCGCTGACGCGGGCGCCGCAGGCGTACGAGATGTTCCAGAAAAAGGAGGACGGCTGCGTCAAGGTCGTGCTCGCACCGTGACCCGGGCCGGTGGTCGTGACCGGCGGTGGCCGCACCGCCGGGATCACCGGCGTCGATCGTTTCGCCTAGGGTGGTTTGCCGGAGAACGCTCCGGTACATCACGACGGGAGAGACGATTGACTATCCGGGTGAACCGCAGGACCGCGCTGGGACTGGGCACGGTGGCCACGGCGGGAACGGTGCTCGGCGCCGCCACGCCGGCGTCCGCCGACCCCGAGGTCACCGAACCGGCCCCGGCGACACCCCGGCAGGCCGCGCGGCGGGTGGCAGCCAGCTACGCGCGGGAGACCGAGCGCGCCGGCGGCAACTGGCAGGCGTACGTCAGCGTCGCCGACCCGGCCGGTGAGCCGGTGGTGGCGGTGGCCGCCGAGCCGGACCGGCGGATCGAGGCGTACAGCGTCAACAAGATCGCGGTCGCCGCCGCGGTGCTGGACAAGGTCGACCGCGGGCTGCTGACCCTGGACCAGCGGGTCGAGGTCACCGCCGCGATCGTGGTGCCCGGCGGGGACGGCATCTTCAGCCTGGACGGCGCGTACCCCAGCTTCGTGACGCTCGGTCACGTGCTGGCCAACCTGCTGACCGTCTCCGACGACACGGCGGTACGGCTGTGCGGCCTGGTCTGCCCGGCCGCCGAACTCAACGAGATCCTGCGCGGCAAGGGCTTCCCGAACACGCAGGTGCAGCCGGTGGCCAACCCCAACCGGTTCTTCCTCGGCACCAGCACCCCCCGGGAGACCCACGACCTGCTGCGCGCGCTGGTCGGCGGCACGCTGCTCTCGCCGGCCTCCACCGCGTTCGTGCTCCGGCAGCTGCGGGCGCCTGCCGCGTTCACGGACGGGATCCGGCGCGTGATGTCCTCGGCCGAGCGGGCCCGGATCGCCACGAAGGCCGGCTGGTTCGCCGACGCCCGGCACGAGGCCGGGGTGATCTTCGACGCGGCGGGCGCGCCCGTGCTGACGTACGCCCTCTTCGCGGACGGGCAGGCCGACCCGGACGATTTCGGCGCGACGCACCCCGCCGTCGAGGCCCGGGCCCGGCTGGGCCGGCGTTTCCTCGCGTCGGTCGACCGCCTCACCGGCACCGGCGCCACCCACCGCCCGTCCGTGCATCGTCCCAGCAACGGCGGCTGATCCGCCCCGCGACAGGCCGGGGCCCGCCGCCGCGGCGGCGGGCCCCGGCGGACCTCCGGCGGCCGTTTGTCGGCCGGGCTACGGTGTACGACGGGGCACGGCGGGAGGGACGACGATGAGCGCACCACGGGACGGCACCGGAGGAGACCGGGCGCTCGGGCGCCGGCTGCGCGGGGCCGCCGGGCTGGCCGCGCTCGCCGGGCTGGCGTGGGCGGCCCGGGACGTGCCGGCGGCGCTCCGCGGCCGGCTCACCGGCGTCCGGGCGGAGCGGGCCGCCCGCTCGCCGCGGTTCCGCGACGGCACCTTCCACAACCCGGGCGGCACCCGCTCGATGGCCGGCGCCCCCGACCGCAACCTGATCCGCGAGTTGATCTTCGGCAAGCAGAAGCGCCGGCCGACCGCCCCCGTGCCGCTGCTGCGCCCGGACACCGCGCCGGCCGCGCACGTCGAGCGCGAGCTGAACGTCGTCTGGTACGGCCACGCCTCCGCGCTGATCGAGATCGAGGGCCGGAAGGTGCTGCTCGATCCGGTGTGGAGCGAACGCTGCTCGCCGTCTGCCCTGGTCGGGCCGCGCCGGCTGCACGAGCCGCCGGTACGCCTCGACGAGTTGCCCGAGGTAGACGCGATCCTGATCTCGCACGACCACTACGACCACCTCGACATGGCGACCGTCCGGGCGCTGCTGACCAGCCAGTCGGCACCGTTCCTGGTGCCGCTCGGGGTGGGCGCGCACCTGGACCGCTGGGGCGTGCCCGCGGCGCGGATCGTCGAGCTGGACTGGTCGGAGAGCCACCGGGTGGCGGGGCTGGAGATCACCGCCACCGCCGCACAGCACTTCTCCGGCCGCGGGCTGCGTCGCGACGGCACGCTGTGGAGCTCCTGGGTGGTGGCCGGCACGCACCGGAAGGTCTTCTACACCGGCGACTCCGGCTACTTCGACGGCTACGCGGAGATCGGCGCGGAGCACGGTCCGTTCGACGTCACGCTCATGCAGATCGGCGCGTACGACCGGGCCTGGCCGAGCATCCACATGTTCCCCGAGGAGGCGGTCGCCGCCCACCTCGACCTGCGCGGCGGGCTGCTCCTCCCGGTGCACTGGGCGACGTTCAACCTCGCCCTGCACGACTGGTCCGAGCCGGTGGACCGGATCTGGGCCGAGACGAAGGCCCGGGGCGTGCGGCTGGCCGTGCCGCGCCCCGGGGAGCGGGTGGTGGTGGACGACCCGCCGCCCGTCGACGGCTGGTGGCAGGCGGTCGCCTGAGGAGTGTGCCGGCTCAGAGGACGAAGGCGTCGGTCCAGAGCGCCCCGGAGCGGCCCGACAGGGCGTCCAGCATGGCGACCGCCTGGCCGTCGGTGAGCTGGGCGACGAAGTCGATGATCGCCCGGCCGCGGGCCTTGCCGATCCGGTCCGGCGTACGCGGATGCAGCTCCGCCTCGGCGAGCTCGACCAGGTCGTGCAGGCGGCGCGGCAGCCGGGATTCCTCCTCGGGGTCGAGCAGCCAGTCCAGCAGCGCCTCCACCAGGGTGCCCAGCAGCCGGGCCTGCCCGCGCTGGTGCAGGGCCAGGTCCGGCCGGGCCAGCACGAACCGGTGGTGGACGAACTTGAGCACCTGCACCTCGTGCCACTGCGCGGGGGCGAGCAGCACGTGGCCGGAGCGGACCGAGGGCCGGTCGACCACCGTGATCGCGTCCACGAAGCGGGTCGTCCACCGGGCGGAGAACCGGGCCACGTACTGCTCCGCCTCGATGGATCCGTCGAAGGGCATGGCCAGCAGCCCCTCCACCAGCTCCTCCCGGACGTGCTCGACGGCGGCGGCGAACGCCTCGTCGGCGGCGATCCAGGCGTCCTTGCGGTGCAGTTGCCGGCGTAGCCGCTCGATCGCCGCGCCGGGCCGGCGGGCGGCGGCGGCGAGTGCCGCGTCGGTGATGGCCCGGAGGTGCCCGCTCTCGCGCTGCCAGGCCGTCAGCTCGGCGGCGACCGCGCCCTGCTGGAGCACCCCTACCCGGTAGAAGTCCTCCACGTCATGGATCGCGTACGCGATGTCGTCGGCCGTGTCCATCACCGACGCCTCGACGGTCTGCTGCCAGTCGGCGATGCGGCCGACGAACGGTTCCCGCGCCTGCCGCAGGTCGTCGACCTCGGTCCGGTACGCCCCGAACTTCGACGAGCCGCTGCCCGGGTCGTCCGGCGGCACGGTGGCGCCGCGCGGCGGCGGGTCCATCAGCCGCGGGTGCGGGTCCGGATGGTCCAGCCGCGTCCACGGGTACTTCAGCATCGCCGCCCGCACCGCCGCCGTGAGGTCCAGGCCGGTGGTCGCGGCGCCGCGGATCTCGGTGCTGGTGACGATGCGGTACGACTGCGCGTTGCCCTCGAAGCCGTCGGTCAGCCCGAGCCGCTGCCGGGCCAGCCGGTCCAGCACCCGCTCGCCCAGGTGCCCGAACGGCGGATGGCCGAGGTCGTGCGCGAGCGCGGCGGCCTCCACCACGTCCGGGTCGCAGCCGCCCAGCTTCTCCAGCAGGTCGCGGTGCCGGTCCTCGGCGGTGAGCCGTTCGGCGACGGCACGCGCCACCTGGGCGACCTTGAGGCTGTGGGTCAGCCGGTTGTGCACCAGCAGGCCGGAGCCGCCGGGGCTGACCACCTGGGTCACGCCGTTCAACCGGGCGAAGAACGGCGAGGACACGATGCGGTCCCGGTCGGCACGGAACGGGCTGACGGCGAGGTCGCCGAGGGCCCGGGCGCTGCCGCCGAAGAGCCGCCGGGCCCGCGGGTCCGCGGGAGGTTCCATGATCGCCACGCTAGCGCAGCCCGGCCCGGGACGGTGCACGACCGCCGGTGGCGCCGGGTGGTGGCGGCACGCCGGGCCGGGGGCGGCGACGGCCGTCGGTGCGGGCCGGCACAATGCACAACGGAACCCACACCGAAGGCGGATCGAGATCGTGACCCTCTCTGTTCATCAGCGGATCGCCGAGGAGCTCGGCGTCGCCGAGCGCCAGGTACGGGCGGCCGTGGAGCTGCTCGACGGCGGCGCCACCGTGCCGTTCATCGCCCGCTACCGCAAGGAGGCCACCGGCCTGCTCGACGACACCCAGCTGCGCACCCTTGAGGAGCGGCTGCGCTACCTGCGCGAGCTGGACGAGCGGCGCGCGGCGGTGCTGGAGTCGATCCGCGGGCAGGGCAAGCTCGACGAGGCCCTGGAAGCGCAGATCCTGGCGGCCGACTCGAAGTCCCGCCTGGAGGACATCTACCTGCCCTACAAGCCCAAGCGCCGGACCCGGGCCCAGATCGCCCGCGAGGCCGGGCTGGAGCCGCTCGCCGAGTCGCTGCTGACCGACCCGGGCCAGGACCCGCGCCAGGCCGCCGCCGGCTACGTCGACGCGGAGAAGGGCGTGGCGGACCCCGCCGCCGCCCTGGAGGGCGCCCGGGCCATCCTCATCGAGCGCTTCGCCGAGGACGCCGACCTGATCGGCACGCTGCGCGAGCAGATGTGGTCGCGGGGCCGGCTGGCTTCGCGGGTACGCGACGGGCAGGAGACGGCCGGCGCGAAGTTCGCCGACTACTTCGACTTCGCCGAGCCGTACCCGAGGCTGCCCTCGCACCGCATCCTGGCCATGTTCCGGGGCGAGAAGGAGGGCGTGCTCGACCTGACCATGGAGCCCGAGGAGGCCGGCGAGAGCGACGCGGCGCCCACCGGGCCGACCCGCTACGAGGCGGCGATCGCCGGCCGGTTCGGCGTCAGCGACCAGGGTCGGCCGGCGGACCGGTGGCTGACCGACACGGTGCGCTGGGCCTGGCGCACCCGGATCCTCATCCACCTCGGTGCCGACCTGCGGATGCGCCTGTGGCAGGCGGCGGAGGAGGAGGCGGTGCGGGTCTTCGCCACCAACCTGCGCGACCTGCTGCTGGCCGCGCCGGCCGGCACCCGGCCCACCATGGGGCTGGACCCGGGCCTGCGTACCGGCGTGAAGGTCGCCGTGGTGGACGCGACCGGCAAGGTGGTGGCGACCGACACGATCTACCCGCACGAGCCGCGCCGGCAGTGGGACGCCTCGATCGAGACCCTCGCCCGGCTGGCCGGGGCGCACGGCGTCGAGCTGGTCGCCATCGGCAACGGCACCGCCAGCCGGGAGACCGACAAGCTCGCCGGCGAGCTGATCAAGCGGTACCCGCAGCTCAACCTGACGAAGGTGGTGGTCTCGGAGGCCGGTGCCTCGGTCTACTCCGCCTCCGCGTACGCCTCGCAGGAGCTGCCCGGGCTGGACGTCTCGCTGCGCGGCGCGGTCTCCATCGCGCGCCGCCTGCAGGACCCGCTCGCCGAGCTGGTCAAGATCGATCCGCGCTCGATCGGGGTCGGCCAGTACCAGCACGACCTGTCGGAGGTGAAGCTCTCCCGGTCGCTCGACGCGGTGGTGGAGGACTGCGTCAACGCGGTCGGCGTCGACGTCAACACGGCCTCCGCACCGCTGCTGACCCGGGTCTCGGGCATCGGCGCCGGCCTGGCGGAGAACATCGTGCTGCACCGCGACGCCAACGGCCCGTTCCGCTCCCGGGCCGAGCTGAAGAAGGTCGCCCGGCTCGGGCCGAAGGCCTTCGAGCAGTGTGCCGGCTTCCTGCGCATCCCCGGTGGCGACGACCCGCTGGACTCCTCCAGCGTGCACCCCGAGGCCTATCCGGTGGTGCGCCGGATCCTGTCCAGCACCGGGCAGGACCTGCGGTCGCTGATCGGCAGGAGCGCCATCCTGCGGGGGCTGCGGGCCACCGACTTCGTCGACGACACCTTCGGCCTGCCCACCGTCACCGACATCCTCGCCGAGCTGGAGAAGCCGGGTCGCGACCCACGGCCGGAGTTCCGCACCGCCACCTTCGTCGAGGGGGTGGAGAAGATCAGCGACCTGGTCCCCGGCATGGTGCTGGAGGGTGTGGTGACCAACGTCGCCGCGTTCGGCGCGTTCGTGGACGTCGGCGTGCACCAGGACGGTCTGGTGCACGTCTCGGCCATGTCCCGGACGTTCGTGAAGGACCCGCGCGAGGTGGTCAAGTCCGGCGACGTGGTCCGGGTCAAGGTGCTCGACGTCGACGTGCCCCGCAAGCGGATCTCGCTCACCCTACGGCTGGAGGACGACGCGGCGGCCGGTGACGGGCGTGGTGGCCCGGACGGCGGGCGCCGCGAGCGCGGTGGCCAGGGCGGGCAGGGTGGACCGCGCGGCGACCGGGGCGCCTCGCGGGGTGGTCAGGGCGGCGGACGCGGCGGTCAGGGCGGACAGACCGGCCAGGGCGGTCGCGGCGGCTCGCCACGGCAGGGTCGCGCCGGTTCGGGGCCCGCGCCGGCGAACGACGCCATGGCCGAGGCGCTGCGCCGGGCCGGACTGGCCTGACCGTGAGAGCTGGCCTGGTCAGCACCGGCGGCGCCCGTTCGGGGATGCTCACGCCTGAGCGGGCGTCCGTCGGCGGCTCGAAAGACGCCTGCGGAACGCAGCCGAGCTGATGTCGTAGACGATTCAAGCCACGACACTCCCCCCACCCCCCACCCGCCACCCGCGCCCGCGCCCGCTCGCCTCGCCTCGCCTCGCCTCGCCGATCTTGCACTTTGTGCCCAGACATAGCGCCCATAAGTGACATTCAGGGGGCCTAAACTGCAAGATCGGCGAGGGCGAGGGCGAGGGCGAGGCGAGGGCGAGGGCGAGGGCGAGGCAGGGGCGGGCGGGGCGGGGGCGGGCGGGTGTCGGGGCGTAGCGTCGCGGGTGTGAATGAGGACGACGGCCGGGACTGGCGGGAGCGGCAGCGGCGGGCGGTGCGGGCGCACGCGGCCGCCGACGAGCGCCGGCGGGCCACCGAACAGGCCGAGGCGGCGGAGCAGGTCGCCTGGTTCGTCGCCGAGGCGGTCCGGCGCGGGCTGCCCACGGACCGGCTCACGGCGCGGGGCTACGACGGGCGCGGGAGCTACCGGACGAGGCTGCGCGGCTGGTACGTCGACCGGGCCCACACCCGGGCCGTCGACGTCGACGGGCGGTTCTACCTGCTGACCGTGGCGGGTGGCCTGCGCGCCCGGCTGTTCGGGGCAGACCCGCAGCCCGGTCCGCCGCCGCTGGTGGTCGGCGCGGGGGGCCGGGACGGCGAGTCGATCCCGCTGCGCACACTGCTCGCCCGCCGGCTGGAGGCGGGCGACGCCACCCCCTGACGGGGGTCGGGGAGGCGCGACCGAGGTCGGGGAGTCGCGACCGAGGTCGGGGAGTCGCGACCGGGGTCAGGGAGGCGCGACCGAGGTCGGGGAGTCGCGACCGGGGTCAGCGGGTGGCGCCGCCTGACCGGCGCCGCCGGCCCAGGTGCCACCACCAGGACTGCTGCACGGCCAGCGTGACCAGGCCTGCTAGCACGATCGCGCAGAGGTTGATCACCAACTGGAGTGCCGAGCCGGACGCCTCGTGCCAGATGCCGTACGCGACGGCGACGGCCACGTTCGCGGCAGCCGGCACGGTGGTCACCGAGATCAGCACCCCGACCAGGCTGCCGGACTTCTTCGAGGTCAGGGAGAGCATGCCGGCCACCCCGGCGAGCAGGCCGACCACCCAGGACAACGCGTCCGGCCGCCAGATGAAGTCGGTCAGCGGGCGTTTGGCCTCCAGCATCCCGCGGTCGACCAGCCCGGCGGCGTCCAGCCCCCACGTGCTGAGGACGGTGACCACCATGGCGGCGAGGAAGCCGACCACCAGGGCCTGCACCGAGCGGACGATGACCGGCAGGTTGCGGCGCAGCAGCGCCACGCAGAGCGCCGCCAGCGGGCCGAACTCGGGGCCGACCACCATCGCGCCGACGATGAGGATCGGCTGGTCGAGCATGACGCCGACGCCGGCGAGCATGGTGGCGACGGTGATCAGCACAAGGTAGGTGGCGGAGAGTTCCGTCTGCTCGCCGGTCTTGGCGGCGATCTCGTCCCAGACCACCGCGTCCGCCCCGCTGCCCGGTGCCCGCTGCGCCGCCCGGTCGGCCGCCGAGGAGATGGCCAGCTCGACGTCGTCGGCCGAGATGGCGCCGCGCTCCTCCACGCCGAGTTGCCGCAGGCCGTGCAGCACGCTGTCGGCGCTCTCCCGGACCACGTCGCAGAGGATGAGGTCGCCCTCGGGCTGGCGGGCGGCGCCCTGGAGCACCGCCAGGTGGGTCACTCCCGGATCGGCGGCCAGCAGGTCCGCCACGGCCGGGGACTGGTCCGGCGGTGCGATGACCCTCAGGTGCAGCAACGGCTCTCCCCCACGACGGTCGACCGGAGCACTCTACTGCCGCCACGGTCGGAGCGAAGGGGCACGTCTTCGGCCCCCGGCCGCGTCCTGCCGGGCCGCTCGGCAGTTGACCTGTCGGGTTCCGAACCTACTGTCACCGTTACGCCGTGCTGTCGCGTTCGTACCTGATAGAACCGGTTTGCTGACCGATGACCGATCCTGCCTGGAGGTCGAGACCTTGCCTGGTTCCGTGGACACATCGGGAAACCACACGGAGCGGCCCTGGCCGGAGGCCGTCAAGCGGGCCGTCGACGTACTGGCCGCCGTGCTGTTGCTCGTGCTGACCGCGCCCCTGGTCCTCGCGGTCGCGGCGCTGGTCGCCGTGGGCCTCGGGCGCCCCGTGCTGTTCCGGCAGCGGCGGGCGGGGCGGCACGGCCAGGTGTTCGAGCTGGTCAAGTTCCGCTCCATGCTGCCGCCGGACCCCGGACGGGGGCGGGTGCGCGACGGCGACCGGCTCACGCCGCTGGGGCGGTTCCTGCGCGCCACCAGCCTGGACGAGCTGCCCACGCTGTGGAACGTGCTGCGCGGCGACATGAGCCTGGTCGGCCCCCGCCCCCTGCTCGTCGACTACCTGCCGCGCTACTCCCCCACCCAGGCCCGCCGGCACGAGGTCAGGCCTGGGGTCACCGGGTTGGCCCAGGTGCGGGGACGCAACAGCCTGGGCTGGGAGGCGAAGCTGGACCTGGACGTCTGGTACGTCGACAACCGCAGCCTGCGGCTGGACCTGTCGATCCTCGCGGCGACCGTGCGCACCGTGCTGCGCCGCGAGGGGATCTCCGCGGCGGGCTCGGCCACCGCGCCCGAGTTCCTCGGTACGCCGTCGCTCGTCCCCGCCACCGCGCCGGCACCGGACGCCGACCTGACGATCCTCACCGGAGGTCGCCGATGAGCCGCGCCATCCTGCTCTCCCCGCCCGACGTCGGGCCGCTGGAGGAGTCGTACCTGATCGCGGCCCTGCGGTCCGGCTGGGTCGCTCCGGTCGGGCCGGACCTGGACGCGTTCGAGCGTGAGGTCGCCGCGCGGGTGGGCACCGAAGGGGCCGTGGCGGTGAGCTCCGGCACCGCCGCGCTGCACCTGGCGCTGCTCGGGGTGGGGGTCCGGCCCGGGGACGCCGTCGTCGTGCCCACGCTGACGTTCGTGGCCACCGCGAACGCCGTCCGGTACGCCGGCGCGCGGCCGGTCTTCGTCGACTGCGACGCGCAGACCGGCAACATCGACGTCGGCGGGGTCGCCGAGCTGATCCGCGCCCTCGCCGCCCGGGGCGAACGCGTCGGCGCGGTCGTCCCGGTCGACCTCTTCGGCAGCTGCGCCGACTACACCGCGCTGGCGCCCGTCTGCGCGGCGGCGGGCGTGCCGGTCGTCGAGGACGCCGCGGAGGCCCTCGGCGCGACCCACCACGGGCGGCCCGCCGGCGGCTTCGGGCAGGCGGGGGTCCTCTCCTTCAACGGCAACAAGATCATGACCACCTCGGGCGGCGGGATGCTCGTCTCCGACGACACGGCGCTGCTCGCCCGGGCCCGCTACCTGTCGACCCAGGCCCGGGAGCCGACGCCGCACTACGAACACCGCGAGACCGGCTACAACTACCGGCTCAGCAATCTGCTCGCCGCGCTGGGCCGCGCCCAGCTCGTCCGGTTGGACGGCATGATCGCCCGGCGCCGGCAGCTGCGCGACCACTACGCCAAGCTCTTCGCTGCGGCTCCGGGTGTGCGGCTGCTCGGTGCGGAGGACGACGGCTCCAACTGCTGGCTGACCACCATCGCCGTGGACCCGCGGCGGGCCGGCTGGCGGGCCGCGGACCTCGCCGCCCACCTGGGCGGACGGGGCATCGAGACCCGCCCGGTGTGGAAGCCGATGCACCTGCAACCGGCGTACGCCGACGCGGAGCGCCTCGTCACGGGGGCGGCCGAGCGGCTGTTCGCCGACGGGCTGGCCCTGCCCAGCGGCAGCGCCCTGACCGAGGGGCAGATCGGCGTCGTCCTCGCCGCCGTCGAGGAGTTCCTGGCGGCCCGGGCGGGAGCGTCGACGGCGTGACGATCCCCCTGGTGGTCGTCGGCTGCGGCGGGCACGGACGGGAGGTCCTCACGATCGCCCGGGCGATGGACTCCGCCGGCCGGCCCCGCTGGCGCCTGCTCGGGTTCGTCGACGACCGCCCGTCCGAGGAGAACCTGAAGCGGGTGCAGCGCCTCGACGTGCCCTTCCTCGGCGGCCTCGACTGGCTGCGCGACGCGCCCCCGGACACGCACCATGTCATCGGCATCGGCGACCCGCGCGTCCGGCGGGTGGTCTCCGGCCGCATCGACGCGTACGGCACGCCGGCGGCGAGCCTCGTGCATCCCGCGGCGACGATCGGGCCGGACATCGTGCACGGCCCAGGCTTCGTCGCCTTCGCCGGCGCGCGGGCCACCACCAACGTCACGGCGGGCCGGCACGTGCACCTGAACCAGAACGCGACCGTCGGGCACGACTGCGACCTCGCCGACTTCGTGTCGGTCAACCCGCTTGCCGCCGTCTCCGGCGACTGCCGGCTGGCCGAGGGGGTGCTCGTCGGCACGACGGCGGCCGTGTTGCAGGGCCTGCGGGTGGGGCGGGACAGCACCGTCGGCGCGGGTGCCTGTGTCGTCCGGGACGTGCCGGACGGGGTCGTCGTGAAGGGCGTCCCCGCCCGCTGAACCGGCGGCTCCCCCGGCCACTCGGAGCGAAATTCGGTCATCTGATGTGAAATGCCGCAAGATTCGCTTTAGGGCATGTATCAACTAACAGAGCCCAAAGCTCCTTCCGCCCCCCGGCGGAAGCGGTCGGAGACGGACAGGGAGCACAGATGCCGCCGGAAACAGAGACCACCCCCCTCAGCGAGCAGGAATCACCTCGGGCCAGGGCACGCCGCCGCACCATCGGATTTCTCGCCACCGACAGCACCGCCTGGGTCGGTGGGTTCGTCGCCGCTGTCTGGTTCCGGTACGAGTTCGCCCTGACAGCCGACCAGCTCGCGCGGGCCGCCGCCTGCGGTGCGCTCGCCGCCATCGTGCACGTGACCGTCGCGGCGGTACGCCGGATCTACTCCGGCCACCACCCCCTGGGCAGCCTCCAGGAGGTACAGGGCGTCGCCGGCACCACGGCCAGCACGGCCGCGATCATGCTGGTCGGGCTGCTGCCGGCCGACACCCGACCGGTCCCGGCGAGCGCGCCACTGGTCGGGGGCGCCCTGGCGCTGCTGTTCATGCTGACCGCCCGGTTCACCTACCGCCACCGTCGCGACCTCGCCATGCGGCCGGACGTCCGGTCCTCGACCCCCGTGCTGCTGTTCGGGCTCGGCGACGCCGGACAGGGGCTGCTCCGGGCCATGCTGAGCGACCCGCGCGGGCGGTACCGGCCCGTGGGGGCTCTCGACGACGACCCGCACAAGCGGGACCTGCGCATCGGCGCGGTACGCGTGCTCGGCGGCCGGCGGGACGTCGCGGACGCCGTCCGGCGTACCGGCGCCACCACGGTGATCTTCTCCGTCGCCAATGCCGACGCCGCGCTGATCCGGCAGATCCGGGAGGCGACCCTGCCGACGGGGGCGGCGTTCAAGGTGCTGCCCCCGGTCCGCGACCTCGTGGACCACCGGATCACCGTCACCGACGTCCGCGACGTGCAGATCGGCGACCTGCTCGGCCGCCGACAGGTGGTCGCCGACATGCAGCTGCGCACCAACGGGCTCAGCGGCCGGCGGATCCTGGTCACCGGCGCCGGCGGTTCCATCGGCTCGGAGCTGTGCCGGCAGGTGATGAAGGCGGATCCGGGCGAGCTGATGATGCTCGACCGTGACGAGTCGGCCCTGCACGGGCTCCAGATGTCGCTGGCGGGCCGGGCCCTGCTGGACGGCCCCGAGCTGATCCTCGCCGACCTGCGCGACGACGAGGGCATCCGGCGGATCGTCCGCGACCGCAAGCCGGATGTCATCTTCCACGCCGCCGCGCTCAAGCACCTCACGCTGCTCCAGCGGCACCCGGGCGAGGCGGTCAAGACGAACGTCTGGGGCACCCTCTCGGTGCTCGACGCGTGCCGCGACGTGGCCCGCTTCGTCAACATCTCCACCGACAAGGCGGCCGACCCCATCAGCGTGCTCGGCTACTCGAAGCGGATCACCGAGCGACTGACCGCGCACGCCGCCTCCCGCTTTCCCGGCACGTTCCTCAGCGTCCGGTTCGGCAACGTGCTGAGCAGCCGCGGTTCGGTCGTGACGGCGTTCCAGCGGCAGATCGAGCAGGGCCGCCCGCTCACCGTCACCCACCCGGAGGTGACCCGCTATCTGATGACGGTGCAGGAGGCGGTGCACCTGGTGCTGCAGGCCGCCGAGATCGGCCGCGACGGGGAGGCACTGGTGCTGGACATGGGCGAGCCGGTCCGCATCGCCGACCTGGCCCGGCAGATGGCCGAACAGGCGGACAGCGACGTGCCGATCGTCTACACCGGACTGCGCCCCGGCGAGAAGCTGCACGAGGACCTGCTCGGCACCGGCGAGGCCGACACCCGCCCACTGCATCCGCTGGTCTCGCACGTGACGGTGCCCGCCCTGGACCCGATCGAGGTCAGCGGCCTTGACCCGTACGACGATCCGGAGAAGGTCGTCGCGCAGCTCGCCCTGCTCTGCGCCCAGCCGGCCGGGCCGGTCCGCGGCGCCTCGGTGCAGGTGCCGTTGTCCCGCTGACCCGGGCCCTACGCGGTGACGCCGCCGACCCGTCGGGTCGGCGGCGTCACCGTGCGGGGCGGACGGCCGGGTTCAGCGGCGGATGCCCGCCCAGTCGTGGTGCCGGCGGACGGTGGAGAGGATGAAGTCGACCACCCGGCGGGAGGTGTCCGGGACCCGGTAGTCGACCGGGCACGGCACCCCCTGGGCGGCGACCTGGCCCACGGTGACCTCGACCGCCTCGACCACACCCTGCGGGTCGAGGCCGGTCATGATGATCCCGCCGGCGTCCAACGCCTCGGGACGTTCGATCGACTCGCGCAGCGTCACGGCGGGGAAGCCGAGGATGGCGGCCTCCTCGCTGATCGTGCCGCTGTCGGAGAGCGTGCAGTGGGCCCTGCTCTGCAGGTGCACGTAGTCGAAGAGGCCGAACGGCTCGTGGAACGCGATCCCGGCGAGGGCGGTGGCGTCGGGTGCCAGGGCCTCCAACCGCTTGCGGGTGCGCGGATGGGTGGAGACCAGCACCTGGTATCCCCACCGGTCGCGGACGGCCTTGAGGCAGTCGAGCAGCCGCTGGAGGCGGGCCGGCTGATCCACGTTCTCCTCGCGGTGCGCGCTGACCACGAAGTA
This sequence comes from Micromonospora sp. NPDC047074, assembly GCF_040643815.1. Taxonomy (NCBI): domain Bacteria; kingdom Bacillati; phylum Actinomycetota; class Actinomycetes; order Micromonosporales; family Micromonosporaceae; genus Micromonospora; species Micromonospora sp. NPDC047074. Next base: position 20,199 of record NZ_JBEYVB010000044.1, read on the forward strand.
CCGGCCGGGCACGAGGTCGAGTTGGCGCAGGATCCCCGACGCCCCGATGTCGGCCCGGTAGTGCTCCAGCACCTCCCGCATGGGGGAGCCGGTGTGCAGGATGCGGCGCGGGTGCAGCCCCTCGGCCAGCAGGTTGCGCCGGGCGTGTTCGGTGTAGACCAGGTTGAAGTCCGCGACGTGGTCGACGAGCCGCCGGTTGGTCTCCTCCGGGACGTTGAGGTCGAAGCAGCGGTTGCCGGCCTCCATGTGGTAGACCGGCACCCGCATCCGCCGGGCCATCAGCGCGGCGATGCAGCTGTTGGTGTCGCCGAGCACCAGCAGGGCGTCCGGTCGGGTCTCGGCGATCGCCGTCTCCATGCCGACCAGCACACCGCCCAGCACCCGGCCGAGCGACGAGGTGTCCACCCGGAGGAACCGGTCCGGCTCGCGCAGCCGCAACTCCTTGAAGAAGACGTCGGACAGCGTGCTGTCCCAGTTCTGCCCGGTGTGCACCAGCAGGTGGTCCACCGTGTCGTCGAGCCGGGCGATCACCCGGGACAGTCGGATGATCTCGGGTCGGGTGCCGACCACCGTCATGATCCGGGTCATGCCCGTCCTCTCTCTGCTGCCAGCTTGGTCATGATGTCCTCGAACTGGTCCACACCGACCCGCAGCGACATGCGCTCCTGGTAGACCCGCCGGGCCCGCTGGCCCAGCTCCGCCCGGGTCGCGGCGGGCTCGGCCGCCGCCACGGAGAACCGCGCGGCGAGCGCGCGCCAGTCCTCCGGCGGGCAGACCAGCCCGACCCCGGCCGAACGGACCAGGGCCGCGGCGTCGCCACCCACGGAGGCGATCACCGGTGTGCCGCACGCCAGGGCGGCCTGCAACTTCGACGGGATGCTGCCGCGCAGCGCCGGCAGGTCGCGCAGGCAGACGAGCTGCCAGTCGGCGGCCGCGTACAGCTCGGCCATCTGTTCGGCGGGCCGCCGCCCGACGAACCGCACGTTGTCGGCGCCGAGGTCGGCGGCGAGCCGGCGGGCGGCCGGCTCGCCCGCGCCGGAGCCGACCAGCACCAGGTCGACCCGGTCGCGGGCGGCGGCCGCCGCCCGGATCGCGGTCTCGATCCCCTGCAACAGGCCGATGTTGCCGGCGAACATCACCGTGCAGCGCCCGCGGTGGCCCAGCACCGCGCGGGCCGCGGCCGTGGCCGGCACCGGCCGGAAGAGCGCGTCGTCGGTCCAGTTCCACACCACCCGGACCCGGGCCGGGTCCGCGCCACGGGCCACGACCAGGTCGGCCATCGCCGGCGAGATCACCACGATGGCGCCGGCCAGGCGGTACGTCGCGCGCATCAGCGCCGCGACACCGTGCTCCAGGGCCCGCCCGGACCGGCCGGTGGGTGACATGCCCGACTGGAGCACCGACTCCGGCCACAGGTCCTGGACGTGCAGCACGATCGGCGTACGCCGGGCCAGCCGGGCGAGCGCCGCCGCGGCCACCGAGGTGGGTGGCGGGTGGTAGACGTACGTGACGTCGGTGCCGGCCAACCAGCGGACGCCGCCCAGCGCGCTGCTGGCCCCGAAGGACAGGTGGCTCAGCGCGCGCCGGGCGGCGGACGTGTCATGGCTGGGGTAGGCGGGCACCCGCCGGACGGCGACCGGCCCGTCGTCCTCGACGTGCCGCCAGCGCTGTCGCCAGCCCGGGAAGATCCGGCCGTGCGGATAGCTCGGGAAGGTGGTGAGCACCCGCACGTCGTGGCCCCGCTCGGCCAGTTGACGCGCCAGGTTGCCGGGGATGAACACCCCCTCGGGCGGGTACCACTGGCTGACCAGGCCGATCCTCACGCGGGGGCCGCCATGTGCCGCGGCCGGGGCGCCTCCACCGGCTCGGGCCAGGTGTCCGGGCGGGCCGGGTCGAACAGCTCGTTCGTCCAGAACATGGTGACCAGCTCGTCCGGGCCGGTGTTGACCAGGTTGTGCACCCACATGGTGGGCATGTCGACAAGCACCGGCTCGGCGCCGGAGACCGCGAACCGGACCACCTCGGTGTCGCCGACCCGGCGCAGGCTGATCTCCGCCGTGCCGCGCAGCACGACGAAGCGTTCCACCTTGGCCAGGTGGAAGTGTTCGCCCCTGGTGACGCCGGGGCGGGTGGTGGAGCAGAAGGTCTGCCCGCCTCCCCCGTGCGCCTTGACCGTCTCGACCAGTTCGCCCCGGGCGTCGGCCCGGCGGGGCAGCGCCAGCGGGTAGTGCGCCGGGAAGCAGTGCGAGCGGTAGGTGTTGAACAGCCGTACGTCGTGCCGCTCCACCAGGGCCGGCAGTTCGCCCGTACGGTAGGTGGCGGCGACGTCGGCGAGCCGGTCGGCGAGGGCCCGCACGCCGGTCCGCAGCTCCGGCATCGCCGGGTCCCACGATCCCCCGGCCGGGGCGCCGACGAGCCGGGCGGCCGCGTCGGTGACGTGCACCAGGCCCAGCTCACGGTCGCCGTGCACCTCCGGCTGCCCGCCCTCGGCGAGCAGCCGGCAGAAGGTGGCGACCGCGGAGTTGTAGAACGGCCGCCCGTGCTCCCCGTAGAGGTTCGGCAGCAGGACGTCGTCGACGGGCACGCCGGCGTCGGCCAGGATGCCGGCGGCGGTGGCCTTGGCGTCGCCGTACGGCGTGCCGTTGCCGGCCTGCACCGAATTGGCGAAGACGACCGCGCCGGGCGGCCTGGGACAGTGCTTCAGGCCCTGGGCGAGCTGGGCGGCGAGCTGCACGTTGCCGGCGGCCACGTCCGCCGGCTCGCCCCGGTTGACCCCGGCCAGGTGCAGCACCCGGTCGACCCCGCTCACCTTCGCCGCGACCCGCTCCGGGTCGGTCAGGTCGTCGCGGGTGACGACGACCGGCTCCGGCCAGCCGAGCACCCGCAGCAGCACCCGCGCGTGCCAGCCGAGGAATCCGCCCGCCCCGGTGACCGCCAGCCTCAGCACGCCAGCACCGGGTCCCGCAGGGCCAGCTCCGCACGGACCTCCGGCAGCGTCTTCAGCAGCTCGACGATCTGCGGTACGTCCAGCCGCGCCGCGTTGGCGGAGTTGAACTCCTCCGGCGGCCCCTCGCCGAGCTCGCCCTCGGAGACGTAGAGCGCGTAGTTCAGGTCGCGGGCGTCCAGCGGCACCCGGAGGAAGTCGCCGAAGTCGTCGGCCTGGGCGAGTTCCTCCCGGCTGGCCAGGGTCTCGTCCTGCTTCTCGCCGTGCCGTACGCCGATCACGTCGAGCTTGGCGGGCACGTCGAAGAGCTGGCAGACCGCTTCGGCGAGGTCGCCGATGGTGCAGGCGGCGGCCTTGCGGATGAAGATGTCGCCGGGCCGGGCGTGCTGGAAGGCGTGCTCGACCAGCTCCACCGAGTCGGCCAGCGACATCAGGAACCGGGTCATTCCCGGGTCGGTCACGGTGGGCGCCCGGCCGGCCTTGATCTGCTCGATGAACAGCGGGATCACCGAGCCGCGCGAGTACATGACGTTGCCGTACCGGACACAGGAGACCGTGGTCGCACTGTGCGGGTTGTTCCGGGCGTGCGCCTGGGCCACCTTTTCCATGAGGGCCTTGCTCATGCCCATCGCGTTCACCGGGTGGACGGCCTTGTCGGTGCTGAGCACGACCACCGAGGCGACCCCGGTGCGCTCCGCCGCCTCGACGACGTTCGCGCTGCCCAGGATGTTGGTCCGCACCGCCTCCAGCGGAAAGAACTCGCACGAGGGCACCTGCTTGAGGGCCGCCGCGTGGAAGACGTAGTCGATGCCCCGGCTGGCCCGCAGCACCGAGTCGTAGTCGCGCACGTCCCCGACGTGGTAGCGGACCCGGTCGTCGCCGAGCATCCGGCGCATGTCGTCCTGTTTGGCCTCGTCCCGGCTGAGCACCCGGACCTCGCCGACGCCGCGGTCGAGGAGCCGACGCACCATCGTCTTGCCGAAGGAACCCGTGCCGCCGGTGATGAGCACGCGGCGGCCGGTGGTCGAATACGTCACTGGTTGCTCCCCGTCTCGGCTCTCGGAAGGCGACCGGCGCGCACCGCGGGTCGGGGCGGCGGTCACACCACCCGCAACGAGCCGGGCCAACGTCGGGAAACGGTTAAACAGGACGAACGGACAGCCCGGTGACAGACGACCCGGAGCCATCCGCTCGCGCCCGCTGATCTGGATGGTGGGCGACGTCATTAGCAGAAACGGGCAAATTATGCCATTCGCTGCTGCTATAACACCAACAGCACGTCGGCAGAAGCCACCACGCCGGATGCCGGACGGGCGCAGACGACCTGACGGGTGGGGCCGGAAACCAGTGCGACCAGTACCTCGGGAGACGCCCGACGGACCAGCTACGGATGCGGGGGCACCAGCCGGATGACGAGCACGACAGCGGTCCGGGACAGGCGACCACGACCGCAGCCGGCCGCGGCACCATGGGCGCACCCGGCCGCCGCCGGGAGACAGCGGTCGAGCCGCGCCTGGCTGCCCCTGTTGATCGCCGTGGCCTGGATGCTCGGCACGTTCGGGCTGTTCTGGACCGGCTCGCTGGCCGAGGAGGTCTCGAACCCCGGTCGGCTCTGCCTGTTCGTGTTCGCGGCGACCACCGCCTTCGCCGTCGGCTACGCCGCACGGATCCGGCGACGGGCGGACACCGCGACCGAAACCGCGACCGAAACCGTCGGCTCGCCCGTGGACGACCGGCGGATCAGGCGGCTGGTCGTGGCGAGCGCCGTCTACCACCTCGCCCTCGGCGCGGCGCTCCTGCTCGAGTACGGCGCCACCGGCCCGGGCGAGATCGTGGCCAGCCTCCGGGACCCGGCCCAGGCGTACGCCAACAAGTTCGCGGTCTACCAGGACCAGCAGGACAGCGGCCGGGTCAACCCGGCGATCCAGGTGCTGACCCTGCTCGGGGTGTTCGGTACCGCACTGGTCCCGCTACTGGTCGTCGGCTGGCGGCGGCTTCCCGGAGGCATCCGGGTGCTCGGGCTCGCCGGGATGGGCGGCTACGCCCTCTTCTTCCTCTACATCGGCACCCTGAAGGGCCTCGGCGACATCGTCGTGATGATCGCCGCCGGTCTGCTCGTCTGGGCGGCACGCCGCCCAGCGGCCCGCCCGGAGGTGCGACCGGCCGCCCGGCGGCGAGCGTTGGTGATCGTCGGGGTCGTCGCGGCGCTGTTCTGCGCGTACATGGTCAACAGCCAGGCCGACCGGGTGGTCCGGTTCGGCACCCAGGATCGGGTCCGCGCGAACCCCACGGTCGAGCGGCTGGTCGGACCGCACCTGGCCACCGGCGTGGCCGCGCTGGTCATCTATCCGACGCACGGCTACCTGGGGCTGGCCCACAACCTGGAGACACCGTTCGTCTGGTCCCGCGGCCTCGGCAGCACCCCCGCGGTCGCCTCGTACGCGGGGCAGTACCTGGGCGTCGACACCGCTCGCCACCCGTCGTACCCGGTCCGCACGGAGGCGCGGTCCGGGTGGCCGTCGGGCATGTACTGGTCGACCATCTATCCCTGGCTGGCCTCCGACCTGACCTACCCGGGAACCGTGTTGTTCATGGCGTTGCTGGGCTGGCTCCTCGCCGCGATGTGGCTCGGCGCCACCCGGTCCCGCAGGCTCCTGCCGACGCTGCTCTTCGTCCAGCTCTGCCTGCTCGTCGCCTACATCCCGGCCAACAACCAGCTCGGCATCTCCCGCCCCGGCATGATCGGCCTGGCCACGCTGCTGGCCGGACTGGCCTGGACCACCGTCGGGCGGCGGCGACGCGCGACGGGCTGAGCACCACCTCGATTCCTCTGCGTCGTTGACCCTCCCGAGACGGGCGGGATCCGGGGAGGAGGAGAGCCGTGAGCCGACGGTACGACGCGCACGGGCCCGTGGCGGACGGGCCGACGAGCCGGATGTCGAGCGTCCTGGCGCTCCGGATGCCCCGCCACCTCGCCCCTGCCGGCGGTCCCGCCCACGCCGCGCCCGAGGAGACGCGGTGGCGCCCGACCTGGCTGGGCGTGCCGCCGATCGTCCTCGCCGCCGCGCTCGCGCCGGTCGATCCCGCCCTGGTGTACGCGTTCGGGCTGTGGCTGGCCGGGCTCGCTCTGCTCGGCAGCGGCCGGATCCCCCGGCCCGGTCCCGTGGACTACCTGGCCCTGCTGCTCTGCGGCTGGGTCAGCGCGACGCTGATGTGGACCCGCGACGCGGCGGCCAGTCAGGTCGCCGTGCAGGCCTGGTGGACCGTCGCGTCGCTGCTGGTCGCCGCACGGCACGTGCTGACCACCCGCCGCCGGCTGCTGATGGTGGCCGGCGCCCTGCTCGGCGGCACGGTCTGGACGGCGGTCCGGCTCCTGCTCGCCGACGACGCCGGGGACTCCGCGCTGCGCGTCGGACTGGACGGCGTGGGGATCAACTACACCGCGTACGCGCTGACCAGCGGAACCCTCGTGTGCGTGCTGTTGCTGGTCGCCCGGGCCGGCAACCGGCTCGTCCGGACCGGGCTCTGGGCGCTGTTCCCGTTGTTCGCTTACGCGATCGTGCTGACCGGGACCAGGGCGAGCCTGGTCGCCCTCGTCGCCGTCGCCGGCTATCTGCTCGCCGCCCGCGCGCACCGGTCCTCCTGGGCCTGGCCGGTGGCGGCGTCGGCGTTCCTTCTCGCGGTCGTACCGTTCGGCCACCTCACCCCGTATCGTCCCGAGTGGCTGGACAGCGTCTTCAACCGGCCGTTGGACGACCTCTCCGGGCGGCTGCTCGTCTGGCCGATCGCCGAGGCCTCCTTCTGGGAGTCACCGCTGGTGGGCATCGGGGCGGGAGCCTTTCCGAGCACCAACCCCTACTTCGGCATCGGCGCGCACTCGCTGCTGCTCACCCTCGGCAACGACATCGGCCTGCTGGGGATCGCCCTCGTCGTCGTGCTGATCGCGCACGTGCTCCGCGGCGCGGCACCGGCGTCCGGACGCGGCAACGCCCTCCTCGTCGGGGTTCTGTTCGTCGGGTGGACCCCCATCTGGCTCAGCGGGCACTGGGAGATCTCACCGTTCGCGTGGCTGGTGCTGGCGCTCTGGTCCCGGCTGCCCGTGGCGCTGGTCCTGCCCCGCGGCGGCCGACGACGCCGACGACGCTCCGACCCGGTCCTGCCGCGGCGACCCGTGCCGCGCCGCCCGGCCGGCGTGCCGGCACAGCAGACCTGACGACCGCGTGACGCCGGGCCGGACCCGGACGGGCGGCGTGGTCAGCGCCGGCGGGCGGTCAGCGTGGGTGGCTCGGTTCGATCCGGGCTGCCACCTCCTGGACGGGCAGGTCGGCCCGTCCCGCGAGCGCCGCCAGGAAGTCACGCATCCGTCGCCCCTGCGCCAACGGGCCACGGGTCTGGCGTACGAAGGCGGCAGCACCGAGCCCGATCCGCGTCCGCTCACCGGGAGGCAGCCGCAGCGCCCGGTCGATCGCGTCCCGTAACCCGTCGGCGGTGTCGGAGCCGGCGAAGATCAACCACGGCGCGTAGTCCCCCGGAATGCCGGAGAGCCTCGTGGTCACCACGGGCACGCCGGTGGACAGGTACTCGATGAGCTTCGACGGGAAGGACCAGCGGACAAAGTCCTGCCCGACGGGCCGGGGATTCACCAGCACGGCGGCCCGGGTCAGCCGAGGTGTCAGCGCCTCCCGGGGCAGCAGTTCGACCGGTGCGATGCGGGGGTCGGCGGCGGCCTGCTCGCGGAGCCACTGTTCGAGTTCGCCCCGGCCGTACACCCGCAGCCGCAGATCGGCGTCGGGCAACCCACGGAACGCCTCGACCAGCCGGTCGACGCCGTACGCCCGGCTGAGCCCGCCGGCGTAGACCACCTCGCGAGTCCCGGGTGTGGACGGTGCCCGGTCGACAGCGCCGGACCCGGCACGGACCGGATTGAAGATGCCTTCCATGACCAGCCGGGGCAGCCCCGGGGCGAAGTCGTCGGCGAGCGCGGCGGTCAGCGTGATCACGCCGGAGCAGCGGGCCAGCGCGGCGCGGACGAGGGCCCGGTCGAGCCGGCGCAGCGCCCGGACCAGCCGGCCGTCCGTGGGCAGCACGACGCTCGGCGGGTCGGTCAACACCGGAACCACCCGTACGCCGAGGCGGCGCCCGCGCAGCGCGCCGAACCAGAGGAAGGGTGAGTGCACCCCGTGCACCAGCAGCACGTCCGCCTCCCGGTCGCGCAGCACGCGGGTACCGGTACGCCAGACGGCGACGAACCGGGTGAGGTGCTTGAGTCCGAGCGCGTTGACGAAGCCGAGGAGCTGCCCCCCGACCTCCTCCTGGCGGAACGTGCCCGAGCGGAACCGGAGCTGGCGGTTGCCCGGCCAGTGGGAGACGGGAGCCGCCGAAAGCAGGTGCACCGGGCAGTCGGCGGCACGCAGGCCACGGACCAGCCCCCAGGCGAAGGTGTGCGTCTGGACAGGCATGATCGTGTCCCTGCCCATGATCTGGGCGAAGAGGTCGTCCGGCACGGTGAAGCCGAGCAGGACGACCCGGACCTGACCTTCCGCCGGGGCGGTCACCGCCGCAGCATCCGTCCGTAGACACCGTCGAGCGACCGCAGCATCACGTCGAGGCTGTAGCACTCGCTCACGACCTTGCGGCCCAACTGCCCCAGGTGGTGGCGCCCCGCCGGGTCGACGAGCAGCCCCGCCAACGCCGCGGCGAGGGCGTCCGGGTCACCCGCTGGCACCAGCCGGCCCCCGCCGGAGCGCAGCACCTCCACGTTGCCGCCCACCGCCGAGGCGACCACCGGTAGGCCGTGCGCCATCGCCTCCAGCAGCGCGTTGGACAGGTTCTCGTGCAGCGTGGGAAAGACGAAGAGGTCGGCGGCGGCGAGCAGCTCCGGCACGTCCAACCGGTTGCCCAGCATCCGCACCTCGGCTCCACCCGCCCCGGTCAGCGCCGCCGCCACGCCGGCCCGGTCGGGCCCGTCGCCCGCGACGAGCAGCACCCGCCGGCCACCCGGCGGCGACAGCCGGCGCAACGCGTCGGCGAGGACGCCGTACCCCTTGTCCCAGGTCAACCGCGCCACCGCGATGATCACGACGTCGTCGGGGTGAAGGCTCAGCTCGGCACGGACCCGGTCGCGGGCAGCCGTCGGATCGGGCGGCACCGGGACGCCGTTGGGAACGACGCCCACGAACTTGCCGGCGTACGGGCGCAGGAAGTCCCGCCCGGCGGCGTACTCGCAGACGGTGGCGACGTGGGTGGCCAGCCGCAGGGTCGCCGGCTCCGCACCGTGCGTCAGCAGCCGTCGCCGCCAACTCCGGGCGCCCTGCCGCAGGTCGCGCACCGAGCCGTGCACCGTGACCAGGACCCGTGGGCAGCCGGCGAGCCGGGCGGCGAGGACGCCGTGGAAGCCCTCGTTCTGAAGTCCCCGGACGTGCACCAGGTCCGGCCGCGTCCGGCGCAGAAGCCGCACCCACTCGCGCAGCAGAGCCGGGTCGACGCCCCCGTTGCCCGCGCTCTGGTGCATGCGGACGAAGTCGTACCGCTCGGCGAGCGGCGAGGCGAGCACCCGCTGCACGGCCGTCAGTGGACCGTTGGCGCCGGGCCGGCCGGCCGAGTGCTGCACGACGACCGGCCGGGTGCGCGGTGCTGACGGCCGGCTCCGATCGGCCGGCGGGGCGGATGGCTGCACGGGCACTCCAATTCGACCTGGGCCGGCACCGGCTGGCGGCGACAGTCGTTGGTGAAGACGAGAGTGCGTAGAGTAACACCGACAAATGCCTCAATAGCACCGACACGGGCAAGGCGGAAGGATGGCATGAAAGAGCGGAAGCCGCCCAACGGTCCGGCGCGGAGCCACGGGAACTCGGGCACGGTCCCGCCGACATCGATGGTCCTCGCCGCGTACCGGTTCCCGCACGGGGACGCCATGTCGAACCGGCTCCTGCACCTGGCACGTTCCGCCACCCCCGAGGGCGCCACCGTGCTGGTCGTCAACGACTGGCCCGCCGGCGCCGGCCGGCCCGACCCGAGCCCCGACCTGCCGCCCGGCGTACGACTCATCACGCTGACCGGCGGCGGTGGTCGCCGGCCCGGACGCTGGTTGCACCAGCGCACCCGCCCCCTGCGAGCGCTGGTCGCGCTCCGGCGGGCGGGGTTACGAACCGACCAGTTCACCGCCGCCTACCTGCCACTCGGGTTGTGGACCCTCACCACCTGGGCGGTCCTGCGCGTGGCGCTGCGGTGTCCCCTCACCGTCGACGTCGTGGAGCGGCACGACCCGGAGCAGTTTCCCCGTGGCCGTTTGGCGCCGTACTTCATCCGGCACCGATGGTCCGCCTTCCTCGCCGGCCGTACGGCGGACCGCGTCATCGCCATCTCCGAGACCATCGAGAGGCAGTTCCTCCGGCGCGGGAGGCGGACCATGGTGGTCCCGCCCCAGGTCGACTGCGCCGACTACGGCGACCCCGCGCCTCCGTCACTGCACGACGGGCTACGACTGCTCTACGCCGGCTCCGCCGGCCCGAAGGACCTGCTGGCTGTCGTACTGGCGGGGATCCGCCTGCTGCCCCCCGCCGACCGCGCGCGGATACGGCTGGTGATCGCCGGGATGAGCCGGGAGCAGGCCACCGACGTCTCCGACCTGGACGAAGGCGATCTGGCCGCGCTCGGTGAGCAGGTCACGATCCTGGGCCGGATTCCACGCCGGCAGGTGCTCGCGGAACTGTCCCGCGCGCACTTCTCGGTGCTGGTGCGACCGACCGCAGGCTACGCCCAGGCCGGGTTTCCCTCGAAGGTGCCGGAGAGCCTGGCGGCCGGCTGCCCCGTCCTGCTCAATCACACCAGCGACCTGGCCCGGCACATCGTCGACGGCCGGGAGGGGATCGTCCTGGCGGGGCACGGCGCGGAGGACGTCAGGGAGGGACTGGTCCGGGCACTTGCCCTCAGCGACGCACAGTGGTGGCGGATGAGCCGACACGCCCGGGAGCGGGCCCGGTCGTTCGACTACCGGTCCTGGAGATTGGCGGTGAGTCGGTTCGTGACCGACGCCGGACGTGCCACCGGGGCCGGGAACTCCACCAGCGCGGCCAGTTCTTCGTCGTCCAGACGCTGACTGGGCGGATACAGCGCCCGCTCGTGCTCGGCGATCGTCTCGACCGGCCAGCGGAGCCGGATCACCCGCGCCGGGTTACCGGCGACGATGGCATACGGCGGGACCGAGCGGGTGACCACCGCTCCCGCCCCGATCACCGCACCCCGGCCCACTGTGACGCCCTGCAGGATGATCGCCCGAGTTCCCACCCAGACGTCGTCGCCGATCGTGACACCTCGGTCGTGCTGCTCATCCCCCGGCTGTTTCCGCACCGCGATCATCGGCACGCCCACCCGGTCGACGCGGTGGTTGCCGCCGCGAATCGTGACCTCCGGCCCGAACATGACGTTGTCGCCGATCCGGATCCGGCTGCGGGCGGCCATCAGCACGGGCCGATAGCCCAGATCCACGTTGGCACCCAGCTCGATCGTCTCGTAGGTGTAGACGCCGTCCGGGTCGAACACCACCCGTCCCCCGCGCACCGCGAACCGGTGCACCGTCGCCCACCCACGTACCGCCCGGCGGACGCGGGAGCCGGCCGTCCACGCGCCGTCGAGCAGGCGTGCGAGGCGAAGAGTCAGGGGCCCTGGTCGGCCCGGGTCGACACGCATCAGGACCGCCTCCTACCCAGCCGGCCGCCCGCTGCCGGCACGGCGAAACCGCGACGCATCATCCCCCCGACCTCGGGCCGCCGCGCGCCGCGACGACGGACAGTGTCCTGCGGTACCCGAACAGGGCCGCCGGGAGCACAGTAAGCGCGTATGAGGCCGCCCCGACGGACGCGATTCCCGCCAGGCCGAGCCGCCTGGCCACAGTGATCTTCAGGACGACGGAAAAGACGAGGAAGGCGGTCCACCCGGCGAACTGCGGGCGTAGCAGGCCGATGCTGTTCTGGACCATGAACATCGGGGAGGCCGAGGCCACCAGCACCGACCAGGTGGCGAGCGCGGCGAACACAGCGACCGGTGTCGGCGGCAGTTCCGGCGACCGTACCCAGGACTGGAGGATGTCGTTTCCCCACAGCACGAGCCCTCCGGCCGGCACAGCCACGGCCGCGACCGAGAGGACGATCATCCGTCGGGTGTTGCGACGCACCCAGCTCACGTCCCCCCGGGCCAACGCCTCGCCGTTGGCGGGCCAGAGCGGCATGTTGACCAGCGTCACGAAGAGCGCCAGCAGGCTGAACAGGCGCAGCACCACGGCGTAGTTCGCCGACGCCTCCAGGCCCAGCAGCCGACCGACGAGGAACGGGTCGACGTTGAGCGCCATGGAGCTGAGCACGGAGAGCACGAAGAACCTGACCCCGAGCCGCAACAGACCGCGTGCCACCGCCACGCGCACGTCCCGCCGACGAGGCCGCAGCAGGCGGTTCTGCCAGCCGAAGTAGCAGATCGAGTTGCCCAGGCTCACCACCGGCACCGCGAGGACGGCGGCGCCCACCACCAGCACCGGCCCGGCGTCGGCGGCCACCGCCGCGAAGACCAGGCCGACCGAGACGAGGCTGCCCCCCGCCTGCCAGAGGTTGCTCTGCGCCACCTGCTGGTGCGCGTACTGGACGCGCTGAATGAGCCCCAGCGGGATGTTGACCAGGAACGCGCCGAAGCAGAGCAGGACCACCGCCCGGGTGTCCCGGGCGACCGCCGGATCGGTGACGTTCAGCAACGTGGGCCACGGAACCGCCCGCGCGGTCGCCACCAGCACCGCCAGCAGGCCGACGGCCAGGGCACCGAGCATCGCGTACGCGCTGGCGATCTCACGGGCCGCCGCCTGTCGATCACCGGCGGCGTGCAGCCGGGCGAGCCGGGTGAGCAGCCCGTTGCCCAGCCCGAAGTCGGCGAAGAGCGCCATGCCCGTCAGCGAGGTGACCGCCATCCAGAGGCCGTACCGCTCCGCGCCGAGGTCGTTGAACGCGACGGGCGTGATCAACAGCGGCGCCACGAGCCCCACCGCCTTGCCCCCGAGCGACGACGCGATGCCCGTCACCAAGGTGCGGGACCGGGCCGCCGCCCGCTGCTGATCGGCGCGGCTCGCAGCCGTCGGTGTGTCGTCGTCCGGCGCCGCCTCCGTGGCGGTGTCGACCAGGACGGCCGGGGCCGGGCTGGCGGCCGGTGGCCGGTGGGTCATCAGACCGGCTGCTCCGCGTGGGCCTCGTACCATTCGACTGTCGCCCGTAGCGCCTGGTCGCGCGGCGCGGGGACGATGTCGGGAAAGAGCGCCCGCAACGCCCGGTTGTCGGCGTCGGAGTGCCGCACGTCGCCGGCGCGGGGCGGGCCGTGCTCCACGTCGAGCCGGCGCCCGAACACCGTCTCCAGCTCGGCGATCAGCTCCAGCAGGGAGAGCCGCGCGCCAAAGGCGAGGTTCACCACGTCGGGGCTGCTGACCCGGCCCAGGACGGCGTCGACGATCACGTCCGTGACGCTGCCGACGTAGGTGAAGTCGCGGGTCTGGGTGCCGTCGCCGTGCACCTGGAGCGGGCGGCCGGCCAGCGCCGCGGAGACGAACCTCGGCACCACGGCGGCGTACGCGTGGTTCGCGGCCTGCCGGGGACCGTAGACGTTGAAGAAGCGGAAGGGCAGCACGTCGATGCCGTAGCAGGAGGCGTACGCGAGCGTGTACGCCTCGGTCGCCAGCTTCGACACGGCGTACGGGCTGACCGGCATCGGGCGCAGCGCCTCCTGCCTGGGCAGGACCGGGTTCGCGCCGTACACGGAGGACGACGAGGCGACCACGACGTGCGGCACCCGGTGGCGGCGGACCGCCTCCAGCACGCTGAGGGTGCCGGTGGCGTTGGCGTGGTGGCTGCGCAGCGGGTCGTCGATCGAGCGGGGCACCGAGCCGAGGGCGCCGAGGTGAACCACGCTCGCCGCGCCGCACACCGCCTCGTCGAGCAGGTCGGGATCGAGGATCGTGCCGGTGAACAGCCGCACTGGCAGGTCGAGGAGGTTGTCCCGCGAGCCTGTGGAGAGGTCGTCGACCGCGACGATCTCGTCGACGGCCGGCACGTCCGCCAGGGCGCGTACCAGGTTGGCTCCGATGAATCCGGCACCACCGGTAACGACGATCTTCAAGGATCCTCCTCGCGACAGGGTGCGACGATCCCCTCACGGACCGCGCCCGTCTCTAGCAACGACCGGACGCTCCGCCCGTCACGCCGAAAAAGCCCGGAAGGGTTCCGGTACGCCCGTGCGGGAGCCCCGGATGTGGTGAGCTTGGGGCATGGACCGGAGCCGGCTCGGGCTGGTGCTGCATCCCACCCGGGACGTCTCCGAGGTGGTCTACACCATCGTGAACTGGGCCGGCCGGCACCGGATCGACCTCGCCGTACGCGCGGAGGACCGGCACCGGGTGCCGGCCACGGTCGAGCCGCTGCCGGTGGCCGAGGTGGCCGCCCGGTCGGACGCCCTGATCGCCATCGGCGGGGACGGCACGATGCTGGGCGCGTTGCGCGCGGCGGTGCACGACCCGAAGCCGGTGCTCGGGGTGCACGTGGGCAAGCTCGGCTTCCTGGTCGAGGTGGAGCCGCCGGAGCTGCCGACGGCGTTGGACCGGCTGGTGGCGCAGGACTTCACGGTGGAGAACCACAGCTGCCTGGTCTGCGATCTCTGCGGGGACGACCTCGTCGCGTTCAACGACGTCGCGCTGATCCGCCAGCCCGGTTCGGGCTTCGTGGACGCCTCCCTCGCGGTCGACGGGCAGCAGTACGGCTACTACCGCTGCGACGCGCTGGTGGTCAGCACCCCGACCGGCTCGACCGCCTACAGCTACGCCGCCGGCGGCCCGCTGGTCTCGCCGGCCGCCGACGTGGTGGTGGTGACCCCGTCCGCGCCGATGGCCGGCATCTCCCGCGCGGTGGTGCTCTCCCCCGACGAGACGATCCGGCTGGAACTGCGTGACGGCTCCGGGCCGATCGCGGTGGAGATGGACGGGCTGGTGATCCGGGACGCGTCGACCCAGGGATCCGTGCAGGTGCGCTACCGCCGCGACGCCGGCCTGGTCGTCCGCCTGGACCCGCGCCGCTACCAGGAACGCAACCAGCTCAAGCTGAGCCTGCTGGACCTGCCGTTGCTCCCCGACCAGCTTCGCGAGCTGCTCCCGGAGGGCCTGCGCGACCGGCTCAACCGCCGCGAGCTGCCCCCACCCCGCTGACCCGGTGTCCGGCTGCCAGGTCGTGCGGCGATTGGGGGACCAGGCGGCCATGGGCTGATGCGACGCTGTCGAGCTGCCCCGTTCATGCGACCAACCGGAGTCGGCTCCCCGCCCCAGCTACAGGGGCAGCTCGACAGCGCGTGCACCAGCCCTTCAGGACCCTGGCACCGCACCGCACCACCCGGGCGTTCAGGCCCGCTTGAGGACCTCGGAGACCAGGTCCTGCGCCTCCTGCTGGATGCGGGCCAGGTGGTCCGGGCCCTGGAACGACTCGGCGTAGATCTTGTAGACGTCCTCGGTGCCCGACGGCCGGGCGGCGAACCAGCCGGACTCTGTGGTCACCTTGAGCCCGCCGATCGCCGCGCCGTTGCCCGGTGCGGTGGTGAGGGTCGCGGTGATCGGTTCGCCGGCCAACTCGGTGGCGGTCACCTGCTCCGGCGAGAGCTTGCCGAGCACGGCCTTCTGCTCCCGGGTGGCCGGCGCGTCGATCCGGGCGTACGCGGGCGCGCCGAAGCGCTCGGCCAACTCCGTCCAGTGCTGGCTGGGCGTGCGGCCGGTGGTGGCGATGATCTCGGCGGCCAGGAGGCAGAGCAGCAGGCCGTCCTTGTCGGTCGTCCAGGTGCTCCCGTCGCGGCGCAGGAACGACGCGCCGGCGCTCTCCTCGCCGCCGAAGCCGACCGCGCCGTCGAGCAGCCCGGGGACGAACCACTTGAAGCCGACCGGCACCTCCAGCAGCGGGCGGCCCAGGTCGGCGGCGACCCGGTCGATCATCGAGGAGGAGACCAGGGTCTTGCCGACGGCGGCGGCGGGGCCCCACTGCGTGCGGGTACGGAACAGGTGGCCGATCGCCACCGCCAGGTAGTGGTTGGGGTTCATCAGGCCGCCGTCCGGGGTGACGATGCCGTGCCGGTCGGCGTCGGCGTCGTTGCCGGTGGAGACCTGGTAGTCGGCGCGGGCGGCGATCAGGGAGGCCATCGCGTTCGGCGAGGAGCAGTCCATCCGGATCTTGCCGTCGCCGTCCAGGGTCATGAACCGCCAGGTCGGGTCGACCGTCGGGTTGACCACGGTGAGGTCCAGCCGGTGCCGCTCGGCGATCTCGCCCCAGTAGGCCACGCTCGCCCCGCCGAGCGGGTCGGCGCCGATGCGCACCCCGGCGTCGCGGATCGCGTCGACGTCGATGGCCGCCGGCAGGTCGTCGACGTAGCGGGCCAGGAAGTCGTACGACCCGGTGGTGTCGGCGGCGCGGGCCCGGGCGTACGGGATCCGCCGCACCTCCTTCAGACCGTCGGCGAGGATGGCGTTGGCGCGGTCCTGGATCCACTTCGTGACGTCGGTGTCCGCCGGGCCGCCGTGGGTGGGGTTGTACTTGAAGCCGCCGTCGTCGGGCGGGTTGTGCGACGGGGTGATGACGATGCCGTCGGCGAGCCCGCCGGTGCGGCCCCGGTTGTGGGTGAGGATGGCGTGCGACACCGCCGGGGTGGGCGTGTAGCCGTCGCGGCTGTCCAGCAGCACGGTGACCTCGTTGGCGGCGAGGACCTCCAGCGCGTCCACGGCGGCCGGGGCGGAGAGCGCGTGGGTGTCCCGGCCGAGGAAGAGGGGACCGTCCAGGCCCCGCTCGCGGCGGTAGTCGCAGAGCGCCTGGGTGACCGCGAGGATGTGGTCGGAGTTGAACGCGTTGCGCAGGCTCGACCCGCGGTGCCCGGAGGTGCCGAAGGAGACCTGCTGCGCCGGGTCCAGCGGGTCCGGATGCTCGGCGTAGTAGGCGGTCACCAGACGCGGCACGTCGACCAGGTCGGCGGGCTGGGCGGGCTTGCCGGCCCGGGGATGACTGCTCACGGTTCCACCTTCTGTCCCTTGCCGATCACCACGATGCCGTTGTCGGAGACCGTGTAGCGCTGCCTGTCCCGCTCCAGGTCGACGCCGATCTCGGCGCCCTCCGGCACGACCACGTTCTTGTCGAGGATGGCCCGGCGGACGACCGCGTGCCGGCCGATGTCGACGCCCTCCATCAGCACCGCGCCGTCCACGTGCGCCCAGGAGTGCACCTTCACCTTCGGCGACACGATCGAGTTCTCCACCAGCGAGCCCGAGATCACCGCGCCGGGCGAGACCATCGAGGCGACCGCCCGGCCGACCCGCTCGCCCCACTGGTGCACGAACTTCGCCGGCGGGTAGGTCAGCTGCCCGGTGTAGATCGGCCAGTCGAAGTTGTAGAGGTTGAACACCGGGTGCACGTTGATCAGATCCATGTGGGCGTCGTAGAAGGAGTCGAGTGTCCCCACGTCGCGCCAGTAGCCGCGGTCCCGGTCGGTGCTGCCGGGCACCTCGTTGTCGCGGAAGTCGTAGACGTTGGCCTCGCCCCGCTCGACCAGCATGGGGATGATGCTGCCGCCCATGTCGTGCTTGCTGGTCTTGTCCTCCGCGTCGCGCTCGACCGCCTCGCACAGCACCCCCGTGCTGAACACGTAGTTGCCCATCGAGGCGTAGATCTGGTCGGGGGCGTCGGGCAGGCCCACCGCGTCGGTGGGCTTCTCGCGGAACGCCCGGATCCGCCGGCCGTCCTCGCCGACCTCGATCACGCCGAACTGGTCGGCCGTCGACAGGGGCTGCCGGATCCCGGCCACGGTCACCCCGGCGCCGGAGGCGATGTGGTCCTCCACCATCTGCCGGGGGTCCATCCGGTAGATGTGGTCGGCGCCGAAGACGATCACGTAGTCGGGCTGCTCGTCGTTGATCAGGTTGAAGCTCTGGTAGATCGCGTCGGCCGAGCCGGCGAACCACCACGGGCCGCGGCGCTGCTGCGCCGGCACCGGGGTGACGTAGTTGCCGAGCAGTGTCGACATCCGCCACGTCTTGGTGATGTGCCGGTCCAGCGAGTGCGACTTGTACTGGGTCAGCACGACGATCTTCAGAAAGCCGGCGTTCGCCAGGTTGGAGAGGACGAAGTCGACCATGCGGTACATCCCGCCGAACGGGACGGCCGGCTTGGCCCGGTCCGCGGTGAGCGGCATCAGGCGCTTGCCTTCCCCGCCAGCCAGGACGATCGCGAGCACCTTGGCAGCCATGACCAGACGCTATCCATCCCCGTGGGACTTCACCACTCGTACGGGCACACTTCTGCACTAGGGTCCGTGGGGTGACGGAATCCGCACCGCTGCGCGTCGATCTGCTGACCCGGGAGTACCCGCCGGAGGTGTACGGCGGGGCCGGGGTCCACGTCGAGTACCTGGCCCGCGAGCTGCGCGGGCTCGCCGACGTACGGGTGCACTGCTTCGGTGCGCCGCGCACCGGGCCGGGCGTGACCGCGTACGCCGAACCGGCGGGCCTGGCCGGCGCGAACGCCGCGCTGCGGACGATGGGCGTGGACCTGGAGATGGCGGCGGGGTGCGCCGGCACGGACGTGGTGCACAGCCACACCTGGTACGCCAACTTCGCGGGGCACACCGCGAAGCTGCTGCACGGCGTGCCGCACGTGGCGACCGCGCACAGCCTGGAGCCGCTGCGGCCGTGGAAGGCCGAGCAGCTCGGCGGCGGCTACACGCTCTCCTCCTGGTGCGAGCGCACGGCGTTCGAGGCCGCCGACGCGGTCATCGCGGTCAGCGAGGGGATGCGACGTGACGTGCTGACCGCCTACCCGGCGGTCAACCCCGACCGGGTCCGGGTGGTGCACAACGGGATCGACACGGCGCAGTACGCCCCGGACCACGGCACGGACGTGCTGGACCGGCTCGGCATCGACCCGGCCCGCCCGAGCGTGGTGTACGTGGGCCGGATCACCCGGCAGAAGGGGCTGCCCTACCTGCTGCGCGCGGCGCGCGACCTGCCCGCGGACGCCCAGTTGGTGCTGCTCGCCGGAGCGCCGGACACGCCGGAGATCGCCGCCGAGGTGGAGGGCCTGGTGGCCGAGCTGCGGGCCAACCGCTCGGGCGTGGTGTGGGTGGCCGAGATGCTGCCCAAGCACGAGGTGATCCAGGTGCTGACCCACGCCACGGTCTTCGTCTGCCCCTCGGTCTACGAGCCGATGGGCATCGTGAACCTGGAGGCGATGGCCTGCGAGACGGCGGTGGTGGCCACCGCGACCGGCGGCATCCCGGAGGTGGTCGCCGACGGCGAGACCGGGCTGCTGGTCCCCATCGAGCAGGCGACGGACGGCTCCGGCCGGCCGCTGGCCCCGGACCGCTTCGTGGCCGACCTGGCCGCCCGGATCAACGAGGTGCTGGCCGACCCGCAGCTCAGGACGAGCTTCGGCCGGGCCGGCCGGCAACGCGCCGTGAAGCACTTCTCCTGGGACGCCATCGCCCGGCAGACGCTGGAGGTGTACCGGTCGGTGGGCGCCACGGGCTGATCCGCTCAGACCGCCGTTCCGGGCGGAGACTTGAGCAGCGGGGTCGCCTCGGCGGAGTAACCACCATGTCCGTTTCGTAGCGCGCCGGCGGCGATACGGATGAGGTCGATGTTGACCCCGGCGGCACCACTCGGGTCATGCACCTTCAGTTTCACGTCGAGGCTCACCGCCGTCCCGCCCCAGCCCTGCGCCTCGACGTTGAGGTGTGCCACCTTCTGCGATTTCAGCTGCGACAGGTAGCCGAGGGGAGCCATCTGCACCTTGTCGGCCGCCGACAACGCGTTCAGCTTGGACTGCTTCTTGGAATCGGGGTTCTCGACCAGGTTACGGAAGTCTTCGGTGCCCCCCAGGTTGACCTGGTAGGAACTGACCAGCGTGAGGCCCCGCTCGGCGAGCAGCCGCAGCAACGTGTCGTGCACCACCGAGGTGCCGAACTGGCTGGCCAGGTCGTCGCCGAGCAGCGGCAGACCGGCCGCCGCGAACCTGCTCATCCACCGGGGATCGCGGGCTATCGGGTCGGAGGTGGTGTTGATGAAGGCGACACCCGCCCTGCACGCGGCTTCGGCGTACGCCTTGGCCGTTTCCGGCCGGCCGCTCGGGGCCGAGTAGAGCAGCACCTCCGCCCCGGCCAGCACCGCCGCCACCCGATCCACCTCGGCCGCGTCGACCAGTCCCCTGGTGACCGGGACGTCAGCCCTCGGAAGTTCGCAGTCGAGTCGCGGAAAATTGTTCGGTGCCATGAAGATCGCCTCGGTGAGGTCGCTACCGATCTTCCGCTCGGACACGGCGAACGCCGCGACGATGTCGATGTCACCCACCCCGAGCCCGTCGACGAGCGGACTGCGGACCCCCACCAGGCTCCCGGTCTGGCGGTGGAGGGCGATCCCCTGCACCAGGGCCGAGGTGTTGTTGCCGACACCCACGACCGCGACTCTCACCCGTTCGATCATGAACGCGAAGCTACGCCACCTCGACAGTTCGGTGGTGCCCGTCAGGGTCGTCGCCGGGCCGGGCGACGCCCGTCAGGTGACGTGGAGGGTGGCGGCGAGCTGGGCCAGCCCGGCCGGGGCGGCAGCGCACCTCACCACGACCCCGACCAGCCGCTGTTTCCCACACAGCAGGTTCCTGCTTCCAAATGTAGGGACGCCAGAAGATCTTGGCAGGAAAGTGCCCCTGGAGGGGCCGATTCTTACCAAGATCTAGAACGATCTGGGGCGGCAGCAAGTCGCCGGGCATCCTCCTCATGAGCAACGTGCTCCGTTGGTCGGCGGCGGCAGGCGGGTGAGTCGTCGACGGCATCAGCTCGAAAGGACGTCAGGAGCTGATACGGCCCACCGTCCGCGCCGACGGCACAGGAGCCCGGGCGGAGAAGGGGACGCTTGGCCGCGCGCGGGACGATCTCGGGCAGTAGGTTGGCGGGGTGACTGGACGGTTCCCGATCGAAGACGTCTCCCCCGTCGTCTCCTGCGGTCGCTACCCGGCCAAGGCGGTGGTCGGCGAGCCGGTGCCGGTGTCGGCCCGTGCCTACCGTGAGGGGCACGACGCGCTCGGCTGCAACGTGGTCTGGCTGGGCCCCGACGGTCGGGCCCGGCCGTTCACCCGGATGCGCCCGGGCGAGCCCGGCCAGGACCGCTGGCACGCCACCATCCGCCCCGACGCGGTCGGCGAGTGGGTGTTCACCGTCGAGGCATTCCAGGATCCGTACCTGACCTGGCAGAACGCGGTCACCAAGAAGATCGCCGCCGGGCAGGGGCCGGAGGACCTGGCCAACGACCTCGCCGAGGGCGCCCGGGTGCTGACCGCCGCCGTCGAGCTGGTGCCGGCCGGCGACGCGGGGCGGGTCCGCGCGGCGGTGGCGGCGCTGGGTGACGCCGACAGGGAGCTGCCCCGGCGGGTCGCCCCGGCGCTGGAACTGGCCGGCCTGCTCTGGGAGCACCCGGTCCGGGAGCTGGTCACCACAGGCACGGAGCACCGGCTGTGGGTGGACCGGCGGCGGGCGCTCTTCTCCGCCTGGTACGAGTTCTTCCCCCGCTCGGAGGGGGCCGTCCCGGCGACCGCCGACGCACCGGCCCGCTCCGGCACGTTCGCCACCGCCGCCGAGCGCCTGCCGGGCGTCGCGGCGATGGGCTTCGACGTGCTCTACCTGCCGCCGATCCACCCGATCGGCCGGGTCAACCGCAAGGGGCCCAACAACTCGCTGACCGCCGGGCCGGACGACGTCGGCTCGCCGTGGGCGATCGGCGCCGCCGAGGGCGGCCACGACGCGATCCACCCCGACCTGGGTACGCCGGCGGACTTCCGGGACTTCGTGGCCGCCGCCGCCGGGCAGGGCCTGGAGGTGGCGATGGACCTGGCGTTGCAGTGCGCGCCCGACCACCCGTGGGTGACGGAGCACCCGGAGTGGTTCACCACCCGGGCCGACGGCAGCATCGCGTACGCGGAGAACCCGCCGAAGAAGTACCAGGACATCTACCCGCTGAACTTCGACAACGACCCGGAGGGCATCCGGGCCGAGGTGCTGCGGGTGGTGCTGCACTGGGTCGGCGAGGGCGTCCGGATCTTCCGGGTGGACAACCCGCACACCAAGCCTGTCGACTTCTGGCACTGGCTGATCGCCGAGGTGAAGAAGGTCGACCCGGACGTGCTCTTCCTCGCCGAGGCGTTCACCCGGCCGGCGATGATGCACGGGCTGGGCAAGGTCGGCTTCACCCAGTCGTACACGTACTTCACCTGGCGCACCTCGGCGGCCGAGCTGCGGGCGTACTGCGAGGAGCTGGTCGCGGCAGCCGACTACATGCGGCCGAACTTCTGGCCGAACACGCCGGACATCCTGCATCCCTCGTTGCAGCACGGCGGCCCGCCGATGTTCAAGATCCGGGCGGTGCTGGCCGCGCTGCTCTCCCCCTCCTGGGGCATGTACGCCGGCTACGAACTCTTCGAGCACACCGCCCGCCCCGGCGCGGAGGAGCACCTGGACAGCGAGAAGTACGAGCTGCGCCCCCGCGACTGGGCCGGTGCGCAGGAGCAGGGCCGCTCGCTGGCGCCGTTCGTCGCCATGCTCAACCGGGTCCGCCGGGAGAACCCCGCCCTGCACCAGCTACGTAACCTGCGCTTTCACGAGATCGACAACCCGGCGCTGCTCTGCTGGTCCAAGCACGACCCGGAGACGGGCAACACGGTGCTCGTGGTCTGCTCGTTCGACTCGCGTGAGGTGCAGTGGGGCAACACCACGCTCGACATGCCCGCGCTCGGCTTCGACTGGCACGACCGGTTCACGGTGCACGACGAGCTGACCGGTGCCAGCTACGACTGGGGCCAGCACAACGCCGTGCGCCTCGACCCGTACCTGCAACCGGCGCACGTGCTGACCGTGCGGCGGCCCGCCCCCGCCGCCGGCCCGGCCCCCGCGTCGGCGGCGCCGGACCTGACCGTCGCCGACGTCCCCGACGAGCTCTCGGGCGGCACCGCCCCCACCGCTTCCGCCCAGGAGGACGACGCCCGATGGACAAGCTGATCGCCGGCGGCACGCACGATCCGCACGCCATCCTCGGCGCGCACCCGGCCGACGGGCGGACGGTCGTCCGGACGATGCGCCGGGGCGCCGCCGACGTGGCCGTCCTGGTCGGCGGCGAGCGGTACCCCATGCGGCGCGTGCACGACGTCGGCGTGTTCGAGACGGCGGTGCCGGGCGAGGTGCTCGACTACCGCGTCGAGGTCGACGGGCAGCCGCACGACGACCCCTACCGCTACCCGCCCACCGTCGGCGAGCTGGACCTGCACCTGATCGCGGAGGGCCGGCACGAGCGGCTGTGGGAGGCGCTCGGCGCCCGGGTCTTCGACGAGGGCGTGGCGTTCTCCGTCTGGGCGCCGAACGCGCGCGGGGTCCGGGTGGTCGGCGACTTCACGGGCTGGGCGCCCGACGACGGCTGGCCGATGCGCTCGCTCGGCGGCAGCGGCGTGTGGGAGCTGTTCGTCCCCGGCGCCGGGGCCGGGGCCCGCTACAAGTACCGGGTCCTGGGCGCCGACGGCGAGTGGCGGGACAAGGCCGACCCCCTGGCGGCGTACGCCGAGGTGCCGCCGGCCACCGCCTCGGTGGTGCACCGGTCGACGTACGAGTGGCACGACGCCGACTGGCTGGAGCGGCGGGCCCGGCGGCAGCCCCACCAGGAGCCGATGAGCGTCTACGAGGTGCACCTCGGCTCCTGGCGCCCCGGCCTGGGCTACCGGGAGCTGGCCGAGCAGCTGACCGCGTACGTCACGGAGCTGGGCTTCACCCACGTGGAGTTCCTGCCGGTGATGGAGCACCCGTTCGGCGGTTCCTGGGGCTACCAGGTCACCGGCTACTACGCGCCGACGTCCCGCTTCGGCGACCCGGACGACTTCCGGCACCTGGTGGACACCCTGCACGGCGCCGGCATCGGGGTGATCCTGGACTGGGTGCCGGCGCACTTCCCGAAGGACGGGTGGGCACTGGCCCGGTTCGACGGCACCGCCCTCTACGAGCACCCCGACCCGCGCCGGGGCGAGCACCCCGACTGGGGCACGTACGTCTTCGACTTCGGCCGCCCCGAGGTGCGCAACTTCCTGGTCGCCAACGCGCTCTACTGGTGCGACCAGTTCCACGTCGACGGGCTGCGGGTGGACGCCGTGGCCTCGATGCTCTACCTGGACTACTCCCGGCAGGAGGGGCAGTGGCTGCCCAACCGGTACGGCGGCCGGGAGAACCTGGAGGCGATCGCGTTCATGCAGGAGGTGAACGCGACGGTCTACAAGCACCACGCCGGGGTCACGGTGATCGCCGAGGAGTCCACCGCCTGGCCGGGGGTCACCCGCGCCACCGACGCCGGAGGGCTCGGCTTCGGCTTCAAGTGGAACATGGGCTGGATGCACGACACCCTGCTCTACACCTCGAAGGACCCGGTCTACCGGCAGCACCACCACCATCAGCTCACGTTCTCCCTGGCGTACGCGTGGAGCGAGAACTACGTGCTGCCGATCAGCCACGACGAGGTGGTGCACGGCAAGGGCTCCCTCGCGGGCAAGATGCCCGGCGACACCTGGCAGCGGCTGGCCAACGTCCGCGCCCTGCTGGCCTACATGTGGGCGCACCCGGGCAAGCAGCTGCTCTTCATGGGCTGCGAGCTGGCCGACGACCGGGAGTGGAGCGAGGAACGGGGCCTCGACTGGTACCTGCTGCACGACCCGGCCCGCGCCGGGGTGCAGCGGCTGGTCGCCGACCTAAACCGCGTCTACCGGGACACCCCGGCCCTGTGGGCGCAGGACACGGAGCCCGCCGGGTTCCGCTGGATCGCCGGGGACGACGTCGCCAACAACGCCGTCTCGTTCGTCAGAATTGCACCCGACGGCGCGACCCTGGTCTGCGTGGCGAACTTCTCCGCCCGGCCGCTGGAGGAGTACCGGATCGGGCTGCCCGCCGGCGGCACCTGGGCGGAGGTGCTCAACACCGACGCCCACCACTACGGCGGATCCGGCGTGGGCAACCTGGGCGAGGTGCACGCGCAGGACGTGCCGTGGCACGGGCTCCCGGCCTCGGCGGCGCTGCGGGTGCCGCCACTCGGCGCCCTCTGGCTACGCCGCGACTGAGCCGGGCGTCAGTCAACCCGCGCCCACCACCGGCCACCGTCCCCGGCACGACCCGCGCCGGCACCGACCAGAAACGCCACCCCTGGCGGTAATCCGGGACCACGGCTGACTCAGTGGTAGATCTTGGTAGGAAACAGCCCTTGGAAGGGTCACTTCCTACCAAGATCCCCGGCTATCCCACGAAGAGGAACAGAAATCCCGAGGGACAGGAACGGCGACAGGGGTACAGCGCGGCGGACTGCGCCGGGAGCCGCCGCACCGGAGGCGTCCACGCACGCGGGCCGCCCACCCGCCAGCCCGCCAGCCGCCAGCCGCCAGCCGCCAGCCGCCAGCGATCTTGCAGTTTCTGCCCCAGTTATGTCCTGAAAGACCTAAAGGTCGGGGCTGGAACTGCAAGATCGCGGCAGACTGGCACGGCTTGGACCGTCCGACAGGTTTCTTGGGTCAGAGGCGGGTGATTCGGACCGCGTCGGCGACTACGTAGCCCTGGGTGCTGGTCCAGCGGCTGACCCCGACGACCTGGCGCGTCCCCGCGGCGAGGTCGTAGGTGCCCAGCACCCGCCACTGGCCCCCGCCGGTGCGCTGGTCGACCCTGGCCGTGACGGTCCCGCTCGCCGTCGCCACCAGGTACGGCGTGGCGCTGTTGTAGCCGGGGTCGGCCGGGTACCAGACCTCGACCCGGTAGCTGCCCGTGGCGGGCAGGGTCGCGGTGAACCAGGCCGGGTCGCTGACCGCCTCCGGGTTGGCGAACCGGTAGTTGGCCCCGTACCGCGCCGGGAGGTACGACGACGTGCCCCAGGTGGTGGCGGCCGTGAAGCCGCCCGCGGTGGCGTTGTCCACGATCACGCTGAACGTGCCGCCGGTGCCGGTGACCACCCGCGCGTTGCTGGCCGGGCTCTCGTGGTGCAGCCGGTCCAGTCCGGTCACGAGGTACCGGTAAGTCGAGCCGGCCGCGGCGGTGGCGTCGGTGAACGTCCCGGTGCTGCCCGAGGCGCGCACCGTGCCCAGCAGGTGACGGGCGTCGGCCAGGTCGCAGGGGTCGACCGCGCCGTCTCCGGGCAGCCGGTACACCGCGTACGCGGACGTGCTTCCCGTGCTGCCGCGCTGCCAGGTCAGGGTCACGCCGCCGGTGCCGCGTACCGCCGAGGTGAGGTTCGGCGCGGCGGGCGCGGCGCCGCCCACCCCGGCCGGCGCCAGCGCGGGCCGGCGGTAGTGGTCGGTCGCCACCCGGGAGACGGCGCCGATCCGGTCGGCGCGGACGTCCTTGGCGCTGAAGTGGATGTCGCCGACGACGCGCGGGTGGCTGCGGTTGAGCGTCAGGTGGTCGGTCAGTTCGGCCGGATCCTGCCAGGCCGCGTCCTGCCCCGTCGCGCCGGCCCGGTAGGTGGCCTGCCCGACGAGCAACTGCACGTCGGTGCCGGTCACCGTCTCGGACCACCAGCGGACCAGCTCGGCGTAGTCGGCCGCCGGGTGGCCGATGTGCCAGTAGATCTGCGGGGCGATGTAGTCGACCCAGCCCTGGCGCACCCAGCGGCGGGTGTCGGCGTAGATCGCGTCGTACGACTGGAGCCCGGTGGTACGCGAGCCGAGCGGGTCGGTGCCGGCGTTGCGCCAGATACCGAACGGGCTGATGCCGAGCTTCACCCACGGCTTGGCCGCGTGGATCCGCCCGCTCATCTCCTGGACCAGCAGGTTGACGTTGTTACGCCGCCAGTCGGCGATGGTGCTGAAGCCGGCGCCGTACTGGGCGAAGGTGGCCTGGTCGGGGAAGGCCACCCCGCTGACCGGGTACGGGTAGAAGTAGTCGTCCCAGTGCACGCCGTCGATGTCGTAGCGGTTGACGGCGTCCATCATCGCGTCCTGCACGAAGTCGCGGACGGCCGGAATGCCGGGGTTGTAGTAGATGTGGCCGCCGTAGGTGACGGTCCAACCCGGGTTCTTACGGGCCGGATGGCTGGTTGCCAGCTTGGTCAGGTCGGTGTGGTTGGCCACCCGGTACGGGTTGAACCAGGCGTGGAACTCCAGGTTCCGGGCGTGCGCCTCGGCCACCATGAAGGCCAGCGGATCGTAGCCGGGGTTGCCGCCCTGGGTGCCGGTGAGCCACTGCGACCAGGGCTCGTGGGGCGACGGCCAGAACGCGTCGGCGGCGGGGCGGATCTGCACGACGACGGCGTTCATCCGCCGCTGCTGGGCCAGGTCGAGCCAGCCCCGGTACTCCGCCTGCTGGGCGGCCGGGGTGAGCCCGGT
Source organism: Micromonospora sp. NPDC047074 (assembly GCF_040643815.1). Taxonomy (NCBI): domain Bacteria; kingdom Bacillati; phylum Actinomycetota; class Actinomycetes; order Micromonosporales; family Micromonosporaceae; genus Micromonospora; species Micromonospora sp. NPDC047074. The sequence continues at coordinate 47,562 of NZ_JBEYVB010000044.1, forward strand.
CCGGCTGGGCCAGTCGATGTTGGCCACGCTGGCGATCCACATGCCGCGCAACTGCCGCTTGGGGGTGGCCGGGTCGGTCGTGCAGGCCGCCTGGACGGCAACCGGCACGGTGTCCGGCGTGGTGGGCCGGGAGACGGGGGCGGCCGTGGGGACGGCCGCGCCGAGCGCCAGCGCCGCTACCAGCGCCGCCCCGGAAACAAATCGACCATAATCTCTAAGCACGAAAATATATTCAGCGCTTTCGCACCCTTCCGCAAGTATCCTTCACCAGGTTCACCCTGCGCGTCCACCTGGACACCCGACGGCGACGGACGCCGCCGCCCGGGCTCTCGAGGCGTACAAGCTCACGCTCCGCAGCATCACGGTGGCCGAGATCGAGAGCCATCGTCCCGGGACGCGGAAGCGGTGCCCTGGGGCGCTACCGGTGGACGACGTGCTTCGGGGGCTGAAGCGTGGCGGCGACGAGGCGGAGTTGTTCCGGCGACAGTTCACCTGCGTGACGGCGGTAGGCATGCGGTCCCAGGCTGACGAGGACGTCGTCGAGGTCCGCCCATCGGCACGGCGTCCAGTACCTGCGACTGTTCAGCAGTTCTTCGCTGACCCGACGCACGTCGGATCGGGCGCCGAGAGTGGCCAGGGCTTCCGCGACCAGGTCGACGGCCTTGCGCGGGCGGTTGCTGTCGGCGCAGGCGGGAACGAGAAGGAGCAGCCGCTCGGCCGGGGTGTGATCCGGATCTGCCTGATGCGCCGCGGCGACGACTTCCGGCCACGCGAACGCCGGCCCTCGGAAGTGTCCCTCCATGGCGGCCAGGGTGATCGACGCGTCGCCGGTACCAGGATCGAACACGTAGTCCACGCCACTGTCGTCTTCGAAGTTGCGCATGACGACGTGCAGGCGACAGCGCCCCGAGAGTGGTAGCGAGAACACCGGCCACCTGCGCGGGTCGAGGAAGACGTCGACGATCTGCTCCAGGTCGGCCGGATCGACGTCGAAGGCGTCCGGCGCCGCCGCAGATCCGCCGACAACAGCGAGGAAAGCGGGCCAGAACAGCGCGTGCGACATCACGTCGGACCCGTCGACCAGCGGCGATCGTGGGAACGGCGGTTCGCACCCGTCCAGATATCCGGGGATGATCACGTCGCCATCATGGCAGTGCGGCAGCCGCCTGCCGGACCAGCCGCCGCTGTCCTTCGCTGTCGGCGAGGCCGCGTGCACGCTTCGGCCATCGACGGCGCGCCACAGACGGAAAGGGCTCGTCCCTGGAGGAACCTGACGCGAGTCAGACGCTGCCCGATGGCGGATGGGCCCTATCGTTCTGGCGTGCACATCCGTTTCGACGTCCCCGCCGATCCCGCCTACCCCGGCCGCGTGGCCGCCGCGCTCAGCAGTGTCCGGCTGCGCAAGTACGGTTACGTCGGCGCCGCGCTGGCGGCCGTCGGTGCGATCGGTCTCGCCGTCTCGCGGGGGTTCGCGTGGGGCGACCAGGTCTCGTCGCTGTGCATGGCGATGGTCGTGGGTGGCGTGCTGTCGATGCTCTACTCGCCGTGGGTGCGGTGGCGTGCCCGGCGCCGGTCCGGTCGCTACGCCGTCGAGGGCGCGTACGACATCACCGACGACAACATCATGATGCGCAGTGGCTCGGAGTCCGGTGGCATCGCCTGGGACGGGGTCACCCAGGTGAGGGACACCCCTGAGTTCTGGATCCTGTACGTCGGCCGGATGCCGGCGACCGTGATCCCACGCCGCTTGATGTCCGCCGAGGACGCCGGGACATTGCGCACCTATATGGCCGAACGTGGGCTGCTCTAGCTTTGGATAACTCATTGGCCGCCGACCGCTCGTCAGGTGTTGTCACGGCACTCGACGGCCCGCTGGGCAACCGACGTACCGGCAGCCCGGCGAGTCGGGCTGACCCACCGGCAGTGGCTGCGGCAACAGCGCAGCGATAGCCTGCCGTCATGGCGAGCGCCGAACTGGATGAGTTGATCGTCGCGGACGCCGACGCGC
>NZ_JBEYVB010000045.1:0-47441 GCF_040643815.1 Micromonospora sp. NPDC047074
GGCGGCGATCGCCGCGACGGCGGCCGGCGGCCGGCCCGGCCCGCGGTCGACCTGCCCCGCCAGGCGGCGTACGAGGCGGTCGCGGCGGTGCACCGGGACGACGCGTACGCCAACCTGGTGCTCCCGTCGATCCTGCGCGACACCGGGCTGACCGGCCGGGACGCCGCCTTCGCCACCGAGCTGACCTACGGCACGCTGCGCCACCTCGGCACCCTCGACGCGATCCTCACCGACGCCGCCGGGCGGGACGTGCAGCGCATCGACCCGCCGGTGCGCGACGCGCTGCGGCTCGGGGCGTACCAGATCCTGCACACCCGGGTGCCGGCGCACGCCGCGGTCTCCTCGACCGTCGACCTGGTCCGCGCGGTCGGTCCCGGTGCCACGGGCTTCGCCAACGCGGTGCTGCGGGAGGTCGCCGGTCGGGACTCCGACGCCTGGGTGACCAAGCTCGCCCCGTCGATGGAGAGCGACCCGATCGGGCACCTCGCCCTGGCGTACAGCCACCCGCAGTGGATCGTGCGGGCCTTCGCCGAGGCGCTCGGCGGCGACCTCGGCGAGACCACCCGGCTGCTCATCGAGGACAACGAGCGTCCGCCGGTGCACCTGTGCGCCCGGCCGGGGCTGGCCGACCCGGGGGAGCTGGCCGACGAGGTCGGCGGCGCGCCGGGGGCCTTCTCCCCGTACGCCGTCTATCTCCCCGGCGGGGCGCCCGGCGACCTGCCGGCCCTCGCGCAGGGGCGCGCCCACGTGCAGGACGAGGGCTCCCAGCTGGTGGCCGACGCCCTGGCGGCGGCCCCGCTCGACGGCCCGGACGGGCGCTGGCTGGACCTGTGCGCCGGGCCGGGCGGCAAGTCCGGCCTGCTCGGCGCCCTCGCCGCCCAGCGCGGCGCGCGGCTGACCGCCGTCGAGGTCGCCGAGCACCGGGCCCGGCTGGTCGAGCAGGCCACCCGGGGCCTGCCGGTGAACGTGCTGAACATTGACGGCCGGACCGTCGGCGCGGACCCGAAGCTGCCGGAGGCGCACTTCGACCGGGTGCTGGTCGACGCGCCCTGCACCGGGCTGGGCTCGCTGCGCCGCCGGCCGGAGTCCCGCTGGCGGCGGCAGCCCTCGGACCTGCCGCCGCTGACCCGGCTCCAGCGCGAACTGCTCGCCGCGGCGCTGCGCGCGGCCCGCCCGGGCGGCCTGGTCGCCTACGTGACGTGCTCGCCGCACACCGTGGAGACGCACGTGACGGTGACCGAGGCGGCCCGCCGCTCCGGCGTGCCTGTCGACTTCGTCGACGCCCGGCCGCTGCTGCCGGCGGGGATGCCCGGCCTCGGCGACGGGCCGACGGTGCAGCTCTGGCCGCACCGGCACGGCACGGACGCGATGTTCCTCGCGGTGCTCCGCCGGACCTGACCGGCGCCACGCCCGCCGCGCCCGGCTGACCAGGGGCGCGGTGGGCGTGCCACTGCCCGAAAGTGCCTCACCATTTTGCGCTCCACAGTGGGATCATCAGGCGTCCCACTATCGAGGAGTGTCCATGTATCGAAGAGTCCTGACCGCTGGTGTCGCGCTCGCCGCCGTCGTCGGCGCGGCGGTGGCGTCGACCGTCGCACCGGCGTCGGCGGCCCCGGCGCCGCCCACGGCCGCACGGGTCTCGGCCGCGCCAGCGGCCCAGGCCCTGGCCGCGCCGAACGTCCCGGTGGCCGACGTGCAGGCCCACCTCACCCAGTTCCAGACCATCGCCACCCAGAACGGCGGCAACCGGCGGGCCGGCAGCGCCGGCTACACCGCCTCGGTGGCCTACGTGAAGGCGAAGCTCCAGGCCGTCGGTTACACGGTGACCGAGCAGGTCTGCACCGACTGCACGTACCGGTCGAACAACCTGATCGCCGAGTGGCCCGGCGGCCCCGCCGACCAGGTCGTCATGTTCGGCGCGCACCTCGACGGCGTCTCGGCCGGCCCCGGCATCAACGACAACGCCTCCGGCTCGTCGGCCCTGCTGGAGAACGCGCTGATCCTGGCCCGGCAGAACCCGACGATGACCAAGCGGGTCCGGTTCGGCTGGTGGACCGACGAGGAGCAGGGCCTCAACGGCTCGGACTTCTACGTCCGCTCGCTGACCGCCGCCCAGCGGGGCTACATCAAGGGCTACTACAACTTCGACATGGTGGGGTCGGTCAACGGCGGCTACTTCATCAACCGGATCACCTCCACGACCGCCGCGCCGCTCAAGGCGTACTGGGACTCGCTGAACATCCAGCCGGAGGAGAACGTCGAGGGCCAGGGCCGCTCCGACGACTACTCGTTCCAGCAGGCCGGCATCCCGACCTCCGGCTACGCGGCGGGCGCCAGCGCCCGCAAGACCTCGGCGCAGGCCACCAAGTGGGGCGGCACGTCCGGCTCGGCGTACGACCCGTGCTACCACCGGTCCTGCGACACCACCGCGAACGTCAGCGCCACGGTGCTCGACCGCAGCGCCGACGGGATCGCGTACGCCATCTGGCAGCTCGCCACGGGCTCGGCGACCAACGACTTCTCGGTCGCGGTCAGCCCGGCGTCGGGCACGGTGCAGCGGGGTGCGTCGACCACCGCCACGGTGTCGACGGCCACCACCAGCGGCGCCGCCCAGACGGTCGGCCTGACGGCGGCCGGCGCCCCGGCCGGCGTCACCGTGTCGTTCAGCCCGTCGTCGGTCACCTCCGGCGGCTCGGCCACCATGACGGTCAGCGCGTCGGCGTCGGCCGCGCCGGGCACCTACACCGTCACCGTCACCGGCGCGGGCTCCGGCGGGATCTCGCGCTCCGCCAGCTACGCCCTGACCATCCCCGGCAGCGGTGGTTGCACCGGCGGCCAGGTGATCGGCAACGGCGGCTTCGAGAGCGGGTCGGCGCCGTGGACGGCGACCTCGGGTGTGATCACCAACGACGCCGACCAGCCGGCCCGGACGGGCTCGTACAAGGCGTGGCTGGCCGGGTACGGCTCGACGCGTACGGACACGCTGTCGCAGTCGGTGTCGATCCCGGCCGGGTGCACCAGCTACACGCTGTCGTTCTGGCTGCACATCGACACGGCGGAGACGACGACCAGCACCGCGTACGACCGGCTGGTGGTGCAGGTCGGTTCGACGACGCTGGCGACGTACTCGAACCTGAACGCGGCGGCGGGCTACACGCAGCGCTCGTTCAACGTGGCGGCGTACGCGGGGCAGACGGTGACGATCAAGTTCACCGGCACCGAGGACGCCTCCCTGCAGACCAGCTTCGTCCTCGACGACGTGGCGTTGCAGGCCAGCTAGGCGCGACGGGCGGGGCGGCCGTCGCCGGTGGCCGCCCCGGCCCACGTCCACAGCGGGTCCGTCCGTCGGGCCAGGCGGTGCTCAGGTGACCGGCAGACCCTTCGTGCCAGCGCCCTTCATCGACCGGGTGAGGTTGCGGTCGACCCACAGGAAGCACTGCACGCCCCGGTTGCCGTTGCGCCACTCCCGCTCCTGGGGGTGGTAGTAGATCGAGCCGGCGCGGTACCTGAGGTCACCGTTGTCCGGCACCCTGACGTACTTCGCGATCAACGTCCGGCACGCCCGGTGCACCTTGTCGGTGTCCCGCATGAAGGCGTCGTAGCTGGTGTCCGGGGCGGGCCAGACGCCGACGAACTCGGCGCGGTGCTTGCGGGTACAGGCCACCGGCGTCATCTCGCGGACGTCGTCGGCCCGCACCTTCGGGCTGAAGCACCGGTGGGCGAGCGGAGCGGCGCCGGTCAACGCGCCCTTCAGGCTCCCCGTGCGGGACGTCGGGCTGGCCTCGTCGAGGCTGGCCTGTTCGCTCAGGTCGCAGCGGAACCAGCGGGCCCCGCCGCCCCACGCCTGCGGCGACGGCAGCACCACGCTCAGCCAGAGCCGGCCGGAACGCCAGTCCGCGCCGACCGCCTCGTTGACCTTCCGGTCGCACTCGGTCCGGGCGGCGCGCATGCCGACGGAGCCGGCCGGCGGGGGCGTGGCGCGGTCGGCGCCCGCCCCGGTGAGCGTGCCGACGTGCAGGGTCTCGGTGCGGTGGGACTGGGCGCAGTCGACGGGGTGATAGGCGGTGAGGTAGCCGACGTCCTGCGCGGCGACGTGGCAGACGCCGGCGGCGGGGACGAACGCCTGCGGCGCGGCGGGGGCCGGCCAGTCGTCGGTCAGGTCGCGGTCGGTGCCGGCCGGGGTGCCGCAGCCGGCGAGCGCCAGGGCCGCCACCGCGCTCGCCGCGGTCGCCGTCCACCACCGTCGCATCCCGACCTCCCGCCGTCCGTGGTCCACCGGGCGCGGGCGCGGCCGGCACGCCACGGTGCGGCAGCATACGGCACCACGGCCCGGATCGCGGGACCCCGGCGGGCCGGCGTCCGGGCCAGCGGCGGGACGGCGTCCGGCCGGCACGCACCGGCGTGTCGCACCATCGGTGACCGCCGGGTCGCCGGGTGTGCCGGTGGGTGGCGTGCCTCGGATGGTGGCGGGCCGCGTTCGTACACTGGCCCGGTGACTGTACCGCCGCCGATCATCGCGCCCAGCATCCTCGCCGCCGACTTCGCCCGCCTCGCCGAAGAGGTCCGCGCCGTCGAGAACGCCGCGGACTGGCTGCACGTGGACGTCATGGACAACCACTTCGTGCCCAACCTGACCATCGGGCTGCCCGTGGTGCAGAGCCTGCGGGCCGCCACCCGGCTGCCCTTCGACGTGCACCTGATGATCGAGGACCCGCGCCGGTGGGCCCCCGGGTACGCCGACGCCGGGGCGTACAACGTCACCTTCCACGCCGAGGCCTGCGACGACCCGGTGGCGTTGGCCAAGGACCTGCGTTCCGCGGGGGCGAAGGCCGGGCTGGCGATCGACCGGGACACCCCGATCGAGCCCTACCTGGAGCTGCTGCCGAGCTTCGACACCCTGCTGATCATGACGATCAAGGCCGGCTTCGGCGGGCAGCGCTTCATCCCGCAACTGCTGGACAAGGTGCGCGCGGCCCGCCGGCACGTCGACGCCGGCCACCTCGAACTGCGCATCGAGGTCGACGGCGGCATCGCCGCCGACACCATCGCCCAGGCGGCCGAGGCGGGGGCCGACGCGTTCGTCGCCGGCACCGCCGTCTACGGCGCCGACGATCCGGCCGAGGCCGTCCGCAAGCTGCGGGCGCTCGCGGAGCGCGCCGCCCCCGGGGCCTGACGTGGAGCCGGCCGGTGACCGCCCGGACGTCATCCTCGTCGTCGACGACGACGAGGACATCGCCCGGTTCGTCGAGTTCAACCTCCGGCTGCACGGCTTCGAGGTGATCCACGCCAGCGACGGGCAGGAGGCGCTCGAGGTGATCGAGCGTCAGCGTCCCGACCTGGCGGTGGTCGACCTGATGATGCCGCGCATCGACGGGCTGGAGCTGACCCGGCGGCTGCGCGCCGACCCGATGACCTCGGCCCTGCCGGTGATCATGCTGACCGCCAAGGGCATGACGGTGGACAAGGTGCACGGGCTCAGCGCCGGGGCCGACGACTACCTGGTCAAGCCCTTCGACACCGCGGAGCTGGTCGCCCGGGTCAGCTCGACGCTGCGGCGCAACAAGGAGTTCCGCGAGGTCTCCCCGCTGACCGGGCTGCCCGGCAACAGCCGGATCCGCCGCGAGATCTCCGACCGGGTCCGCAGCGGGTTCGACTACGCCGTCGGCTACATCGACATCGACCGGTTCAAGAGCGTCAACGACCGGTACGGCTTCGTCCGCGGCGACGACTTCATCTCGGCCCTGGCCCGCAGCCTGCACCGGGCGGTGGTCTCGGTGGGGCTGCCGCCGGCCTTCCTCGGTCACGTCGGCGGGGACGACTTCGTCATCGTCTGCGCTCCGGAGCAGGTCCGGCCGCTCACCTCCCGGGTCTCCGCCGACTTCGAGAAGGCCGCCGACTCGCTCTACGACCCGGTCGACGCCGCACGCGGCTACGTGGAGCTGAAGGACCGCCGGGGCAACATCCGGCGGGCCGCCCTGGTCACCCTCTCGATCGGCGTCTCCCTCTCCGACGCCGACAAGCGGTTCACCGACCCGCTGGAGGCGATCGCCGTCGCCTCCGAGATGAAGACGGTGGCCAAGAGCCAGCCCGGCTCGTACGTGGCGGTGGACCGGCGGCGCGGAGTTTCCTGATTCGTGCGCTGTCGCTGTGAAGTAGCCCGCCCGGGTGGCGCCACCCCCCGTCCGGCGTGTAACACTTCCCGTGTACCCACCACGCGCTGGCGGGACTCGGTGTAATTCCGAACCGGCGGTGATCCACGGTGTGACCGTGGTAAGCCCGCGACCCGGTCGGCCTCGTGCCGCCCGGTGGACCTGGTGAGAATCCGGGGCCGACGGTTGGGAGCGGGAGATCCCGCCCCCAGACAGTCCGGATGGGAGACAGCGCGCGGGACGGACGGGCCCTGCCCGGCCGCTGGCCTCAGCGTGCCGTGCACGCCCTCCCGGGGCGGCTCCGCCGTACCCGGAACTCCGCCGCCGCACGCCCGCGGCCCCTCGCCGTTGCCTCCCGTGACCGCCCGCGCGCCGACGGCGAGTGAGAGGGCAAGGCATGGCCGGCGTCTCCGTTGATGAGGCGATGCGTCGCGCGGTGGAACTCGCCGCGCGTGGTCTCGGCACGACCAGCCCCAACCCGGTGGTCGGCTGCGTGCTGCTCGACGCCGGGGGGCAGGTGGTCGGCGAGGGGTTCCACGCCTATGCCGGCGGGCCGCATGCCGAGATCGTCGCGCTGGCCCAGGCGGGCGAGCGGGCCCGCGGCGGCACCGCCGTGGTCACCCTGGAGCCCTGCGACCACACCGGTCGCACCGGCCCCTGCAGCACCGCGCTGGTGCAGGCCGGCGTCGCCCGGGTGGTCATCGCCGTGCCCGACCCCAACCCGGTCGCCAGCGGCGGCGCCGCCACGCTGCGCGCCGCCGGGGTCCAGGTGGACACGGGGATCCGCGCGTACGAGGCGGAGGCCGGCAACATCGCCTGGCTCACCTCGATGCGCCGGGGCTGGCCGTACGTGATCTGGAAGTTCGCCGCGACGCTGGACGGCCGGTCGGCGGCGGCCGACGGCACCAGCATGTGGATCACCTCCGAGGCCGCCCGGATGGACGTGCACGCGCTGCGCGGCACCGTCGACGCGGTGGTCGCCGGGGTCGGCACGGTGCTCGCCGACGATCCCCGGCTCACCGCCCGCAACCTGCGCGACGGCACGCTCGCCATCCGGCAGCCGCTGCGGGTGGTGGTGGACTCCGAGGGGCGTACGCCGGCAGACGCCCGGGTCCGCGACGGCGCGGCCCGCACGTGGATCGCCACCGTGGCGGAGGTCGGCGCCGGGCCCGACGGCCGGGTCGACCTGCACGCGCTGCTCGCCGCGCTGCACCGGCGGGGAATCCGCGCCGTGCTGCTGGAGGGCGGCCCGAAGCTGGCCGGCGCGTTCCTGGCCGCCGGCCTGGTCGACAAGATCGTCGGTTACGTCGCGCCCCGGCTGCTCGGCGCCGGCCCGACCGCCCTGGTCGACGCCGGTGTGACGACCATCGCCGAGGCCATCGACCTGGAGTTCGTGGACGTTACGCAGCTCGGACCGGACCTGCGGATCACCGCGCTGCCCCGGAAGAGGGAGGGCTGACATGTTCACCGGCATCGTCGAGGAGTTGGGTGAGGTCGTCCGGATCACCGAGACGGCGGGTGACTCCGCGCTGGTCGCGGTCCGTGGCCCGGTGGTCACCTCCGACGCCCGGCACGGCGACTCGATCGCGGTCAACGGCGTCTGCCTGACCGTGGTCGACGTCTCCGACGGGATCTTCACCGCCGACGTGATGGGCGAGACGCTGCGCCGCTCGGCCCTGGGCGGGCTGCGGGCCGGCGACCCGGTCAACCTGGAGCGGGCCGCCGCGCTGAACAGCCGCCTCGGCGGGCACCTGGTGCAGGGGCACGTCGACGGGGTCGGCGAGGTGGTGGCACGCGAGCCCGCCGCGCAGTGGGAGACCGTCCGGTTCCGGCTGCCCGCCGACCTGGCCCGGTACGTGGTGGAGAAGGGCTCGATCACCGTCGACGGCGTCTCGCTGACCGTCGCCGGGGTCGGCCCGGACTGGTTCTCCGTCGGGCTGATCCCGACCACCCTGAAGCTGACCACCCTCGGCGCCCGCCGGGTCGGCGACCCGGTCAACCTCGAGGTGGACGTGCTCGCCAAGTACGTCGAGCGGCTGCTCGGCGCCCGGCTGGCCGATTCCGCCCTCCCCGACGCCGGCCCGCCCGGCGGCGGGCTGCCGGTCGCGGGCCTGCCGGGCGCCGCCGCGACGGGTGGGCCGGCCTGATGGGCCCGCTCGGCTGGCTGCTCGACGCGCAGGTGAGCGTCGCCGGCTCGCCGGTGCTGGTCCGGGAGATCGTCGGCAACGGCTTCGGCCTGGCGTCGGCGGTGTTCGGGCTGCGCCGGCTGGTCTGGGCCTGGCCCGTCGGCATGATCGGCAACGCGTTGCTGTTCACCGTCTTCCTGGGCGGGGTCTTCGCCACCCCGCAGGCGCACGACCTCTACGGCCAGGCCGGCCGGCAGGTGTTCTTCTTCTCGGTCAGCGTCTACGGCTGGTGGCGCTGGTCGCGCAACCGCCGCCACGGCGGGGCCGGCGACGGGGCCGCGGTGGCGCCCCGCTGGGCCACCGGCCGCGAGCGGCTCGGCCTGCTGGCCGCGGCCGCGATCGGCACCGCCGCGGCGTACCCGGTGCTCGCCGCGCTCGGCTCGTGGGGGCCGCTGCCGGACGCCTGGATCCTCACCGGCAGCCTGCTCGCCACCTACGGCATGGCCCGGGGCTGGGTGGACTTCTGGCTGATCTGGATCGCCGTCGACGCCGTCGGCGTACCGCTGCTGCTGCGCGGCGGCTTCTACCCCTCGGCCGCCATGTACCTCGTCTACGGCGGCTTCTGCGCCTGGGGCCTCGTCGCCTGGTGGCGCACCTCGCGGGCCGCCCGGCCGGCGAACGCCCCGATCCCGTCGACCTACTCGGAGGCCCTGGCATGAGCGAGCGTAGCGAGCGAAGCGGAGGGCTGTCGTGACCACCTTCGCCAGTGTCGAGCAGGCGGTGGCGGACATCGCCGCCGGCCGGCCGGTCGTCGTGGTCGACGACGCCGACCGGGAGAACGAGGGCGACCTGATCTTCGCGGCCGAACTGGCCACGCCGGAGCTGCTCGCGTTCATGGTGCGCCACACGTCCGGCTACATCTGTGCGCCGCTGACCGAGAGCGAGTGCGACCGGCTGGACCTGCCGCCGCAGCACCACACCAACCAGGACCGGCGCGGCACCGCCTACACGGTGACCGTCGATGCCCGGGAGGGCGTCGGCACCGGCATCTCCGCCGCCGACCGGGCACACACCATCCGGCTGCTCGCCGACCCCGGCACCGGCCCGGCCGACCTGGCCCGGCCCGGGCACGTGGTGCCGCTGCGGGCCCGCGAGGGCGGCGTGCTGCGCCGGCCGGGGCACACCGAGGCCGCGATCGACCTGACCCGGCTGGCCGGGCTGCGCCCCGCCGGCGTGCTCTGCGAACTGGTCAACGACGACGGCACCATGATGCGGGTGCCCGACCTGGAGAAGTTCTGCGCCGAGCACTCCCTGACCCTGGTCACCATCGCCGACCTGGTCGCGTACCGGCGGCGGACCGAGAAGCAGGTCGAGCGGGTCGCCGAGGCGCGGATGCCCACCCGGCACGGCGTGTTCCGGGCCCTGGGCTACCGCAGCGAGCACGACTCGGCCGAGCACGTCGCCCTGGTCGCGGGCGAGATCGGCGACGGGCGGGACGTGCTGGTGCGGGTGCACTCCGAGTGCCTGACCGGGGACGTGTTCGGCTCGGTGCGCTGCGACTGCGGCCCGCAGCTCGACGCCGCGCTGGAGCGGGTCGCCCGGGAGGGGCGCGGCGTGGTGCTCTACGTGCGCGGCCACGAGGGGCGCGGGATCGGGCTGCTGCACAAGCTCCAGGCGTACCAGCTCCAGGACCAGGGCCGCGACACGGTGGATGCCAACCTCGACCTGGGCCTGCCGGCCGACGCCCGGGACTACGGCACCGGCGCGCAGATCCTCTACGACATCGGGGTGCGTTCGATGCGGCTGCTCACCAACAACCCGGCCAAGCGCGCCGGGCTGGAGGGCTACGGCCTGACCGTCACCGGCCGCGAGGGGCTGCCGGTGCGCCCGCATCCGGAGAACGTCCGCTACCTGCGCACGAAGCGGGACCGGATGGGGCACCTGCTGGACGAGCTGGACGAGGTGACCGAGGCCCCGATGGGCCGCCCGGTCCACGGCGACGAGATCGGAGCGTAGGCATGGCGGGGTTCGGTGAACCGGGTGTCACGGCGGTGGACGCCGCCGGGCTGACCGTCGGCGTGGTCGCCGCCCGGTGGCACGGCGAGCTGACCGACCACATGCTCGACCGGGCGGTCGCCGCCGCCCGGGCGTGCGGGGCCGGGGCGGTCACCGCGCGGGTGGCCGGCTCGGTCGAGCTGCCCGTGGTGGCCCAGGCCCTCGCGCGGCGCTGCGACGTGGTGGTCGCCCTGGGCGTGGTGGTCCGGGGCGCCACCGCCCACTTCGACTACGTCTGCCGCTCCGTCACCGACGGGCTGACCCGGGTCGCCCTCGACGAGGGCAAGCCCGTCGCGCACGGCGTCCTCACCGTGGACACCATCGAACAGGCCCGGGACCGGGCCGGACTGCCCGGCTCGGCGGAGGACAAGGGCTGGTCGGCCACCGTCGCCGCGCTCGACGCCGCCCTGGCCATCCGCGGCCTCGCCGGCACCGGCCAGCGGGTCGGCTTCGGCGGCTGAACCGGGGCCGCCGACAGCTCCGCCGCGCCGTGCCGGCCTTCCCGCGCGATCCCGGTCGGTGAGCGGCGGCTGACCCGGCGCGTCCGGGCCGGGACGGCGGCTGGAAGAATCGCGGCGTGAAGACGTTCGAGGAGTTGTTCGCCGAGCTGCAGGCCAAGGCCGCCGCGGGCACCCCCGGCTCGGGCACGGTCGCCGCGCTCGAGAAGGGCGTGCACTTCATCGGCAAGAAGGTCGTCGAGGAGGCGGCCGAGTCGTGGATGGCCGCCGAGCACGAGGGGCCGGAACGCACCGCCGAGGAGATCTCCCAGCTGCTCTACCAGGTGCAGGTGCTGATGCTCGCCAGCGGCCTCGACCTGAAGGACGTCTACCGACATCTGTGAGTGCGCCCCGTCGTTGATCAGAATCGATCGAAGGAGCACTCCGCCATGCTGCGTGTCGCCGTACCCAACAAGGGCGCCCTGGCCGAGAAGGCCGCCCAGATGCTGCGCGAGGCGGGCTACCGCCAGCGCACCGACCCCAAGGACCTCGTCTGCCGGGACGAGCCCAACGACATCGAGTTCTTCTACCTGCGCCCCAAGGACATCGCCACCTACGTCGGCTCCGGCGACCTCGACGTCGGGATCACCGGCCGCGACCTGTTGATCGACTCCGGCGCGCCGGCCGAGGAGGTGGTGGACCTCGACTTCGGTCGGGCCACCTTCCGCTTCGCGGCCCGCCCCGAGGACGTCGACGACGTGCGGGAGCTGGGCGGGCACCGGATCGCCACCGCGTACCCGGGCCTGGTCGAACGGCACCTGGGCGAGCTGGGCGTCAAGGCCGACGTGATCCGGCTGGACGGGGCGGTGGAGAACGCCATCCGGCTCGGCGTCGCCGACGTGGTCGCCGACGTGGTCGAGACCGGCACCACGCTGCGCCAGGCCGGCCTGGTGGTCTTCGGCGAGCCGCTGCTGCGCTCCTCGGCGGTGCTGGTCCGCCGCGCCGAGGCCCCGGCCCACCCGCAGGCCGCGCAGTTGCTGCGCCGGCTGCACGGGGTGCTGGTGGCCCGCCGCTACGTGATGCTCGCCTACGACGTGCCGGCGGGCCTGCTCGACCGGGCCAGCTCGTTGACCCCGGGCATCGAGTCGCCGACCGTCTCCCCGCTGCACCGGGAGGGCTGGGTGGCGGTGCAGGCGATGGTGCTCAGCGACGACGTGCACCGGATCATGGACGAGCTGTACGACCTCGGCGCCCGCGCGATCCTGGTCACCAACATCCACGCCTGCCGGCTGTGAGCAGTCCGCCCGCGGCGGGCTCCCCGGTGCCGCCCGCGGCCGAGGGGCTTCCGGCGTTGCCCGCAGCCGAGGGCCTGCCGGCACCGCCTGCGGTGGCGGACCCGCCGGCACCGGTGTCGCGTGGATTGCCGCCGTGGGCGGCGCTGACCGTGGTCACCGTCGCCGGGGTCGCCTCGGCGGCGCAGGGCGCGGTCAACGCCGAGTTGGGCGAGCGGGCCGGCAACGCGACCCTGGGCGCGGTGGTCAACAACCTCGGCGGGGCACTGCTGGTCGGCGTCGGGGCGTTGGTGCTGCCGTCGGCGCGGTCCGGCCTGCGCGCGCTACGGCGGGCCCGGCTGCCCTGGTGGTCGTACCTGGGCGGGCTCGGCGGGGCGGCCATCGTGCTGCTCGCCGCCTACCTCGTCCCGCTGCTCGGGGTGGCGGTCTTCACCATCGCCCAGGTCGCCGGGGGCAGCCTGGGCGGGCTGGCCGTCGACCGGGCCGGGCTGGCCCCGGCGGGCCGGCTGCCGCTCACCCGGGCCCGGGTGGCCGGGGCGCTGCTCGGCGTGTCGGCCGTGGCGCTGGCCCAGCTCGGCCAGCCCGTCGGCGATCTCGCCCTCGGCCTGGTCCTGCTCGCGGTGGCGGGTGGGCTGAGCGTCGCGCTCCAGTCCGCGCTGAACGCGCGGGTCTCCGCAGCCGGGTCGGCCGCCGCCGGGATGGTGGTCAACTTCGCCACGGCCACGCCTGTCGTGCTGCTGGTAGCGGCGCTGGCCGGCGCTCTGCGCGGGCCGGGCCCGACGTGGCCGGCGCAGTGGTACCTCTACACCGGCGGCCTGCTCGGCGTCGGCATCGTGGCCGCGCTGCTGGTCGGGGTCCCGGCGGTCGGCGTCCTGCGGACCGGGCTCGCCCTGGTCGCCGGGCAACTGGGCGGCGCCCTGCTGCTCGACGCGCTGTTGCCGGGCGGCCCGGGCGTGCGGCTGCCGGTGCTCGCCGGGGCGCTGCTCACCCTGTTGGCCGCGCTGATCGCCGGCTGGCGGGGTCGCAAGCCGGCGGTCGCGTCCCCGACCCGGGTGGCGGCGCGGGAACGGCCCGGTACGGATGGCAGACTGGTGGGGTGAGCGATACCGGGACCGTCCACCTCCGCCCGCGCCGCATCCGGGTGGTCTGCTGGACCTCGGCGGCCGTGCTGTTCGTGGTGTTCAGCCTGGTGGCCACCTCGTTGAGCGGCGCGACCGGCAACGGCTACGGCAGCTTCCAGCGGGGCGACCAGATCGCGATGGTCGGTCTCGGCGTCCTCGGCGCGCTCGCCTTCCTGATCTTCACCCGTCCGCGCGTCGACGCGGACGCGCGCGGCGTGCGCGTGCGCAACATCGTCGGCTCGTACGAGCTGCCGTGGGAGGTCGTCCGGGGGGTCCGCTTCGACCGGGGCGCGCCCTGGGCCAGCCTGGAGCTGCACGACGACGACCTGCTGCCCATGGTCGCCCTCCAGGCCGCCGACAAGGAGCGGGCGGTCGAGGGGGTGCGCGCCCTGCGCCGGCTGCACCAGGCGCACCAGGCCCGGCTCGCCGAGAGCGCCACGGGCCGCTGACCGGGTGCCCGGTTCGGGGGCGCTCGGGGCGAGGGTGTAGTGTGGTCGAGTCGACCAGGCTGCCCCCGCGTGTGCGCAGCGCACGCACGCAGCCATGAAAGAGGAGCGCCTGCTCCCACCCGAGTCGCCGCCACGGTGGCCGGGTCCCGGTCACCGGTTCCGGGCATGTCCCGGCGCCGGATGCGCGATCATGTGATCGTGCCGACCGGTCGAGCGGGCCCTGGCATGCGCCGGGGCCTTCTGCTTTCCGGGTCGGCTCCCGCCCGGGAGCCGCAGGGGTCGGCCACGCAGAGACTTTTGACTCGAGGAGGCCCCATCAGCGTCGAACCACGCGTGAACGAGCAGATCCGGGCACGTGAGGTCCGACTGGTCGGCCCCGAGGGTGAGCAGGTGGGCATCGTCCCGCTGGAGCGCGCCCTTCAGCTGGCCGCGGACGTAGACCTGGACCTGGTCGAGGTTGCGCCGATGGCGCGCCCGCCGGTGTGCAAGCTCATGGACTTCGGCAAGTTCAAGTACGAGAGCGCACTGAAGGCGCGCGAAGCGCGGCGTAACCAGCAGCAGACCGTCATCAAGGAGATGAAGCTCCGGCCCAAGATCGACCCGCACGACTACGAGACCAAGAAGGGTCACGTCGTGCGGTTCCTGAAGGCCGGCGACAAGGTCAAGGTGACGATCATGTTCCGCGGTCGCGAGCAGAGCCGCCCGGAGCTGGGTTACCGGCTCCTGCGCCGGCTCGAGTCGGAGATCTCGGAGCTGGGGTACGTCGAGGCCGCGCCGAAGCAGGACGGCCGAAACATGATCATGGTGCTCGCACCGCACCGCGCCACGAAGGCCGCCGCGGTCGCCGCGACGGCCACCCGGGGCGGGCCGAGGGAGCGGGACGCCGAGGGCGCCGCCCCGGCCGCCGAGCCCGCAGCGGCCGGTGACACCGGCACCGTCGCCGACAACAGCGGCGAGTAACAGGGGAGAAGACGTTCCACATGCCGAAGATGAAGAGCCACACGGGGATGGGCAAGCGGGTCAAGGTGACCGGCAAGGGCAAGATCGTTGCCCAGCAGGCCGGCCTCCGGCACAACCTGGAGAAGAAGCCCTCCACCCAGACCCGTCGGCTGACCGGCACCGTCGTGCTGGCCAAGGCCGATGTCAAGCGCATCAAGAAGCTGCTCGGCCGCTGACGCGCGCCACCCGACGTAAGAAGGAGTTGAGATGGCACGCGTCAAGCGGGCTGTGAACGCCCAGAAGAAGCGCCGTACCCTGCTGGAGACCGCGAGCGGCTACCGCGGTCAGCGCTCCCGCCTCTACCGCAAGGCCAAGGAGCAGGTGCTGCACTCGATGCAGTACTCCTACCGGGACCGTCGCGACCGCAAGGGCGACTTCCGGCAGCTGTGGATCCAGCGGATCAACGCGGGCGCCCGCGCCAACGGGATGACCTACAACCGTCTGATCCAGGGCCTGCGCCTGGCCGGCATCGAGGTCGACCGCAAGATCCTGGCCGACCTGGCCGTCAACGACGCCGCCGCCTTCGCGGCGATCGTCGAGCTGGCCCGGGCCGCCGTCGCGGCCGAGGGCACCGGCGGTGCGGCGGCCCAGGCCGCCTGATCCCCGCGCACCAGCAGATCGAGGCGTCTCCCATGCAGTCACCACCGCGCGGGAGACGCCTCGACGCCGTCTCCGGCCCCTTCACCCCGCGTACCCCCAGGGTGGTCGCCGCCCGCCGGTTGCAGCGCCGCCGCGACCGCGAGGCCGCCGGCCGCTTCCTGGCCGAGGGGCCGCAGGCGGTCCGCGAGGCGCTGGCCCGCCCGGGGGTGGTCACCGAACTCTTCGGTACGCCCGCCGCCCTGGACCGGCACGCCGCCCTGGCCGCCGACGCCGCCCGCGCCGACGTGCCCGTCTCCGAGGTGACCGACGAGGCGCTCGCCGCGCTGGCGGAGACCGTCGCCCCGCAGGGCGTCGTCGCCGTCTGCCGGCACCTCGACGTGCCCCTGGAGCAGGCCCTGGCCGGCGGCCCGCGGCTGGTCACCGTGCTCGCCGAGATCCGCGACCCGGGCAACGCGGGCACCGTGCTGCGCACCGCCGACGCCGCCGGCGCCGGCGCGGTGGTCTTCGCCGGCGAGGCCGTCGACCCGTACAACGGCAAGTGCGTGCGGGCGTCGGCCGGCAGCCTCTTCCACGTCGACGTGGTCCGCGCGCCCGACCCGGCGGACGTGGTGGCGGCGCTGCGCGGCGCCGGGCTCACCGTGCTCGCCACCACCGGCTACGGCGACGTCGACCTCGACGACCTCGCCGACGCCGGCCGGCTCGCCGCGCCCACCGCCTGGCTCTTCGGCTCGGAGGCGCACGGCCTGTCCGAGGCGCTCACCGCCGCCGCCGACGCCCGGGTCCGGGTGCCGCTGCACGGGCGTGCCGAGAGCCTGAACCTGGCTGCGGCTGCCGCCGTCTGCCTGTACGCTTCGGCGAGAGCACAGCGGCGACCGTGACCCGGTCGCCGAGACGGAACGTAGGGGAGACCGTCCGCCCATGAACGCGCCACGGCGTTCGTTTAGCCAGCCCGCCGGTGTCGGCGGGCGGCGGGCCTGACCTGCTCTCCGCACAACTCCCACCGGCGGGCCGCGGCACAGCCGCACGTCCGTAGACTCGCTTCGCCGCCTGAGTGAGGGCTGGCGCCGCCGTGAGGGAGTGCCCGTACGTCATGAGCTACCGCAACGATCCGTACGATCCGAAGCAGGTCGCCCTGCTCGACCCGGCCGCCCTGGCCGAGGCCGTCGCCGCCGCCGAGAAGGCGTTCGCCGGGGCCGGTGACCCGGACGCGCTGACCGCGCTGCGCCCGGCGCACCTCGGCGACCGGGCCCCGGTCTCGCTGGCCCGCCGCGAGATCGGCGCGCTGCCGCCGGCCGCGAAGTCGGACGCCGGCAAGCGGGTCAACGAGGCCCGCCGCGCCATCGACGCCGCGTACGCCGCCCGACAGGAGATCCTGGACCGGGAGCAGGCGCAGCGGGTGCTGGTGGAGGAGCGCGTCGACGTGACGCTGCCCCACGACCGGCGGCCCCGGGGGGCCCGGCACCCGATCAGCACCCTGATGGAGCAGATCAGCGACCTGTTCGTCGGCATGGGTTACGAGGTGGCCGAGGGGCCCGAGGTCGAGCTGGAGTGGACCAACTTCGACGCCCTCAACATCCCCGCCGACCATCCCGCCCGCGGCCTGATGGACACCTTCCACGTGGCGTCCGGCGACCCGGCGGGGTCGGGCCTCGTGCTGCGCACCCACACCTCGCCGGTGCAGGCGCGCACCATGCTGACCCGCAAGCCGCCGATCTACGTGATCGTGCCCGGCCGGGTCTACCGCACCGACGAGTTGGACGCCACCCACGCGCCCGTCTTCCACCAGGTGGAAGGCCTCGTGGTGGACCGGGGCATCACCATGGCGCACCTGCGCGGCACCCTGGACCACTTCGCCCGGGCGATGTTCGGCGAGGGTGCGAAGACCCGCTTCCGGCCGCACTACTTCCCGTTCACCGAGCCGTCCGCCGAGTTCGACGTCTGGTTCCCCGAGCACCGCGACGGCCCGCGCTGGGTCGAGTGGGGCGGCTGCGGCATGGTCAACCCGCGGGTGCTGCGTGCCTGCGGCATCGACCCCGAGGTCTACTCCGGATTCGCGTTCGGCATGGGCATCGACCGGACGGTGATGTTCCGGCACGGGGTCAGCGACATGCGGGACATGGCCGAGGGCGACGTGCGGTTCACCCGCGCGTTCGGGGCCGGGGCGTAGGCGATGCGGGTACGAGTCACGGAGACGGTGGTCTGAGTCATGCGAGTTTCTGTCAGTTGGCTGCGGGAGTACGTCGACCTCCCCGCCGAGCTGTCCGCCGGCGACCTGGAGCAGGCCCTGGTCGACCTCGGCATCGAGGTCGAGTCCCTGGTGGACCTGCGGGAGACCGTCACCGGTCAGCTGGTGGTCGGTGAGGTCCGCGAGATCGAGGAGCTGACCGGCTTCAAGAAGCCCATCCGGTTCTGCCGGGTCGACGTCGGCGCCGCCAACGGCACCGGCGAGCCGCAGGAGATCGTCTGCGGGGCGCGCAACTTCGCCCCCGGCGACCGGGTCGTGGTGATCCTCCCCGGCGGCGTGCTGCCCGGCGGCTTCGCCATCGGCGCCCGGAAGACCTACGGGCGCAACTCCCACGGCATGATCTGCTCCGCGCGGGAGCTGGGCCTCGGCGACGACCACGACGGCATCATCGTGCTGCCCGAGGACACCCCGGCCAAGCCGGGTGACGACGCACGGCCCGTCGTCGGCCTCGACGACGTCGTGGTCGACGTGGAGATCACCCCCGACCGGGGGTACGCGATGAGCGTCCGCGGCCTCGCCCGGGAGCTGTCGCACGCCCTCGGCGTGCCGTTCCGCGACCCGGGCCTGGCGCCCGCGCCCGGCGGCACCGCCGAGCCGGCCTACCCGGTCGAGGTGCGCGACACCGTCGGCTGCGACCGGTTCGCCGCCCGCCTCGTGCGCGGCGTCGACCCGACGGCGGCCAGCCCCGGCTGGATGCAGCAGCGGCTCACCGTGGCCGGCATCCGCAGCATCTCGCTGCCCGTCGACATCACCAACTACGTGATGCTCGAACTGGGCCAGCCGATGCACGCCTTCGACGCCGACCGGATCGCCGGGCCGCTGGTGGTCCGCCGCGCCGAGGCGGGGGAGAAGCTCACCACCCTCGACGGGGTGACCCGCGTCCTCGCCCCGGAAGACATGGTCATCTGCGACGCCGGGCTCCCGAACCCCCTCGCGGGCGAGGGTGCCGGCGCCCCGATCTCGCTGGCCGCCGTGATGGGTGGGGAGACCAGCGAGGTCGTCGCCGGGACGACGAACGTGCTCTTCGAGGCCGCCCACTGGGACCCGGTGATGGTGGGGCGCACCGCCCGCCGGCACAAGCTCTTCAGCGAGGCGGCGAAGCGGTGGGAGCGGGGCGTCGACCCGGCCCTGCCGCTGGTCGCCATCGCGCGGGCGGTCCGGCTGCTCACCGAGCACGCGGGCGGCGCGGCCGGTGACGAGATCCTCGACATCGACCACGTCCGGCCGCGTACCCCGGTCGTCCTGCCGGCCGACCTGCCGACCAGTCGGGTCGGCGTGAGCTACCCGCCCGCGCGGGTGGCCGCACTGCTGGAGCAGGTGGGCTGCACCGTCACGCAGGGCACCGACCGGCTGGCCGAGGACGCGGGCGAGGTCGGCGTGGCCGCCGGTGGTGGCGGCGTGCTCAGCGTCGTCCCGCCGACCTGGCGACCCGACCTGACCGACCCGGCCGACCTGGTCGAGGAGGTGGTCCGCCTCGACGGGTACGACCGGGTGCCGTCGGTGCTGCCGACCGCGCCGCCCGGGCGCGGCCTGACCTGGCAGCAGCGGCGCCGCCGGGCCGTGGCCCGGTCGCTCGCCGAGCGGGGGTACGTGGAGGTGCTCGCGCACCCGTTCGTGGCCCCCGGGTTGGCCGACCAGCTCGGCCTGGCCGCCGACGACCCGCGCCGGCCGGCGGTGCGGCTGGCCAACCCGCTGTCGGAGGAGGAGCCGCTGCTGCGCACGACGCTGCTCGGCCCGCTGCTCGGCATCGTGAAGCGCAACCTCGGCCGGGGCCAGCGTGACCTCGCCCTCTACGAGATCGGTGCGGTGTTCCATCCGCGTCCCGGCGCCGGCCACCCGCCGGCCATGGGCGTGGACCGGCGACCCACCGACGAGGAGTTCGCCGCCGCCGACGCGGTGGTGCCCGACCAGCCCCGGCACGTCGCCGTCGTGCTGACCGGCGACGTCGAGCCGGCCGGCTGGTGGGGCGCGGGCCGCCCGGCCGGCTGGGCCGACGCCGTGGAGGCCGGCCGGGACGTGCTCGCCGCCGCCGACATCCCCGCGCACCGCATCGAGGTCCGGGCCGCCGAGTACGCGCCCTGGCACCCCGGCCGCTGCGCCGAGCTGCTGGTCGACGGCACGGTGGTCGGGCACGCCGGCGAGCTGCACCCGGCGGTCGTGGCGGCGCTGGAGCTGCCGCGGCGCACCAGCGCCATGGAACTGGACCTGGACGCCCTGCCGGCCGCCCCGGTGGCGTCCGGGCCGGTCGTCTCCGGCTTCCCGCCGGCGCTGATCGACGTGGCGCTGGTGGTGGACTCCTCGGTCCCGGCGGCACAGGTGCAGCAGGCGCTCGTCGAGGGCGCCGGCGGGCTGCTGGAGCAGGTACGCCTGTTCGACGTGTACGCCTCCGAGCAGCTCGGGGCGGGCCGCAGGTCCCTGGCGTACAAGCTCACCTTCCGGGCTCCGGACCGGACGCTGACCGTGGAGGAGGCGGTGGCCGCCCGGGACGCGGCGGTTGCCCGCGCCGCGGAACGCTTCGGCGCCACCCTGCGCGGCGCCTGAGGGGTGCCGGGGGCCGGTGGCGGCCGACGTTCCCGCGTCGGCCGCCACCGGCCCTTCCATTGGCGCACGGTGATGTCGCCGTCACTCCCGGTGGCGGATCGGCTGAATGGTCAGCGGCCTTCGCATCTTTGGCTACCCGTGAGTCACATCCGAGCGGTTAACCTGCTTGGATTCCGAATGTAGCCGGAGTCACACCCCCGCCACCCCCACGGGAGTCAGTCATGTCCGAGCAACCGCCGGTTGCCACCGTCGATGTGTGTATCGTCGGCGGCTGCGGCCGGGTGGGCCTGCCGCTGGGCATCGCCTTCGCCTCGCGCGGCCTGTCCGTGGTGCTGTACGACATCAACGCCGACGCGGTCGCCACGGTCAACGCGGGCACCCTGCCCTTCGCCGAGCCCGGCGCGGCCGACGCGCTCACCGAGGCGGTCACCGCCGGCCGGCTGCGGGCCACCACCGATCCGGTGAGCGTCGGCGCATCCGAGCACCTGGTCGTGGTCGTCGGCACCCCGGTCGACGAGCATCTCAACCCGGATCTCGGGGCGGTGCCCCGGGCCCTCGAACGCTGTGCCGAGCACCTGCGCGACGGGCAGCTCGTCGTGCTGCGCAGCACCGTCTACCCCGGCGTCACCGCCCTGACCGAGAAGCTGCTCGCCGGCAAGGGAATCCGCGCCGACGTGGCGTTCTGCCCGGAGCGGATCGCGGAGGGGCGGGCGATGACGGAGCTGTTCGCGCTGCCGCAGATCGTCGCCGCCCGTACGCCGGGGGCGCTGGCGCGGGCCGAGAAGCTGTTCCGCCACCTCACCGAGCAGATCGTGCCGCTCGAACCGGAGGAGGCCGAGCTGGCGAAGCTGTTCACCAACACCTGGCGCTACATCAAGTTCGCCACCGCCAACCAGTTCTGGATGATGGCCAACGACTTCGGGCTGGACTTCGCCCGGATCCGGCACGCCGTGGCGTACGACTACCCGCGCGCGGCGGACCTGCCGATGCCCGGGTTCGCGGCCGGGCCGTGCCTGTTCAAGGACACCATGCAGCTGGCCGCGTTCAACCGGAACAACTTCGTGCTCGGCCACTCCGCGATGCTGATCAACGAAGGGCTGCCGCTCTACCTGGTGTCCCGCCTGGAGGCCCGGTTCGACCTGTCCGAGCTGACCGTGGGCATCCTCGGCATGGCGTTCAAGGGCGGCAGCGACGATCCCCGGGAGAGCCTGGCGTACAAGCTGCGCAAGATCCTGGCGCTGAAGACCCGCGAGACGCTCTGCACGGACCCCTACGTGGCCGACGAGCGGCTGGTCGACCTGCCGGAGGTGCTGCGCCGGGCCGACCTGCTGGTCATCGCCGCCCCGCACGAGCAGTACGCCCGGTTGGAGACCGACAAGCCGGTGATCGACATGTGGGGCCTGACCGGGCAGGGGGTGCTGGTGTGAGGGCCCGGGTCTCGGTGATCGTCCCGGTCTACAACGAGGGCGAGGCGATCGTGCGCTGCCTGGAGCGGATGCTCCGGGAGATGCTGCTCCCCGCCGAGGTGCTCATCGTGCACGACATGCCCGAGGACACCACCGTGCCGTACGTCCAGGAGATCGCCCGCACCGACCCGCGGGTGCGGGCGGTGCTCAACACCTACGGTCGCGGCCCCGCCAACGCGATCCGGTTCGGCATCGACGCGGCGCTCGCCCCGGTCGTGGTGGTCACGATGGCCGACGGCTGTGACGACCCCCGCCAGATCGACGAGCTGGCCCGGCTTGTCGACCGGGGCGTCGTCGTCGCCGCCGCCTCCCGCTACATGCCCGGTGGCCAGCAGGTCGGCGGGCCACGGCTGAAGCGGATGATGTCGCGCTGGGCGGGGCGCAGCCTCTACACCTTCGCCCGGGTCGGCACCCGCGACGCCACCAACAGCTTCAAGGCGTACGACACCGCGTTCGTCCGCGAGGTCGGGATCGAGTCGCGGACCGGCTTCGAGATCGGGCTGGAGTTGACCGCGAAGGCGACCCGGCTGCGGCTGCCGGTGGCCGAGATCCCCACCATCTGGCTGGACCGGCCGCTGGGCGAGTCCCACTTCGACCTGGGTCGCTTCCTGCCCGGCTACCTGCGCTGGTACTTCTTCGCCTACGGTCGACGGCTGAGCCGGGCGAAGCTGGCCCGACGGGCCACCCCGACCGGGGTGGTGCCCGCCCGGCGCGCCCCGCAGGACAGCACCGAGTTCGAGAAGACCGCATAGGAGCGTACGTGGCGAAGGTCCTGGTAACTGGTTCGGCCGGCTTCATCGGCGGCTACCTCGTCTCCGAGTTGCTTGAGCGGGGTCACGAGGTGGTCGGCGTCGACAACTTCTCCAAGTACGGCCCCGTCACCCACAGCTACGACGAGCACCCCCGCTTCCGGTTCGTCGAGGGCGACGCCCGGGACGTCGAACTGCTCACCGGGCTGCTGGACGGCTGCGACCACCTGGTCGCCGGCGCGGCGATGATCGGCGGCATCTCCTACTTCCACGCGTACGCCTACGACCTGCTCGCCACGAACGAGCGGATCATGGCGGCCACCTGCGACGCGGCGATCAGGGCCCACCGGAACGGCCCGCTGGCGAAGGTCACCTACCTCTCCTCCTCGATGGTCTTCGAGTCCACGGGCCACTGGCCCAGCAAGGAAGGCGACGAGCGCCGCATCCCGCCGCCGCTGTCGTCGTACGGCTTCCAGAAGCTGGCCGTGGAGTACTACGCCCGGGCGGCCTGGGAGCAGTACCAGGTGCCGTACACGATCGTGCGGCCGTTCAACTGCGTCGGCGTGGGGGAGGGGCGCGCGCTGGGGCAGGCCGAGGTGCTCTCCGGCAACGTCAAGCTGGCGATGTCGCACGTCGTGCCCGACCTGGTGCAGAAGATCGTCAAGGGGCAGGATCCGCTGCACATCCTCGGTGAGGGCAACCAGGTGCGGCACTACACCTACGGCGGCGACCTGGCCCGGGGCATCGCCACGGCGATGGAACACCCGGCGGCCCACAACGAGGACTTCAACCTCTCCACGGCCGAGTCGACCACCGTCCTGGAGCTGGCCGAGCTGATCTGGCACAAGATCAAGGGCCCGGACGTGCCGTTCCGGTACGTCTCCGACGAGCCCTTCCGGTACGACGTGCAGAAGCGGGTGCCGGACGTGACCAAGTCCCGTGACGTGCTGGGCTTCACGGCGACCACCTCGCTCGACGAGATGCTCGACGAGGTGATCCCCTGGGTGACCCAGGCGGTAGAGGAAAACCGCCTCTAACCCACCCCACCCCACCCCACCCCACCCTCCCTCGCCGCGCCCCCGCCCGCCATCGTGCGTCGATCTTGCACTTCTGGCCCTCGCGAAAGGGACAAAGGGTGGGATTTCGTGAACACAAAGTGCAAGATCGGCGCGCGCGGGGTGGTGGCGCGGGGCGGGCGGCGCGGGGTGGGCGGGGTGGGGTGCGCAGAGGGGGTGCGCGGGGGTGGGGTGGGCAGGGTGGGGGGTTGGGTGGGGTGGTGATCGGGGTCACTGATCTTATTCTCATGCGGTAGGCTGTATGAACTTGCAGGGGAGGATCATCGTTGTTAGCCTCCCCTGCATAGTCATGCGGAGGTGGGTATGGGAATCCGAGTCGCGGTTGCCGGGGCGAGCGGTTACGCCGGGGGCGAGCTGATCCGTCTGGTCGCCGGGCACCCGGAGTTCGACCTGGTGGCCGCCACCGCGCACAGCCAGGCCGGGCACCGGCTCGACGTCGTACACCCGCAGCTCGCCGGCCTGGACCTGGTCCTCGGTGAGACGGACGCGGCGACGCTGGCCGACGCGGACCTGGTCTTCCTGGCCCTGCCGCACGGGCAGTCGGCGGCCCTGGCGGCCCAGCTTCCGCCCAAGGTCCGCGTCGTCGACCTCGGCGCCGACCACCGGCTCGTCGACCCCTATGCCTGGGCCAACTACTACGGCGGCACGCACGCCGGGTCGTGGACCTACGGCCTGCCCGAGCTGCCCGGCCAGCGGGAGCTGATCGCCAGCGCCACCCGGGTCGCCAACACCGGCTGTTACGCGGCAGCGATCACCCTGGCCCTCGCCCCGCTGATCGCCGCCGGTGCCGCCTCCCCGGCCGACGTGGTGGTCGTCGCGGCCTCCGGCACCTCCGGCGCCGGTAAGGCGGCCAAGCCGCACCTGCTCGGCAGCGAGGTGATGGGGGACCTGTCGCCCTACCGCGTCGGCACCCACCAGCACGTCCCGGAGATCAAGCAGGCCACCGGCGCGACCGGCCTGTCGTTCACCCCGGTGCTCGCGCCGATGCCGCGGGGCATCCTCGCGACCGTCACCGCGGTGCCGGCCCGGGGCGTCGACCCGCAGGCGGTGCTCGCCGAGGCGTACGCGGATGCTCCCTTCGTGCACGTGCTACCGGAGGGGGCCTGGCCACACACCGCTGCCACGCTCGGCTCGAACTCGTGTCATCTGCAGGCCACGGTCGACGTCGACACCCGCCGGATGATCGTGCTCAGCGCGCTGGACAACCTCGGCAAGGGCGCCGCCGGCCAGGCCGTGCAGAACGCCAACATCATGTGCGGCCTGCCGGAGACGACGGGCCTGTCCGTCTGGGGTATCGCCCCGTGAACGCGGCGCGGCCGAGCCCCGCAGTCGTGAACGAAGGAGTAGCACTGTGAGCGCGAGGAGTGCAGCGCAGCGGAGCCCCGCAGTCGTGAACGAAGGAGTAGCACTGTGAGCGCGAGGAGTGCAGCGCAGCGGAGCCCCGCAGTCGTGAACGAAGGAGAAGCACTGTGAGTGTCACGACTCCGCGGGGGTTCCGGGCGGCCGGGGTGGCCGCCGGGCTCAAGGCCAGCGGCGCGAGTGACGTCGCGCTGGTCGTGAACGACGGGCCGGACGCCGGTGTCGCCGGCGTGTTCACCGCCAACCGGGTCAAGGCGGCACCGGTGCTCTGGACCCAGCAGGTGGTCCGGGGCGGCGTCGCCCGTGCCGTGGTGCTCAACTCCGGTGGCGCCAACGCCTGCACGGGCCCGGCCGGCTTCCAGGATACCCACTCCACCGCCGAGCACACCGCGGCGGCGCTCACCTCGGCGAGTTCGCGGCTGATGCTCGGTGCCGCCGACGTGGCGGTCTGCTCGACCGGCCTGATCGGCGAGCGGCTGCCGATGGAGAAGCTGCTTCCGGGCGTACGATCGGCGATCCGCCAGCTGTCCCGCGACGGCGGCCCGGCGGCCGCCGAGGCCATCATGACCACGGACACCCGACCCAAGACCACGGTGGCCCAGGGCAGCGGCTGGACCGTCGGCGGGATGGCCAAGGGCGCCGGCATGCTCGCCCCGGCGATGGCCACCATGCTCTGCGTGCTGACCACCGACGCGGTGGCCGGGCCGGATGCTCTCGACGCCGCGCTGCGCGAGGCGTGCCGGGTCACCTTCGACCGGATCGACTCCGACGGTTGCATGTCGACGAACGACACGGTGCTGCTGCTGGCCAGCGGCGCGAGCGGGATCGCGCCGACACCGGCCGAGCTGACCGCCGCGGTCACCGCCGCCGCCCACGACCTGGCGCAGCAGCTCATCGCCGACGCCGAGGGCGCCACCAAGCAGATCGCGATCGACGTGGTCGGCGCGGCGAGCGAGGACGACGCGGTCGAGGTGGGACGGTCGGTGGCCCGCAACAACCTGGTCAAGACCGCGCTGTTCGGCAACGACCCGAACTGGGGCCGGATCCTCGCCGCGGTCGGCACCACCGCCGCCGCCTTCGAGCCCGACGCGGTCGACGTCGCCGTCAACGGAGTCTGGGTGTGCCGCTCCGGCGCCGCCGCCGAGGACCGGTCGAAGGTCGACCTCACCGGGCGGGACGTCACCATCCGGATCGACCTGCGCGCCGGTGCCGCCGAGGCGACGATCTGGACCAACGACCTTTCCCACGCGTACGTGCACGAGAACTCGGCCTATTCGACATGAGCCTCTCCTCCGACCTCACCCACGCCCAGGCGAAGGCGGCCACGCTGATCGAGGCGCTGCCCTGGCTGGCCCGCTTCTCCGGCTCGACCGTCGTGGTCAAGTACGGCGGCAATGCCATGGTCGACCCCGAGTTGCAGCGGGCGTTCGCCGCCGACATGGTCTTCCTGCGCTACGCCGGCCTGCGGCCGGTCGTCGTGCACGGCGGCGGCCCCCAGATCTCCGCCATGCTCGGCCGGCTGGGCATCGCCAGCGAGTTCCGGGGCGGCCTGCGGGTCACCACCCCGGAGGCGATGGACGTGGTCCGGATGGTCCTGGTCGGCCAGGTGGGCCGGGAACTGGTCGGCCTGATCAACGCCCACGGCCCGTTCGCGGTGGGCCTCTCCGGCGAGGACGCCGGGCTGTTCACCGCGGTGCGGCGGCCCGCGTACGTGAACGGGGAACCGGTCGACGTCGGGCAGGTCGGCGACGTCGAGTCGGTCGACGTCTCGGCGGTGACCGACCTGATCGCGGCCGGCCGGATCCCGGTCGTCTCCACTGTGGCGCCCGACGCCGACGGGGTGCTGCACAACCTGAACGCCGACACCGCCGCCGCCGCGCTCGCCGTCGCCCTGGACGCCCGCAAGCTGGTCGTCCTCACCGACGTGCCGGGCCTGTACGCCAACTGGCCGGACACCAGCAGCCTGGTCAGCGAGATCACCGTCGACGAACTGGCGACGCTGCTGCCGTCGTTGGAGAGCGGCATGGTGCCCAAGATGGAGGCCTGCCTGCGGGCGGTGCGGCAGGGCGTGCCCGCCGCGCACGTCGTCGACGGCCGGGTCGCCCACTCCACGCTGCTGGAGGTCTTCACGTCGGAAGGGTTCGGCACCATGGTCGTTCCCGCGAGGAGTGCAGCGCAGCGGAGCCCCGCAGTCGTCAACCAGGAAGGCACGGTCGCCGGATGAGTACGCTCGTCGAGCGCTGGAACCAGTCCATGATGGACAATTACGGCACGCCGCCGCTCGCTCTCGTCTCCGGCTCCGGCTCCGTCGTGGTCGACGACGCCGGCCGGGAGTACGTCGACCTGGTCGGCGGCATCGCGGTCAACGCCCTCGGCCACGCCCACCCGGCCGTGGTGGCCGCCGTGTCGAAGCAGGTCGCCACCCTCGGGCACGTCTCCAACCTCTACGTCGCCGAACCCCCGGTGGCCCTGGCAGAGCTGCTGCTGGCCCTGGCCGGGCGGCCCGGACGGGTCTTCCTCGCCAACTCGGGGGCGGAGGCCAACGAGGCCGCGTTCAAGCTTTCCCGGCTCACCGGGCGCTCGCACGTGGTCGCCACCCGGGGTGGCTTCCACGGGCGGACCATGGGCGCGCTCGCCCTCACCGGTCAGCCGGCCAAGGCCGACCCGTTCCGCCCGCTGCCCGGCGACGTGACCCACGTCGACTACGGCGACGTGGCCGCGCTGGAGGCGGTCGTCACCGACGCCACCGCGATGGTGATCCTGGAGCCGGTCCAGGGCGAGAACGGGGTGGTGGTCCCACCGGCCGGCTACCTGGCCGCCGCCCGCCGGATCACCGCCCGGCACGGCGCCCTGCTGGTGCTCGACGAGGTGCAGACCGGCATCGGCCGTACCGGGCACTGGTTCGCGCACCAGGCCGAGGGTGTCGAGCCCGACGTGGTGACCCTGGCCAAGGGGCTCGGTGGCGGCCTGCCCATCGGCGCCTGCCTGGCCTTCGGGCGGGCCGCCGAGCTGCTCGCCCCGGGCTCGCACGGCACCACCTTCGGCGGCAACCCGGTGAGCTGCGCCGCCGCACTCGCGGTGGTGTCGACAATTGCCAGCGAGGGGCTGCTCGACCACGTCAAGCGGGTCGGCGAGCGGCTGCGCCGGGGGATCGAGGCGCTCGGCCACCCGCTGGTCGACGGCGTACGCGGTGCGGGCCTGCTGCTCGGCGTCGTGCTCACCGCGCCCGTCGCGAAGGTGCTCGCCGAGGCGCTGCGGGAGACCGGTTTCCTGGTCAACCCTGTGCAGCCCGGCGTGGTGCGGCTCGCCCCGCCGCTGATCCTGACCGCCGCCCAGGTCGACGCCTTCCTGGCCGCCCTCCCCGCGGCCCTCGACGCGGCGTCTCCGGCCGCTGCCGGCGCTGCCCCACCGGCTGCCGCCGTCCGTACCCCCGGCTCGGTTCCGGATCTTGGGGAGAAACGGCCCCCAGAGGGGCCGGAAGTCACCAAGATCTCGACGCCACCCACTGCGGACGCCGCACCCGCCGCCGGCGTCACAGAGGCGGCGGAGATGTCGAGCACGACGGAGGCGGGCGAATGATCCGGCACTTCCTGCGGGACGACGACCTGAGCCCCGGCGAGCAGTCGGCCGTGCTCGACCTCGCGGCGCGGATGAAGGCCGACCGGTTCGGCCACCGTCCGCTGGCCGGACCCCGGTCGGTGGCGGTGCTGTTCGACAAGCAGAGCCTGCGTACCCGGTTCTCGTTCGACGTCGGCATCGCCGAGCTGGGCGGGCACCCGCTCGTCGTGGACACCCAGGTCACCCACTTCGGGCGGGGCGAGACGCTGGCCGACGCCGGCCGGGTGCTCTCCCGCTACGTCGCGGCGATCGTGCTGCGTACCCACGGCGACGACCGGATCGCCGAGGTCGCCGACGGCGCCTCCGTGCCGGTGGTCAACGCGCTCACCGACGGCTTCCACCCCTGTCAGCTCCTGGCCGACCTGCTCACGATCCGCGAGCACTGCGGCGGTACCGCCGGCCGGACGCTGGCGTACGTCGGTGACGCCGCGAACAACCTGGCCCACTCGTACCTGCTCGCCGGGGCGACCGCCGGGATGCACGTCCGGGTTGCCGGGCCGGTCGGCTTCGGTCCCGACCCGGAGGTGGTCGACCGGGCCGCGAAGATCGCCGCCGGCACCGGGGGTTCGGTGCAGGCGCTGACCGACCCGGTCGCGGCGGTGACCGGTGCCGACGTGATCGCCACGGACACCTGGACCTCGATGGGCCAGGAGGACGACGGGCTGGACCGGATCACCCCGTTCCTGCCGTACCAGGTCAACGCCGCGCTGCTCGGGCACGCCGCGCCCGACGCCGTCGTGCTGCACTGCCTGCCCGCGCACCGGGGCGAGGAGATCACCGACGAGGTGCTCGACGGCCCGCAGAGTGTCGTGTTCGACCAGGCGGAGAACCGGCTGCACGCCCAGAAGGCGCTGCTGACGTTCCTCATCGGGGCCGCGCCCACGGAAGGGGCAGCGCCGGGCATCGCCGCGTCGGCCAGCACAGCGGCGACGCCGGGCATCGCCACGGCCGGGGAGGCGGCGTGAGCGCCCCGATGACCCGGACCGCCCGGCACGCCCGCATCGTCGAGCTGATCCGCGAGAAGGCGATCCACTCGCAGACCGAGCTGGCCGACCTGCTCTCCGGCGACGGCATCCAGGTCACCCAGGCCACCCTCTCCCGGGACCTGAAGGAACTGGGCGCGGTCACCGCCCGCGGCGGCGACGGACGGGCCGTCTACCTGATCCCGGAGGACGGTCACCGGCCGCTGCGCGACGCCGAGGCGGCGCCGGCCCGGCTGGTCCGGCTGCTGCGCGAGCTGCTCAACGGGGTCGACGCCAGCGGCAACATCGCCGTACTGCGCACCCCGCCGGGCGCAGCCCACTACCTGGCCAGCGCGTTGGACCGAGCGGGCCTGCCCGAGGTCGTCGGCACCATCGCCGGTGACGACACCATCCTCGTGGTGGCCCGCGAGGCGGTCGGCGGGGCCGCGCTCGGCGACAAGCTCGCCGGCTGGGCCCGTCGCGAAGAGAACGTCGAAGGGAGCACCACACCATGACCGAGCGGGTCGTCCTCGCGTACTCCGGAGGGCTCGACACCTCTGTCGCCATCCCGTACCTGGCCGAGCAGACCGGCGCCGAGGTGATCGCCGTTGCGGTCGACGTCGGCCAGGGCGGCGAGGACCTCGCCGCCATCCGGCAGCGCGCCCTGGACTGCGGCGCGGTGGAGTCGGAGGTCGTCGACGCGCGCGACGAGTTCGCCGCCGAATACTGCCTGCCGGCCATCCGGGCGAACGCGCTCTACATGGACCGCTACCCGCTGGTCTCCGCGCTGTCCCGGCCGCTGATCGCCAAGCACCTGGTGGCCGCCGCCCGCAGGCACGGCGGCACCATCGTGTCGCACGGCTGCACCGGCAAGGGCAACGACCAGGTCCGCTTCGAGGTCGGCCTGGGCGCGCTCGCGCCCGACCTGAAGATCATCGCGCCGGCCCGGGATTTCGCCTGGACCCGGGACAAGGCGATCGCCTTCGCCGAGGAGAAGGGCCTGCCGATCGACGTGTCGGCGAAGTCGCCGTACTCCGTCGACCAGAACCTGTTCGGGCGCGCCGTCGAGACGGGCTTCCTGGAGGACATCTGGAACGCACCCGTCGAAAGCCTCTACTCGTACACCTGCGACCCGGCGCAGGAACGCGACGCCGACGAGGTCACGATCACCTTCGACGCCGGTGTCCCGGTGGCGATCGACGGCGAGACCGTCACGCCGTACCAGGCGATCCTGGAGCTCAACCGGCGCGCGGGCGACCAGGGCGTCGGCCGGCTCGACATGGTCGAGGACCGCCTCGTCGGCATCAAGAGCCGCGAGGTGTACGAGGCTCCCGGCGCGATCACGCTGATCACCGCCCACCAGGAGCTGGAGGCGGTGACCGTCGAGCGGGACCTGGCCCGGTTCAAGCGCGGCGTCGACCAGCGCTGGGGCGAGCTGGTCTACGACGGCCTCTGGTTCTCCCCGCTGAAGCGCTCGCTGGACGCGTTCGTCGACGACGCGCAGCGGCACGTCTGCGGTGAGGTGCGGCTCACCCTGCACGGCGGCCGGGCCATCGTCACCGGCCGGCGCTCCGAGGCCAGCCTGTACGACTTCGGCATGGCCACCTACGACACCGGGGACACCTTCGACCAGTCCCTCGCCAAGGGCTTCGTGCAGTTGTGGGGCCTGCCGAGCAAGCTGGCCGCCGCCCGGGACGCCCGGTTGGGCGGCTGCTGACCGTGACCACCAGAATGGGCGCCGTGGACGACAAGAGCCTGACCGAGAACAGCGCCGCCACCAACCGCACCAGCCTGTGGGGCGGCCGGTTCGCCGGCGGTCCCGCCGAGGCCCTGGCCCGCCTGTCGGTGAGCGTGCAGTTCGACTGGCGGCTGGCCCCGTACGACATCGCGGCGTCCCGGGCGCACGCCCGGGTGCTCGCCGGAGCCGGCCTGCTCGACCCGGACGAACTGGGCCGGATCCTCGCCGCCCTGGACGACCTGGAGGCGGCCTGCGCCTCCGGGCAGTTCCGTCCCACCGTCGACGACGAGGACGTGCACACCGCCCTGGAGCGTGGCCTGCTGGAGCGGCTCGGCAGCCTCGGCGGCAAGCTGCGTGCCGGCCGGTCCCGCAACGACCAGGTCGCCACCGACCTGCGGCTCTACCTGCGCGACCACGCCCGGGGCGTGGCCGGTCGGCTGGTCGAGCTGGCAGAGGCGCTGGTGGAGCAGGCCGAGCGGCACGTGGAGACCGCCGCGCCCGGGATGACGCACCTCCAGCACGCCCAGCCGGTCACCTTCGGGCACTGGCTGCTGGCCCACGTGCAGCCGCTGCTGCGCGACCTGGAGCGGCTGCGCGACTGGGACCACCGGACTGCGGTCAGCCCGCTCGGCGCGGGCGCGCTGGCCGGCTCCGGCCTGCCGCTGGACCCGGTGGCCGTCTCGAAGGAGCTGGGCTTCCGCACGTCCTTCGCCAACTCGATGGACGCCGTGGCCGACCGGGACTTCGTCGCCGAGTTCCTGTTCGTCACCGCGATGGTCGGCGTGCACCTGTCCCGCCTCGGCGAGGAGGTGGTGCTCTGGACGTCGCAGGAGTTCGGCTGGGTGGAGCTGGACGACGCCTTCGCCACCGGCTCGTCGATCATGCCGCAGAAGAAGAACGCGGACATCGCCGAGCTGGCCCGGGGCAAGTCCGGCCGCCTCGTCGGCGGGCTGATGAGCGTGCTCACCATGCTCAAGGGCCTGCCGATGACCTACGACCGGGACATGCAGGAGGACAAGGAGCCGGCCTTCGACGCGGTCGACACCCTGGAGCTGCTGCTGCCGGCCCTCGCCGGAATGATCTCCACGATGACCGTACGCGCCGACCGGCTGGTCGCCGCCGCGCCGGTCGGCTTCTCCCTCGCCACCGAGGTCGCCGACTGGCTGGTCCGCCGGAACGTGCCGTTCCGCGACGCGCACGAGATCACCGGCAAGCTGGTGGCGCTCTGCGTGGCCCGGGACTGCGCTCTCGACGAGGTCAGCGACGCCGACCTCGCGGCGGTCAGCGAGCACCTCGACCCGTCGGTGCGCGACGTGCTCTCCGTCCGGTCTGCGCTCGCCGCCCGGACCACGCCGGGCTCCACCGGCCCGGGGCCGGTCGCCGACCAGCTCGCCGCCGCCGCCGACAAGCTCGCCGGATGGCGGGAGTGGTCGACCGAGGTGGTCGTACCCCGCTGAGGCCGTGAACCCCGCGCGGCGCCGCCGGTGCCGCGCGGGGGCTCAGCCCGTCGGGCGCTCCCGCCGGGGCAGCTTGGCCACCACCGCGTCGTACGACGCGTCGACCGCCTCGGTCAGCTCCTCGTCGTCGATCCCGCCGGCCAGGCGCAGCGTGTTCCACCCGGCCCGCCCGATGTACGGCGACGGCCGTGCGTCGTCCGGGTGCCGGTGCAGCCACTCGTCGGCCGCCTCCCGGCTGGGACCGCACTTCACCCCGACGGTCGGGTCGTCGCCCCCGGCGCAGCCGAGAAAGGCGAAGATCCGGCTGCCGACCTTGACCACCTCGTCGCCCTCCCACGGCTGGTCCAGTCGGGCCCCCGGCTTCGCCAGACAGTAGGCCAGCATCTGATCGCGCGTCATCGCGTCCTCCTCGCGGATACCCACGCCCAGTCTGGCCCACCCGGGCGTCAGTCGCTGGTCGCGGTGCGTGCGGAGATTCGTTCGAAGCGCTGCTTGGCGGCCTGCGCGCTGCCCAGCCCGAGCCCGAACGCGATCTGCTGCCAGGTCAGCCCGCGCCCCCGGGCCAGCGTCAGCAGCCCCGCCTCCATCGTGTCGACCTCGGCGCGCAGGTGCGGGACGAGGGTGAGGGCGGCGACCAGGTCCGCGTCGTCGACCGGATCCTCGCCGGGCTCGGCCTCGGCCCCGCCGGCCGCCAGGGCGGTGACCAGGGCGATCGCCTCGTAGGCGTCGGGCAGGTAGGGGTTGGTGTGCCGGCGGCGCAGGGTCTCGGTGCCGGCGTGCCGCTCGGCGATGCGGTGCAGCGCCTCGTAGGTGCGGTGGGCTCTCGCCCGGCTCGGATCGGGACTGGCGAAGGAGTCGGTCATGCTCCGATTACAGGTTATCAACGACTGATTGTCAACGTTCCGTTGAAATGGCGGCGGCGCGCCGCTCGCCGGGCGACCCCGATCCGGCTGGTTCTGGCACGATGAGCCGTTGCGCGACGCGGCCGGCCGGCGCCGCCCGTGACCCGTCCGGACCGAGCAGCGGGGGAGTGCGCCGAGTGACCGAGCCGACGACGAGCGCCACGGAACGGGCCCGGCCCGGCCACGGTCCCGACCGCGAGGTGTGCGCGCACTGGCGACTGACCCCGGGGCCGCTGCTGGGCGACCGCGTGACCGGGACGTGGCAGGCCACCCGCGACGGCGTGGCGTACGTGGTCAAGCACTTCGACCCGGGCTTTCCGGACTGGCGCTACCCGCTGCGGGTCGCGGCGGCGCTGCGCGCGCAGGGCTGGCCGACGCCGGAGCCGGTCGAGGAGCCGCTGGAACGGCCCGACGGCACCTGGGTGCTGTTCCGCCGGTTGCCGGGCCGGTCCACGCGGCCGACCGGTGCGGAGGTGGCCGCCGAGGGGCGGGCCCGTGGACGCCTGCTCGCCGAGCTCCACGCGGCCGCGGCCGCCACCGGCATCACCGACCAGCGGGGCGGGTTCACCGGCCCGGCCGAGCTGGTGGCCGACCCGGAGCTGGACCGCTGGCTCCGGGTGCACGAGCGGGTCCGCCCGGACGAGGGACGGATCCTGCGGGCCTGCCGCGACGCGGCGGTGGAGTGGTTCGCCGCCCTGCCCGCCGCCGACGTGCCCCGCAGCGTGATCCACGGCGACTTCACGCCCTGGAACCTCCTTTACGACCAGGGGCGGCTGACCGGCGTGCTCGACTTCGAGGCGACCCACCACACCTACCAGGTGGCCGACTTCGCGCTGTCCTGGCGCGGGTACCGCGACGACGTCCTGGCCGGCTACGACGAGGTGCGGCCCCTGTCCGACGTCGAGTGGCGACTGGTGCGGCCGGTCTTCTGGGCGTGGCTGTTCATCGGGCTCAGGGACCTGCTGGCGGCCCACCACGGCACCGCCGCCCCCACCCGCCCACCCCTGGACCTGGAGTGGGAAATCACCCACCTGCGCAAACACTCGCCGCTGTTGACGAGAAAGTCCGACGTGCCGCCACTCCCCTCGCCCGCTGCACCTCGTCGATCTTGCACTTGAGGCCCCCGTTATAGGTGTTATGCGTAATTCGTCGGGGCAGGAACTGCAAGATCGCGAGGGCGGCGGGGCGGCGGGGGTGGGCGCGGCGTTGGATAGGGTCGGGGGCGTGGTGGCGTACTCCGAACTCGCGGGGCTGGCCGACCTGCTCGGCGGGCCGGTGGTGCCGGCCGCCCGGGGGCTGCTGGGCTGCCGGATCGGCGCCGGCGGCGTCACCGTCCGGATCACCGAGGTCGAGGCGTACGCCGGGACGGCCGGCGACCCCGCGTCGCACGCGCACCGGGGGCGCACCCCGCGCAACACGGTGATGTTCGGGCCGGCCGGGCACGCCTACGTCTACTTCACCTACGGCATGCACTGGTGCGTGAACGTGGTCACCGGCTCCGACGGGGAGGCCTCGGCGGTGCTGCTGCGTGCCGGCGAGGTGGTCGACGGCGTCGAGACGGCCCGGGCGAGGCGCCCCGCCGTACGCCGGGACGTCGACCTGGCGCGCGGGCCCGCCCGGCTCTGCGCGGCGCTGGGTATCGACAAGAGCGCCTACGGCTGCTGGCTGCTCGGCGACGGACCGGTCCGGCTGCGCCCGGCGGACGTGCCGGTGCCCGAACAGGCGGTCGCCGCCGGGCCCCGGGTGGGGGTGACCGGGGCGCACGACGTGCCGTGGCGGTTCTGGATCGCCGGCGACCCGACGGTCAGCGCCTACCGCCGGCACGTCCCCCGCAGCCGCTGACCCGCCCGCGCCGGTCGCACCGGGAGGTCCGCCGCCGGCCCGGCGGACGGTGTGACGGCGGCCACCGGTGCCGGTTCCGGCCACGGAATAGTTGACTCGTCAAATATGTTGTGGCGTGCGTCCGGGAGCCGTACCGGCCCCGGCCGGGACAACGCGAGGAGCTGGTCATGCAGTTCGGAGTCTTCACCGTCGGCGACGTCACGGTCGACCCGACCACCGGTCGCGAGCCGACCGAGCATGAGCGGATCAAGGCGATGGTCACCATCGCGCTCAAGGCCGAGGAGGTCGGCCTCGACGTCTTCGCCACCGGCGAGCACCACAACCCGCCGTTCGTGCCGTCGTCGCCCACCACCATGCTGGGCTTCATCGCGGCCCGCACCGAGCGCCTGCTGCTCTCCACCTCCACCACGCTGATCACCACCAACGACCCGGTGAAGATCGCCGAGGACTACGCGATGCTCCAGCACCTCGCCGACGGCCGGGTGGACCTGATGATGGGGCGCGGCAACACCGGGCCGGTCTACCCGTGGTTCGGCCAGGACATCCGCAACGGCATCCCGCTCGCCGTCGAGAACTACGAGCTGCTGCACCGGCTCTGGCGCGAGGACGTGGTCGACTGGAAGGGCCGCTTCCGTACCCCGTTGCAGTCGTTCACGTCGACGCCGCGCCCGCTCGACGGAGTGCCGCCGTTCGTCTGGCACGGCTCGATCCGCAGCCCCGAGATCGCCGAGCAGGCCGCCTACTACGGCGACGGGTTCTTCGCCAACCACATCTTCTGGCCAAAGGAGCACACCCAGCGGATGGTCGGGCTCTACCGGCAGCGCTACGCCCACTACGGCCACGGCACCGCCGACCAGGCCATCGTCGGGCTCGGCGGGCAGGTGTTCATGCGCCGCAACTCGCAGGACGCGGTGCGCGAGTTCCGGCCGTACTTCGACAACGCGCCGGTCTACGGGCACGGGCCGTCGCTGGAGGAGTTCACCGCGCAGACCCCGCTGACCGTGGGCAGCCCGCAGCAGGTCATCGACCGTACGCTCGGCTTCCGCGACTACGTCGGCGACTACCAGCGGCAGCTGTTCCTGATGGACCACGCCGGCCTGCCGCTGAAGACCGTGCTGGAGCAGCTCGACCTGCTCGGCGAGGAGGTCGTGCCGGTGCTGCGCAAGGAGTTCGAGTCGCTGCGCCCCGCGCACGTGCCCGCCGCGCCGACCCACGCGTCCCTGCGGGCCGCCGCCGAGGCCGCCGCGGGCACTTCCGCCGACCGCGCCGGTACGGAGGCGGGCCGATGACCCGCCGCACCGTCGCCGTGGTGTCGGCGGGGCTGGGCCAGCCCTCGTCGACCCGGCTGCTCGCCGACCAGCTCGCCGCGGCCACCCGCGACGAACTGGTCCGGCGGGGCGACGACGTCGACGTACGCCCGGTCGAGCTGCGCGAGCACGCCCACGACATCGTCAACCACCTGCTGACCGGCTTCCCCTCGCCCGCCCTGCGGGAGGTGCTCGACACGGTCACCGGCGCGGACGGGCTGATCGCCGTCACGCCGATCTTCAACGCGTCGTACAACGGGCTGTTCAAGTCGTTCTTCGACCTGGTCGACGCCGGCGCGCTGGCGGACCGGCCGGTGCTGGCCGGCGCCACCGGCGGAACGGCCCGGCACTCGCTGGCCCTGGAGCACGCCGTCCGCCCGATGTTCGCCTACCTGCGGGCGGTGGTGGTGCCCACGGCGGTCTTCGCCGCACCGGAGGACTGGTCCGCCGGTGCCGCCGACGGCGCGCTGCGGGCGCGGATCGCCCGCGCCGGGGGCGAGCTGGCCGACCAGATCCACCGGCGGCCGCCCGCCGCCGGGCCCGCCGACCCGTTCGCCCTCACCACCAGCTTCGAGGAGCTGCTCGGCGGCCGGGACGCCTGACCGCCCACGCACCCCGCCGACCCCCCGTGGGCCGGCGGGGTGCCGGCACGTCAGCGGGCGTGACCGTACGGGTGGGCGACCAGCACCGGGCAGCGGGCGTGCTGCACGAGGGCCTGGCTGACCGAGCCGAGCAGCATCCCGGCGAACCCGCCCCGGCCCCGGGAACCGACCACCACCAGCGCGGCCTCCGCGCTGGCCTCGATCAGCGCCTGCTCGGCCTTCGCCGCCCGCACCACCCGCCCCTCGACGGCCAGCCCGGGATGGCTGCCGCCGACGGCAGCCGCCGCGGTGGCGAGCAACTCGGCGGACTCCGCGTGCGCGGCTGCCTGCGTCTCCGCCACCTCGTCCGGCATCCGCTGGCTCCCGTCCGACGGCGGAACGTGCACCAGTATCAGTTCGGCACTGCGGCGGGCCGCCTCGTCGGCGGCGTACCCGACCGCCAGCTCGGCGGCCTCCGAGCCGTCCACCCCGACCAGCACCGGCCCGGCGACCGGGATCGGCTCCTCGGCGGGGCGCACCACCAGCACCGGGCACTGCGCGTGCGCCGCCACCTGCGTGCCGACCGAGCCGAGCAGCAGCCCGGCAAACCCGCCAAGCCCACGGCTGCCCACCACCACGAGCTCGGCGCGCCGGGACTCCTCGACAAGCGTCGCGCCCGGCCCGCCGGCCACCTGACGCACCTCGACGGCCAGCCCCCGGTGCCGCCCGACGATCTCGGCGGCCGCGTCCTCCAACATCTTCTGCGCCTTCTCGGTCGGCGCCGGCACCCCCACGTCGTACGGGTTTATTGGCACGCCGAAACCGAGCGGGTGCAGGTAGCCGTGCACCAGGTGCAGGGGGCGGGACCGCAGCACGGCGGCCCGCGCGGCGTGCTCCGCCGCCACCAGGCTCGACGGCGAGCCGTCCACTCCCACCACGACGGGTCGGTTCATCAGCCCTCCCAGAGGTCGATCAGGTCATTGTCGACGTACCGACGCCGACCCACCTGCTTTTACCCCGAGCCGGACCGGAACCGGCGGCGCGGCGCCGTCGCACCGCCGGGGGAGCGGCCGGCGCGACGGCACCGCGGGGAAGGGCGACCGTCAGGCGGCCCGCTCGGGGTGCCGCACGATCACCAGCGGGCTGTGCGCGTGGTGCAGCACGGCGTGGCTGACCGAGCCGAGCAGCAGCCCGCTCAGCGGGCCCCGGCCACGCGCCCCGACGACCACGAGCTGGGCGGACTTCGACTCGTCGACCAGCACCCGGGCCGGGGAGCCACGGACCAGCCGGTGCTGCACCGGCACGTCCGGGTAGCGCTCGGCGAAGCCGGCGAGGGACTCGGCCAGCGACCGCTCCTCCTCGGCGGCGAACTCGTCCAGGTCGTACACCAGGGGCAGCACGTCGCCCGGGCCGACCGGTGACGGGAAGAGCCAGGCGCGCACCCCGAGCAGAGGGGCACCCCTGCGGGACGCCTCCGCGAAGGCGAACTCCACCGCCTCGGTGGAGCACTCGGACCCGTCCACGCCCACCACCACGGGACCGTCGGCCCGTGGCTCGCCGCGCACCACCAGGACCGGGCAGAGCGCGTGCGCGGAGACCTGGACGGTGACCGAGCCGATCAGCAGCCCGGCGAAGCCGCCCAGCCCGCGGTGCCCGAGCACCAGCAGCGCGGCCTGGCGGGACTCGTCGAGCATGATCGGGGTGGCCGCGCCGTCGATCACCGCACCGGTCACCAACACCTCCGGGGCGACCTTGGTGGCCTCGGTGATCGCCTCCGTGACGTACCGCTCGGCCTGGTTGCGGAGCCCGGCGCCGGCCGGCGCGCCCTCGGCGGCACCGAGCGGGGTGCCGGTCAGCGGCCAGATGAACGCGTGCACCACCCGCAGCGGGCGCCGCCGCGCCGCCGCCTCCCGCGCCGCCACCCGGACCGCGTCCAGCGCGGCGGCCGAACCGTCCACACCCACCACGACAGGGGCACCGGTGTTGATGGTCATCGTGGTTCCTCCTTCGTCCACCTTCATCCTGCTCAGCCCGCACGCTACCGGTCAGGGGCGGTCGTCCCGGCCGGGACGGGACCAAGGTCCCGTCCCGCGCCGGGGGTGCCGCCGCCGGCCGGGCGGCGGACCAACCGCAGCACCAGCGCGGGCAGCACGCTGACGGCGGCGCAGGCCAGCAGCTCCACCGCGCCGAGCGGCTCCGTGCCGAGCAGCTCCCGCAGCGGGGCCAGCAGCACCCCGGCGACCTGGAGCAGCGCGGAGACCGCCACCGCGACGGGCAGCGCCAGGTTGCCCCGCCGCGCCCCGGCCGGTCGCGGTGCGCGGACCGCGAGCGCCACCCCGAGCTGGGCCAGGCCGAGCGTCGCGAAGACCACCGACTGCCAGGGGCGGTCCCAGTGCGCGGCGAGTACGCCGGCCCCCAGCACCACGGCGGCGATCAGGGCGCCGGTGACCAGCACGTCCCGGCCCAGGCCGGCGCCGAGCACCGACTCGGACGGGGACCGGGGCGCCCGGCGCAGGGTGCCCGGCTCCGCCGGCTCCGCGCCCAGCGCCACCCCCGGCACCCCGTGGGTCAGCAGGTTGACCCAGAGGATCTGCGCCGGCAGCAGCGGCACGGCCAGCCCGAACAGCGGGCCGAGCAGCATCACCGCGATCTCGGCGACCCCACCGGCGAGCGCGTAGCGCAGGAACCGGCGGATGTTGTCGTAGATGCGGCGGCCCTCGCCGATCGCCGTGGCGACCGTGGACAGGTCGTCGTCGACAAGCACCAGGTCGGCCGCCTGCCGGGCGACCTCCGTGCCGCCGCCCATCGCCACCCCGATGTCGGCCCGACGCAACGCCGGGGCGTCGTTCACCCCGTCGCCGGTCATCGCCACGACGTGCCCCCGGGACTGCAACCCGGCGATGATGTCGAGCTTCTGTTCCGGCTGGGTCCGCGCGAACACCCGCGCCCGCGGGTGCGCCTGCGCCGGGTCGCCGTCGTCCCCGCGTACCACCGGGTCGCCCTCGCGCCAGAGCCCCAGCTGGCCGCCGATCGCCGCGGCGGTCGCGGGGTGGTCGCCCGTGATCAGCACCAGCCGGACCCCGGCGTCGTCGAAGCTGCCCGCGATGTCGGCCGCGCCGGCACGCAGCGGGTCGCCGACGGCGACCAGCCCGGCCGGCCGCAGCCCGGTCGGCCGGGCGAGGTCGTCCGGCGGCGAGTCCACCACGTCGGACGCGACCGCGAGCACCCGGAGCCCCTCGGCGGCCAGCCGGTGCGCGGCGGCGCTCAGCTCGGCGATCTCCTCGACGGACGCCTCGACCAGCGGCGCGGTCAGCACGTTCTCCGGCGCGCCCTTGCAGACCACCAGGTACCGCCGGTCGCAGGAGCGGTGCACCGTGGTCATCCGGCGCAGGTCCTGGTCGAAGGGGTGCTCGGCGACCCGCGGCCACGCGACGCGGGTGTGCTCCGGGTCCAGGCCGCAGCGGGCGGCGAAGGCCACCAGCGCGGCCTCCAGCGGGTCGCCGACGGCGGTCCACTCCGGCCGTTCGTCGGTGGGCGGCGCCAGCGTCGCGTCGTTGCAGAGCAGCCCGGCCCGCGCCAGGCGGCGCAGGTCGTCCGGTACGGCCACCGTGGCGCCCCCGTGCCGCACGGCGCCCTGCGGCGCGTAGCCGGTGCCCGTGACGCCGTAGCGGGAGCCGTCGGGGGTGACGGCGTGCTGCACCGCCATCCGCCCCTCGGTGAGCGTGCCGGTCTTGTCGGAGGCGATGACGGTGACGGAGCCGAGCGTCTCGACCGCGTGCAGCCGGCGGGGAATGGCCCGGGCCCCGGCCATCCGGCGCGCACCGAGGGCCAGGGCGAGGGTGACGACCGCCGGCAGCGACTCGGGCACCGCCGCCACCACGAGGCTCACCGCGGTGACGGCCATGTCGACCACCGGCCGCCCGCCGACCACGCCGATGACGAAGACCAGCCCGGAGAGCACCACCGCGGCGAAGCCGAGGATCCGGCCGAGCCCCGCCAGGCGGCGCTGCAACGGGGTGGCGGCCGGCCGGGTGGACGCCACCAGGGCGGTGATCCGGCCCAGCGCGCTCGCGTCGCCCGTCCGCACCACCGTGCCCGTGGCCCGCCCGGTGGTCACCACGGTCCCCGCGCTCGCCTCCTCCCCGGCGGCACGGGTCACCGGCACCGACTCGCCCGTCAGCGCCGACTCGTCGACGCTCAGCCGGGCGGACTCGGCGAGCACCAGGTCGGCGGGGACCACGTCGCCGGCCTCGACCCGCACCAGGTCGCCACGGACGAGCTCGGCGGCCGGCAGTACGACGTCCCGGCCGTCCCGGACGACCCGGGCGGTGGGCGCGGCCAGCTGGTCCAGCGCGGCGATCGCCCGGTCGGCGCGTAGCTCCTGCACCACGCCGATGGCGGTGTTCACCAGCACCACCAGCACGATCACCGCCGTGTCCGGGTAGTCACCCAGCACCGTGGTGACCACGGCGGCGGCCAGCAGCAGCGCCACCAGCGGGTCGGTGAGCTGGTGCAGGACCCGGCCGCCCAGGCGCCGGCGGGGCGGCGCGACCGCCGCGTTCGGTCCGTCGGCCCGCAGCCGGGCGGCGGCCTCCGCCGAGCTGAGGCCGCCCTCCGCCGGGTCGAGCCTGGCCACCGGCCTGGTCGAGGTGTCAGCGGGCACCGGTACGCCCCCACGCGCGCCGTCCTGCGGACCGTTCCACGTCGCTCTCCGCCCTGCCGTGGCGCCGTCGCGGCGCACCGTCCCGGATTCCACCCTCGTCCCGTCGGGGGCGTACCCGCCAGGGCAGTTCGCCCGGGCGACCCGGGACCAACGGCCCTGCCGGCGTCGGCCGCCACCCGGTGGGATGGGCCCGGGACGATCCGTCGCAGGCACCCGGTCATCCCGGAGCCGCCCGACGAAAGGCAACCGCATGACCACCCTGGACGTGCTCCGCGCGCACCCGTTCCTCGCCGGGCTGCCCGAGCCGTGGCTGCCCCGGTTGGCCGGCCACGCGCGGCCGGTGGTCTGGCATCCCGGGCACCGGCTGTTCCGGGCCGACCGGCCGGCCGAGCGCTTCTGGCTGGTCCGCACCGGTCGGGTGGCGCTCGACGTCGAAGTGCCCGGCCGGGGCGACGTGGAACTCGAGACCATCGGCCCGGGCGGGGTACTGGGCTGGTCGTGGTTGTTCCCGCCGTACCGCTGGCAGTTCGGGGCGGTGGCGGCGCAGCGCAGCACGGCGGTGGAGTTCACCGCGCAGGGGGTACGCCGGCTGATGGAGTCCGACGACGCACTCGGCCGGCAACTCACCACCCGCTTCATGAGCGTGGTGGTCGACCGGCTGCACGCGGCCCGGGGCCGGCTGTTCGACCTGTACGGCTACCCGGTGGGCGCGCAGCCCTTCGGCTGACCCGCTCGCGTACCGCTCGTCCCATCCGGTCACCGTCCGCCCGCGCCGGCCACCCCGGCCCCGGAACCGCCGCACCCGAGACGCGCCGGTGTCGCGGCGGCCCGGGATGTCGGTGCCCGGCCCTATCCTCGGGGCCGTGACCGCCGACCTGCGCCTGCGCCCCGTGCGCGACGCCGACCTGCCCTACTTCTTCGCCAACGAGCAGG
The DNA here is from genome assembly GCF_040643815.1 of Micromonospora sp. NPDC047074. Taxonomy (NCBI): domain Bacteria; kingdom Bacillati; phylum Actinomycetota; class Actinomycetes; order Micromonosporales; family Micromonosporaceae; genus Micromonospora; species Micromonospora sp. NPDC047074. The sequence goes on from NZ_JBEYVB010000045.1 coordinate 42,668, forward strand.
ACGCGGAGGCCAACTGGATGGCCGCCTTCGGCCCGGAGGACCCTGCCGACCGGGCACGGTTCGACGCCCACTGGCGTCGCGTCCGTGCCGACGAGCGGATCGTCGCCCGCACCGCGGTCGTCGACGACGAGGTCGTGGGCCACGTGGTCGCCTTCCCCGTCGGCGAGCGCACCGAGGTCAGCTACTGGATCGACCCGCGACGCTGGGGGCGGGGCCACGCCACCGCCGCGCTCGCCGCGCTGCTCCGCGAGCTGCCGCAGCGGCCCGTGCACGCCCGCGCCGCCAAGGACAACCGGGCCTCGCTCGCCGTGCTCCGCAAGTGCGGCTTCGTCGTCGTCGGGGAGGACAGGGGGTACGCCCACGGCCGCGGCGCCGAGGTGGAGGAGTGGGTCCTGGAGTTCGCCGACGCCGACGCCCGGCCGCCCGTCGGGTGAGCCGACCCGCGCGACTACTCTCGCGGGGTGAACTGGCTGGAACTGATCGGCTGGACCGGCTCCGCGCTGCTGGTCTGGTCGCTGCTGCAGACGCGCATCCTCCGGCTGCGCGCCCTGAACCTGATCGGCTGCCTGATCCTGATCGGCTACAACGCGGCCGTGCAGGTCTGGCCCATGGTCGGGCTGAACGTCGTGCTCGCCGTGATCAACGTCTGGTACCTGCGCGCGATGCTCGCCACCCGCCACGACGAGGCGACCTACCAGGTGGTCGAGGTCGGCGTCGACGACCAGTTCCTCGCCCACACGCTGCGCGTGCACGCCGCCGACATAGCCCGGTTCAATCCCGGCTTCCGCTGGCCGCCGGGCACCTCCGCCGAGCGGTCCGCGTTCCTGGTCGTCCGCGCCGACGAGGTGGTCGGCGTGGTGCTGTCGCACGCCGCGGCGGACGGCGTGGCGCAGGTCGACCTCGACTACGTCACCCGGCGGTTCCGGGACTTCACCCCGGGCGAGTTCGTCTACCGGCGCAGCAGCCTGTTCACCGACCGGGGCTTCCGCCGGGTGGTCACCCCGCCGGGCATGGTCGCCCCGTACTACCACCGGCTCGGCTTCCGCCCCGAGGGCCGCTCGTACGTCCTCGACCTGCCCACCCCGCCGGTGAGCGGGCGGGTCTGAGCACATCCCGCGCGGCGCGAGGATTCGCCGGGTGCCCCGGTGGGCACAGAGTGCCCTACGCCGGCCGGGCCTACGGCCGGCGGTGCCCGTCGTGGCGGCGGGCACCTGTCCCCCCTGAGGAGAGCCAGGCGTGCAGAGCATCTGGACCCAACTGGCCCTGGTCGGCGTCCTGGTCGTCCTCAACGCGATCTTCGCGGGCAGCGAGATGGCGTTGGTCTCGCTGCGGGACAGCCAGATCCAGCGGCTGGAACGCACCAGCCGCGCCGGCCGGGTGCTGGCCCGCCTCGCCAAGGACCCGAACCGCTTCCTGGCCACCATCCAGATCGGGATCACCCTCGCCGGGTTCCTGGCGTCGGCCGCGGCGGCGGTGTCGCTGGCCAAGCCCCTCGTACCGCTGCTCGGCGTGTTCGGCGGCGCCGCCGAGACCGTCGCCATCGTGGTGGTCACCCTGGCCCTGACCTTCGTCACCCTGGTCTTCGGCGAGCTGGCCCCGAAGCGGATCGCGATGCAGGCCGCCGAGCGGTGGGCGCTGGTGGTGGCCCGACCGCTCGACCTGCTGGCCTCCGTGACCCGGCCGGCCGTCTGGGCCCTCGGCGCCACCAGCGACCTGGTGGTACGCCTGGTCGGGCTGAACCCGAAGCACGAGCCCGACGAGATCGGCCCCGACGAGCTGCGGGAGATCGTCTCCGGCAACCACGGCTTCACCAAGGAGCAGCGGACCATCATCGCCGGCGCGGTGGAGATCGCCGACCGGCAGTTGCGGGCGGTCCTCGTACCCCGGTTGCAGGTCTTCACGCTCGACAGCGGCACCACGGCGGAGGCCGCGCGGCTGCTGCTGGCCGCCACCGGGCACTCCCGCGCGCCGGTGGTCCGGCACGGCGGCCTCGACGACGCGGTCGGGGTGATCCACCTGCGCGACCTGGTCGGCGTCCGCGACGACCGGCCCGTCGACGAGTGCGCCCGCCCGCCGATGCTGCTGCCGGAGTCGCTGCCGGTGGTGGACGCGTTGCGCCAGTTCAAGGCCGAGCGCCAGCACATCGCCCTGGTGGTCGACGAGCGGGGCGCGGTCGACGGGATCGTCACCCTGGAGGACATCCTGGAGGAGATCGTCGGGGAGATCTACGACGAGACCGACCGGGACGTGCGCTCCGTGCGCACCGAGCCGGACGGCGCCATGCTGCTGCCCGGCACCTTCCCCGTGCACGACCTCACCGACCTGGGCGTCGAGCTGCCCGGCCGCCCCGGCGGCGAGTACACCACCATCGCGGGCCTCGTGCTCGCCTGCCTCGGCCACATCCCCACCGTGGCGGGGGAGAGTGTCGTGGTGGACGGCTGGGAGCTGGAGGTGACCCGCATCGACCACCGCGCGATCGCCGGGGTCCGGCTGCGCCGACGGGCCACGCCGGTGCCCGACGACGCCGAGGCCGTGCTGGACCAGGCCCGGAGTTGAGCCCGGATCCGTCAGGGGTAGAGGTTCTGCAACCGCACCTGGCCCCGGGCCACGAGCCGGGCGTCCGCGTCGGTGATCTCCACCTGCCAGAGCTGCTGGCTGCGCCCCCGGTGCACGGGGGTGCCCACGGCGGTCAGCTCGCCGTCGCGCACCGCGCGGAGGAAGTCGGTCTGGTTCGACACGCCCACGACGCGCCCCTTCCCGCCCAGCCACAGCGACCCGCCGATGCTGGCGGCCGTCTCGACCACGGAGCAGTACACGCCGCCGTGCTGGATCCCGAACGGCTGGTGCAGCTCGGGACGGACCTGCCAGCGGATCACCACGCGGTCCTCGCCGACCTCGTCGAGCACGAGGCCGAGCAGGGCGACGAAGCCACCTGTCAGATCCGGCACGTCCACGGCGTTTTCCTCCTTGATCACGGCGTGGCCAGCCTACGCCGCCGTCCGGGCGGGCAAACCCGGTACGGTTCGCCCCGGGTCGTGGGGGAGAATCGGTGACCGTGACCGACAGCAGCCTCCCGCCGCCCGGGCGGGACTCCCTGACCGACGACCTGCGGTGGCGGGGCCTGATCCAGGACTCCACCGGCCTCGACGAGCTGCGTACGCTGCTCGACGGCGGTGCCGCCACCTACTATGTGGGCTTCGACCCGACCGCGCCGAGCCTGCACGTCGGCCACCTCGTGCAGGTCGCCACGGCCCGTCGGCTCCAGCTCGCCGGGCACCGGCCGCTGTTGCTCGTCGGCGGCGCCACCGGGCAGATCGGCGACCCGAAGGAGAGCGCCGAGCGGACCCTCAACCCACCCGAGGTGGTCGCCGGCTGGGTGGCCCGGATCCGCGACCAGCTCGCCCCCTTCGTATCCTACGAGGGCGAGAACGCCGCGCGGCTGGTCAACAACCTGGACTGGACCGGCGAGATGTCGGTGGTCGAGTTCCTCCGCGACGTCGGCAAGCACTTCCCGGTCAACAAGATGCTGGCCCGGGAGGTGGTCAGGGCGCGGCTGGAGACCGGCATCAGCTTCACCGAGTTCAGCTACCAGCTGCTCCAGGCCAACGACTTCTTCGAGCTGCACCGCCGGCACGGCTGCCAACTCCAGTTCGGCGGCTCGGACCAGTGGGGCAACATCACCGCCGGCGTCGACTACATCCGCCGCCGCGGCGCCGGCCCGGTGCAGGCGTTCACGACGCCGCTGGTGACGAAGGCCGACGGGACGAAGTTCGGCAAGACCGAGGGCGGGGCCATCTGGCTCGACCCCGAGATGACCAGCCCGTACGCGTTCTACCAGTTCTGGGTGAACGTGGACGACCGCGACGTGGGCCGCTACCTGCGGTTCTTCAGCTTCCGCTCCCGGGAGGAGCTGGAGGCGCTGGAGAAGGAGACCGCCGATCGGCCGGCGGCCCGGGCGGCGCAGCGGGCGCTCGCCGAGGAGTTGACCACGCTGGTGCACGGCGAGCGGGAGATGGCCCAGGTGGTCGCCGCGAGCCAGGCGCTGTTCGGGCGCGGCTCCCTGGACGAGCTCGCGCCGGCCACGCTGCGGGCCGCGCTGACCGAGGCCGGTCTCGTCCACGTCGACGAGTTGCCCGACGTCGCCGGGCTGCTGCGCGACTCCGGCCTGGTGCCGAGCCTCAAGGAGGCGCGCCGGGTGATCGCCGAGGGCGGCGCCTACGTGAACAACACCCGGATCACCGAGACCGACGCGACGGTGGACCCGGGGGCTCTGCTGCACGACCGGTACCTGGTGCTGCGCCGCGGCAAGCGGTCGTTCGCCGGGGTCGAGCTGCGCCGATAGCCGTACGGCACAAGGTGTGACCCGGGACGCCCCCGGCGGATTTGACGATCAATCCGTCGGGGGCGTAACTTTCTCTCTGCCAGCGCGGAACGGACGAACGGGGCGAAAGCACCGGAGGCCAGGCGCAGGATCGAGCTTCGAGGCCGAAGAGTTGCGTCTCTGCGGTGCTCGGACCGGGCGGTGCCCCGGATTCGCCGCGAGGCGGATTTGGCGAGGCGGAGCCGACCGGGTAAGGTTCACCGCCGGTAGGGAACCGGGCGAGCTTGCGGGAGGCCGCAGCGGCCGGCCTGCCGGAAGCCACGATCTTCAGACGGTGGAAGCCGCTGCGGGTCGGGGCGCCCGGAAATTGGTTGAAGTGGTGCGGATCGCTGTAGAGCGGTTTGACTCGGCGGATATCACCGGGTAACGTAGTAAAAGTGCTCGGCGCGGGAA
>NZ_JBEYVB010000046.1:0-47010 GCF_040643815.1 Micromonospora sp. NPDC047074
CTGATCGGGTTGAAGATGGGCCTGACCAGCCGGGCGAAAATGGTCCAGGTCGGTGTGGACGAGGTGATCTGGGGTCGGCTCACCGACACCATGCGCATCCCCGACGGCGGCACCCTCGACGTCGCCGCGTTCATCCACCCCCGCGCCGAACCGGAAGTCGCGTTCCTGCTCGACCGCCTCCCCGAACCCGGCGAACCCGTCGGGGACTTCACCGACGCCGTGCGCGCCGTCGCCCCGGCGATCGAGGTCATCGACTCGCGGTATGCGAACTTCACGTTCTCCCTGCCGGATGTGATCGCCGACAACACCTCCGCCGCCGCCTTCACCATCGGCCCGTGGTCCCCGGTCCCGGACGGCCTCGACAACCTCGGTGTCCTCCTGGAGGTCGACGGACGCGTCGCGCAGGTCGGCTCGACCGCCGCGATCCTCGGCGACCCCCGCCGCGCCCTCGACGAAGGCATCCGCCTCGCCGGCCGCCACGGCGTACGCCTACGCGAAGGCTGGGTGTTCCTCGCTGGCGCCGCCACCGCCGCCGTGCCCCTGAAACCCGGCACCCACGTCCGCGCCGTCGTCGAAAACCTCGGCACCACCACCCTGCGAGCCACCGCGTGACCACGAACCACGACACGACCGCGAACCAGAGCACGAGCGCCGGCCACGGCACGAACACGCAGGCACACGTCGTCGAAGGCAAAGCCGTACCCCGCGGCGCCTTCCCCCACATCAAGACCGCCGGCGGCTTCGTCTACATCTCCGGCACCTCGTCGCGCCGACCCGACAACACCTTCGCCGGCGTCGAAGTCGACGAACTCGGCACCACCAACCTCGACATCCGCGCACAAACCCGCGCCGTCATCGACAACATCCGCGATCTGCTCCACACCGTCGGCGCCGACCTCACCGACCTCGTCCAGGTCACCACCTACCTCGTCAACATGAACGACTTCGGCGGCTACAACCAGGTCTGGGCCGAATACTTCGACACCACCGGACCCACCCGCACCACCGTCGCCGTCCACCAACTACCCCACCCACACCTACTCATCGAAATCCAGGCGGTCGCGCTTCTTCCCTGACCGACCGCACCCGGTCAGCACGCGCGGTCTTGGGCGCGCGCCGGCTGACCAGGCGGCCACGGCACGCGCCCGACCCGGCCACCCGGCGACGCCTTCCACGGCCTCAGCCGGCCGTACCACCTTCCGCACCCGTGCGGTCTCTCTCCGCCGACGTGCGGTGGAGCGGACCGCTGCTCCGTGCGTATCCGCCCAGGTCAGGTGCGGGCGACCGGCGGTTTTGGTGGTGTTCCCACAACTGGAGCCCCTCAGGGTGCGCTGTCTGCGACATGGCACTGCCGGCCGGGAGATGGAAGGGTGAATACTGCGTGAGCCGCAATGTGGCGGCGCGTGCAATGTCTGCCTACAGGAGGGCTCGGTCGGTGTTCAGTCGTGTCGCCATCGTCAATCGTGGTGAAGCCGCCATGCGGCTCATTCACGCCGTGCGAGACCTGGCCGCGGAGACCGGGACACGGATCGAGACCGTTGCCCTGCACACCGACGTCGACCGCGCGGCCACCTTCGTCCGCGAAGCGGACATGTCCTACGATCTCGGTCCCGCGTCCGCGCGCCCGTACCTCGATTTGAAGGTGCTGGAGCGCGCGCTGATCGAGACCGGGGCCGACGCCGCGTGGGTCGGCTGGGGCTTCGTCGCCGAGGACCCGGCGTTTGCGGAGCTGTGCGAGCGGGTCGGGGTCACCTTCGTCGGGCCGAGCCCGGAGGCCATGCGCAAGCTCGGCGACAAGATCGGCGCGAAGCTGATCGCCGAAGAGGTCGGCGTGCCCGTCGCGCCGTGGAGCCGTGGCTCGGTCGACACGCTGGAGGCCGCCCTGGCGGCGGCGGCCGAGATCGGCTACCCGCTGATGCTGAAGGCGACCGCGGGCGGCGGCGGGCGCGGCATCCGCGTGATCACCAACGAGGCCGAGCTGGCCGACGCCTACGAGCGCACCAGCCAGGAGGCCGCGCGGGCGTTCGGCAGCGGCGTCGTGTTCCTGGAGCGCCTGGTCACCGGGGCCCGGCACGTCGAGGTGCAGGTGATCGCCGACGGCGAGGGCACGGCGTGGGCGCTCGGCGTCCGCGACTGCTCGGTGCAGCGGCGCAACCAGAAGGTCATCGAGGAGTCGGCGTCGCCGGTGCTCAGCCCCGCGCAGACCGCCGAGCTGAAGGCGTCGGCCGAGCGGCTGGCCGTCGCGGTCGGTTACCGGGGCGCGGCGACCGTCGAGTTCCTCTACCACCCCGGCGACAAGCTGTTCGCGTTCCTCGAGGTCAACACCCGCCTCCAGGTCGAGCACCCGATCACCGAGTCGACCACCGGGTTCGACCTGGTCAAGGCGCAGCTGCACGTGGCGTCCGGCGGCCGGCTCGAAGGCGATCCGCCGGTGGAGCGGGGGCACGCCGTCGAGGCCCGGCTGAACGCCGAGGACCCGGATCGCGACTTCGCGCCCTCCCCGGGCCGCATCGTCCTGCTGGACCTGCCCGCCGGGCCGGGGATCCGCGTGGACACCGGCGTCAGCGAGGGCGACACCATCCCCGCCGACTTCGACTCGATGATCGCGAAGATCATCGCCTACGGCCGCGACCGCGAGGAGGCGCTCGGCAGGCTCCGCCGGGCGATGTCGGCGACCAGGGTGCTCATCGAGGGCGGCGCGACGAACAAGAGCTTCGTGCTCGACCTGCTCGACCAGCCCGAGGTGATCGACGCCAGCGCGGACACCGGCTGGATCGACCGCGTCCGTGGCGAGGGCAGGCTCGTCTTGCACCGACACTCCGCCGTCGCGCTGGCGGCCGCCGCCATCGAGGCGTACGAGGAGGAGGAGCGCGTCGAGCGGCAGCGTCTGCTGTCGACGGCGTTCGGCGGGCGCCCGCAGGTGCAGCACGAGAGCGGCCGACCGCTGGACCTCAAGCTGCGGGGCGTCGGCTATCGCGTGCGCGTCGCGCGGATCGGCCCGCACCGGTTCCGCGTCGGCGTCGAGGCGGGCGACGACGTGCGTACCGCCGACGTCGAGCTGGACCGCTTCGACCGGCACACGGGTCAGATCGTCGTCAACGGCGCCCGGTACCGCCTGCTCACCGGCACCCACGGGCCGATCCACCTGGTCGAGGTGGACGGCGTGACGCACCGGGTCAGCCGGGACGAGGGCGGCGTCGTCCGCTCGCCCGCGCCCGCGCTGGTCGTCGCCACGCCGCTGGCGGTCGGCGCCGAGGTCGAAGCGGGCGCGCCGGTGCTCGTGCTGGAGAGCATGAAGATGGAGACGGTGCTGCGGGCGCCGTTCAGGGCACGGCTGAAGGAATGCGCCGTGTCCGTGGGCAGCCAGGTGGAGACCGGTGCGCCGCTGCTGCGGCTGGAACCGCTCGCCGACGACGACGCCGAGACCGAGGACACCTCGGCCGCCGGGGCGGTCGAGCTGGACCTGCCCGTCGCGCCCGCCAGGATCCCGGCGCGGGAGCGCACCGCGCGTGGTGGGCAGGACCTGCACAGCCTCCTGCTGGGCTTCGACGTCGACCCGCACGACGAGCGCCGGGTGCTCGACGACTATCTCGCCGCCCGCCGGGCCGCCATCGAGGACGGCTACCGGCCGCTGGCCGAGGAACTCGACCTCGTCGAGGTCTTCGCCGACCTCACCGAGCTGAGCCGCAACCGGCCGGCGGGTGACGACGGCGTCGGCGCGGGCCACGTGCCCAGCGCCCGCGAGTACTTCCACACCTACCTCCAGTGCCTCGACGTCGACCGGGCCGGGCTGCCGATGACGTTCCAGGCCAAGCTGGCCAAGGCGCTCGGGCACTACGGCGTGACCGAGATGGAGCGTTCGCCGGAGCTCGAAGCCGCCGTGTTCCGGATCTTCCTCGCCCAGCAGCGCGCGTCCGCCGACGCCACGGTCGTCGCGACGTTGCTGCGCGCGTGGCTGCGGGAGCCCCCGCCGGACGAGACGCTGCGCGAGCCCGCCGGACTCGCACTGGAGCGGCTGGTGGCCGCGACGCAGATCCGCTTCCCCGTGGTCTCCGACCTCGCCCGCGGCGTGGTGTTCGCCTGGTTCGGCCAGCCGTTGCTGCGCCGCAACCGGGCCCTCGTCTACGCCGGTGTCCGCAGGCACCTGCGCCACCTGGACGCGCAGCCGGACTCGCCGGACCGCGCCGAGCGCGTCGCCGAGATGGTGCGCAGCACCGAGCCGTTGGTGCGGTTGCTCGGCCAGCGGCTCACCCGCGACCACCTGGACAACGCGGTCATGCTGGAGGTGCTGACCCGGCGCTACTACGGCAACAAGGGCCTCACCGGCGTCCGCACCCAGGAGGCCGCGGGCTGCACCTTCGTGGTCGCCGAACGGGCGGGCTCGCGCGTGGTCTCCGCCGCGGTGAGCTTCGAGGCGCTGGGCGGCGCGCTGCGCGGGCTCGCGGAGCTGGCAAGCGGCGCGGACGACATCGACGCCGACATCTATCTGGCCTGGGAGAAGCAGCCGGAGGACTCCGACGCCATGGCGGCCGCCCTGCACGGCGTCGTCAGCGCGCACCCGCTGCCGCACCAGGTCCGCAGACTCACCACCACCGTCGCGGGCCGCGGCGGCGCGGTGATGCACCACCACTTCACCTTCCGCCCGTCGACCACCGGGATGACCGAGGAGCGGCTGATCCGGGGCCTGCACCCGTACATCGCGCAGCGGATGCAGCTGGAGCGGCTGCGCAAGTTCGCCCTCACCCGGCTGCCGTCGTCGGACGAGGAGGTCTACCTGTTCCGGTGCGTGGCGCAGGAGAACCCGTCGGACGACCGCCTGGTCGCGTTCGCCCAGGTGCGCGACCTGACCGAGCTGCGCGAGCACGACGGCCGACTGGTCTCGTTGCCGACGGCCGAGGACGTCCTCGCCACCTGCCTCGACTCGATCCGCCGCGCGCAGTCGCGGCGGCCGTCGAAGAACCGCTTCAACACCAACCGGATCGTGCTCTACGTCTGGCCGCCGAGCGAGATCACCCGCGAGGAGCTGGAGATGATCGCCGGGCGCGTGCTGCCGACGACCACGGGCGCCGGGCTGGAGGAGATCCTGTTCATCGCGCGGCAGCGTCACCACCGGACCGGCGAGCTGACCAAGATCGCCGTACGCATCACCTTCGACGCCACCGGCGGCACCAGGCTGACCGTCGGCCAGCCGTCGGACGAGCTGGTCGAGCCGGTCGACGGCTACCGGCAGAAGGTGCTGCGCGCGAGCAGCCGCAACACGGTGTACCCGTACGAGTTGACCGGCCGGCTCGGCGACTTCGTCGAGCACGACCTCGACGACGACCACGCGCTGGTGCCGGTCGACCGGCCGAAGGGGCGCAACACCGCGGCGATCGTCGCGGGCGTGGTCCGGACGCGTACCCGGCGGCACCCGCAGGGCGTCACCAGGGTCGTGCTGCTCGGCGACCCGACGAAGTCGCTCGGCGCGCTGTCGGAGCCGGAGTGCCGCCGGGTGATCGCCGCGCTGGACCTGGCCGAGCAGATGCGGGTGCCGCTGGAGTGGTACGCGCTGTCCGCCGGCGCCCGGATCTCGATGGAGTCGGGCACGGAGAACATGGACTGGGTGGCCGCGGCGCTCAAGCGGATCGTCGAGTTCACCCAGGACGGCGGCGAGATCAACATCGTGGTCGCGGGCATCACCGTCGGCGCGCAGCCGTACTGGAACGCCGAGGCGACCATGCTCATGCACACCAGGGGCATCCTGGTGATGACGCCGGACTCGGCGATGGTGCTCACCGGCAAGCAGTCGCTCGACTTCTCCGGCGGGGTGTCGGCCGAGGACAACTTCGGCATCGGCGGCTACGACCGGGTGATGGGCCCGAACGGTCAGGCGCAGTACTGGGCGCCGAGCCTGACCGCCGCGCGGGACGTGCTGATGTCGTACTACGACCACACGTACGTCGCGCCCGGCGAGGACGCGCCGCGGCGGGCGAGGACGAACGACCCCGTCGACCGCGACGTCTCCGACTTCCCGCACGTCGTGGAGGGCAGCGACTTCACCACCGTCGGTGAGATCTTCTCCGTCGCGGCCAACCCGGACCGCAAGAAGCCGTTCGACATCCGGACGGTGATGCGGGCGCTCTCCGACCAGGACCACCCGGTGCTGGAACGCTGGGCGGGCATGGCCGACGCGGAGACCGTGGCGGTGCAGGACGTGCATCTCGGCGGCATGCCGGTGTGCCTGCTCGGCATCGAGTCGCGGTCGGTGCCGCGGCGCGGCTTCCCGCCCACCGACGGTCCGGACACCTACACGGCGGGCACGCTGTTCCCGCAGTCGTCGCGGAAGGCCGCGCGGGCGATCAACGCGGCCAGCGGCAACCGCCCGCTGGTGGTGCTGGCGAACCTGTCGGGCTTCGACGGCTCGCCGGAGTCGATGCGCAAACTGCAACTGGAGTACGGCGCCGAGATCGGCCGCGCGATCGTGAACTTCCGCGGCCCCATCGTGTTCTGCGTGATCTCGCGGTACCACGGTGGCGCGTTCGTGGTGTTCTCGAAGGCGCTGAACCCGAACATGACAGTGCTCGCGCTGGAAGGCTCGTTCGCCTCGGTGCTCGGCGGTGCCCCCGCCGCCGCCGTGGTGTTCTCGGGTGACGTCAACGCCCGTACCGCGGCCGACCCGCGCGTGCGGGACCTGGAGGCCCGCGTCGCGGCCGCGTCCGGTGCCGACCGTGCCGCGTTGACCGCCGAGCTGGACGAGCTGCGCTCCTCGGTCCGCGCCGAGAAGCTCGGCGAGGTGGCCACGGAGTTCGACCGCGTGCACAACATCCAGCGCGCGGTCGAGGTGGGTTCCGTCGACGCCGTCATCCGCGCCGCGGAACTGCGCCCACGGATCATCGAGGCCATCGAGTCCCGCCTGCGCTGACCTTGCCTCCGCCTGGCGTACGAGCCGGTTGGCCCGTACGCCAGGCGCCCGCGTCAGCGGGGGCGGTGCGGGGGCGTCAGTCCCACTGGTCCTGGTTGAGGAACCGGGCGAAGCCGCGCCAGGAGTTCGGCCCCATCACCCCGTCGACCGGGCCGGTGTAGCCCCAGCCGGAGGCGAGCCGCTGCACCGCCTTCCAGGTGTTGACCCCGGGCACGCCGTCGATCGGGCCGGTGTAGCCGTAGCCGCGCATGGCCCGTTGCAGGGCGGCGTAGGTGTTCGGGCCGGGCACGCCGTCGATGGGGCCGGTGTAGCCGGAGGTGAGCCCCAGCCAGTTCTGGGCGCGCATCCACATGACCGGCCCGGGCGCGCCGTCCTGCTCGGTGGTGGTCTTGGGCAGCGGGTCGTCCACGGGCGGGTCGGTCGGGGTGCCCGTGACGATCTCGAAGGCCTCCGGCTTGGCCACGTTCAGGTCCACCCGCGCGATGCCGCCGGTCGAGCCCGACGAGGTGTACTGGTGCGCGCTCCACGTCGGGTATGCGCCGCCCAGGTTCGGCAGGCCGGGGTAGCTGCCGTCGTTGGCGCCCCACGACGCCACCCAGAGCTTCACGCCGGCCGCGATCGCCCGTGGCCACGTCCCGGAGCGCAGGTCCGCCGCGCCCATGTACAGCCAGGGGACGTGGTTGCCGATCCGGTCGCGCACCCGCTGGAAGAACGCCGTGACCTCGGTGTCGTTCCACAGCCGCGTCGAGTCGTCGAGCACCTCGTTGTCGAGCGCGATCACGTCACCGGGCCGGTAGTCGTGCAGGTGGTCGGCGAAGTAGTCGGCGGCCTGCACCGGTGTCTGGAAGTCGCCGGCCAGCCAGTAGTGGCCGACCCGGAGCCCCGCCGCCCGGGCGCCGTCGACCTGGGTCGGGTACTGCGAGCCGGTGTAGGGCCCCTCCGACAGTTGGGAGCCGCCGGCCTTCACGATCACGAACTGGTGGCCGTCGGCGCGGACGTCGGCGAAGTCGATGCCGGCCTGCCAGGTCGAGACGTCGATGCCGGCCAGCGTGCCGGGCGGCGTCGCGGCGGTGGCGGGCGCCGACGCGACGCCCACCGGTGCCGCGAGGCCGACCGCGACCGCCAGCGCGAGTCGCCCGAGAACAGTGGTCGCGGTGGATCTCCTGTGGAGGATCATGGGCCACAGGGTAGCGAAGGAAAGGCCGCGCGGACATCACCTGACATCGATCTATTGTGCTCGGGGGAGGGGCGGCGCCGCGACCGCCCCGCCGCCGGCAGTGGGGATCAGAAGCTGCTGACCAACTTGACGAAGGCCTCGTCGACAGTGGCGGGGTCGGTGGCGTCGTACGCCTTGCCCGAGGACGCCTTGGCGATCCGGTCCAGCGTGACGAAGTCCGAGTCCCGGTCGAAGGCGATGCAGAAGACCTTGACCGGGCGCTGCGGATCCAGGGCGACGTCGGCGAGCAGCCGGGCCAGGTCGTTGTCCTTGGGATACTCGTTCTTGCCGTCGGTCAGCACGACGACGGCGTTGATCCGTTCCGGATCGTACCGGTCGAGCAGTTGCCGGTGGGCGGCCCGGACCGTCGCGTAGAGCGCGGTGTCGCCCGCGACGTGCAGGCCGGCGATCCGGCTGTCGAACCGCTTCTGGTCGAAGTCGCCGAGCCGGACCTCCTCCTGATACGGGCTCCTGGGCCGCTTCGGCGTCTCCGAGGAGAACGACCAGAGCCCGACCCGGTCCTCGGCGTTGAGCAGCGCGAGCCCCTTGGCCGCCGCCTTCGAGGCGACCTGGAAGCGGGTGCTGTCGCCGATCGGGGCCTCCATCGACCCGGAGGTGTCCAGCGCGATCAGGATGTTGGCCTTCTTGCGCAGCGTGCTCCAGCCGCCCAGCATGGCCTCGACGACCGTCGGGTTCGGCGGCGCGAAGTAGTCCAGCCCGCCGGCGGGCTCGGCGCCGACGCTGGCGAGCAGCTCCGCCGAGGCCCGGCGTTCGTAATCGCGGAAGCCGAGGCGGGCGAAGCTCTTCTGCTGATCGGCCGCGGTCAGGAAGTCCAGGAAGTCGGCCGCCGCCACGCGCTGCCGCTCGTCGGCGGAGGGCAGCACCACGAACGGGTGGTCGAGGTTGAAGGTGCCCTCCTTGGGGTGGACGGCGACCAGCGGCACCTTGGGCCGGGCGCCCCGCTCCTGGCCCTCCTGCCGCGGGCTCAGCCCGCCCTCGTTGTAGAGGTGGACCAGCTCCTCCTGCATGACGATGGCGCTCATGTCGCCCGTGCTGGCGCCCCCGCCGGTCAGGTCGGCCTCGGCGAGGTCGCGGAGCAGCTCCACCGAGTCGTCGCTGTAGTGCGACACGTTGGCCTCGATCCGCCGGACGAACTGGGTCACCTTCGGGTCCGACAGGTCGGCCCGGGTGAGGTCGCTGGAGCGGTTCGCCGCGGCGTAGTAGGTGGCGATGGTCGCCGCCAGCCCGGAGGTGGAGAGGTTCGGGTTGTCCTTGCCGAAGGTGAACCGGCCCCACTCCGGCCGGCCGAACTCCGCCCATCCCTGGCGCCCGGAGAGGCCGAGGATCTGCCCCCAGCCCAACGGACCCTGCTGGCGTACCAGCTCGCCCTTGGGCTGCGGCATCGCGATCACCAGCGGGCTGTTGGCGATCGACGGGTACTGGCCCGGGGTCTGCGGCGGGTGCCCGGCGGCCTTGTCGAGCAACTGGAGCTGACCGGTCCACAGGCTCGACGTCGGCAGCCAGACCTGCGGCTCCGGCAGGCCGATGCCGGTCCAGCCGGCGGCCAGCGCCTCGGTGGCCTTGCCGGAGGTCAGGCCGGTGACGCGCACCTCGGCACAGCCGCCGCCGTCGAGCGACCGGCCGCTGTCGTTGTACCGCTCGGCCAACTCCACCAGCAGCGTCACCTTCTCGGTGGAGGAGTTGACGTCCAGGACGGTGGTGCAGTCGGCCCGGGGCCGGTCGGTGCCCGCGTCCCGCTGCCGGACGAGCACGAACGCCCCGGCGATGACCAGCAGCCCGGCGGTGACGGCGGCGGTGTACGGCAACCACTGCCGTGTCCGCGACGGGGCTGGGACCATGGGGACGTCCTCCTCGGTGGTCGACTGATGGCGGTCAACCTATCGGTCCGGCGCCACCCGGCTGGCGCCGGCACGCCCGCTCCGCCACGGCCAGCGCCGCGCCGACGCCTCGGCCGAGGGCTGCCGGTCAGGGACGATCGGACCGGCCGCCGAGCGCCGTCGCGAGCAGCAGCCGGACCCCGTAGACCACGACGAAGGCGGCCGACCCGACCGCCACGGCCGGGCCCACCGCGTTCGACGCGACGTAACCGGCGGCGGCACCGACCGAGCCGAGGAAGATCGCGGTCGAGATGCCCCAGGCGTCGCCGGCCTCGCGGCGGAACCGCTGCCAGCCGCCGCCCGCCTTGGCGACCGTGCCCGGTACGGGAACCGGGGCCCGGCCAGGCGGTGTCGGGTGGACCCATGTCGGCCCCGGTCGGTCCGTCGGCGCGGGCGGGGGAGCCGTCGGCTCCGGCCGGACTGTCGATGGGGGAGCCGGTGCCGTGCGGGGCGCGGAGCGGGGCAGTGGCAGTGGCTGGTTCGGGGTCGGCGCGCCGGCGGTCTCGTTGCCCACCTGGAGCACGGTCTCGCGGCGCAGCGGGCCGGTGGTCCGGGCGTCCTGCCCGAGCAGCCGCATCAGCACCTGCTCGGCCTCCGGCCGGTCCGCCGGGTCCTTGGCCAGGCACTGCTCGATCAGCTCGGCCAGGCCCTCGGGGAGCGGGGGCAGGTCGGGCGGGTCGTTCAGCACCCGGTGCATCACCGCGAAGAGCGAGTCGTTGCCGAACGGCGGCCGGCCACCGGCGGCGAAGGCGATGGTCGCGGCCCAGGCGAAGACGTCGCACGGCGGGCCGACGGCGTCGTTGCGGAACCGTTCCGGCGCCATGTACGCGGTGGTCCCCATCACCCGGCTGGTCACCGTCTCGGTGACGCCCAGGGCCCGGGCGATGCCGAAGTCGATCACCCGCGGCCCGTCCTGGCCGAGCACCACGTTGTCCGGCTTCAGGTCGCAGTGCACGACGTCGGAGCGGTGGATCGCGGCGAGCGCGGTGGCCGTGCCGACGGCGAGCCGGTGCAGCGCGTTTCCGGCGATCGGCCCGTGCTCGCGGACGTGCCGGTAGAGCGTCGGGCCTTCGATGAACTCGCTGACCACATAGGGCTGCTCGCCGTCCACGTCGGCGGAGAGCACCTGCGCGGTGCAGAAGGGAGCCACCTTCCGTGCCGCGGTGATCTCCTTCAGGAACTGTGACCGGGCCCGGCTGTCGCTCAGGTCGAGGCTGATCATCTTGATCGCGACCCGCCGGCCCTCGGTGTCCTCGCCGAGGTAGACCACGCCCTGGCCGCCCGCGCCCAGCCGGCCGACGAGTCGGTAGGGGCCGGCGGTGACCGGGTCGTGCGTCCACAACGGTGCCAGCCCCGGCACCGGTGCGCCGGCCAGTCCTGTCATCCCGACTCCATCACTGTCGTGCTCCGGCCACCCGGCTGGCGGAGGACACCGGCCATGGTGTCATGTCGACGCCGTCCGGCCGAGGGTGCCCGACCGACCTGCCGTCCGGATCAGCGCCGGTTCGTGGCGACGACCGGCGAGCGGCCGGCCCGATCCGGTCAGAACAGCGTCGCCGGCCCGATCCGCGCCGGCTCCGGCAGCGGCTCGACCCCGGGCAGGCCCGCCCGGACCTCGTCGTGGAAGGTGCGGGCGAGGTCGGGCGCGTCGGCGTTGTCCGGGGTGTGCACGAACACCGTCGGCGAGCGGCCCTCGCGCAGCCAGCCGGTCACCACGTCGAGCCAGGGCTGCCAGCCCTCGATCGTCCGGGCGGGGTCGTCCCGGCCGAGGTACCGGACGATCGGCCGGTCGGTGAGCGCGTGGGTGCGCAGCGGCGTACGCGGCTTCCTGGTCCACGCCTCCCGTTCCGCGTCGCTGGTCGGCGGGGTGCGGAAGAACGCCGTGGTGTCGAAGGGGATCCACTCCGCGCCGGCCGCGACGAGCGTCTGTTCGAGCGTCCGCGCCGCCCGCGGATCGTCGAAGAACGCGGGGTGGCGGACCTCCACGGCGTACCGGTGGGCGGCGGGCAGCCCTCGCAGGAACCGGGCCAGCGTGGGCACGTCGGCGGGGCCGAAGGAACCCGGCAACTGGATCCAGAGGGCGTGGGCCCGCGAGCCGAGGGGCTCGATCGCGTCCAGGAAGATCCGGAGTTCCTCGTCGGCGCCGGTGAGCCGGTGGTCGTGCGTGACGGCCTTCGGCAGTTTGAGCACGAACCGGAAGTCGGGGCCGGTCTGACCCGCCCACGAGGCCACCGTCTCTCGCGCCGGGGTCGCGTAGAAGGTGGTGTTCCCCTCGACGGCGGTGCACCAGCCGGCGTAGGCGCGCAGCCGTTCGTGGGCCGGCAGCGGGTGCGCCACGAAGCGGCCCTGCCAGGCCTTGTGCGTCCACATCGCGCACCCCACGTGCAGGCGCATCCGACCTCCCACCGCTCGACGCCGGCCCGGTGACCCCGTACCGCCGGGTACGGTATCCGGTCGGACGACCGCGGTGCCGGCCGGTCAGCGCGACCGGGCCCGCCGTAGCCAGGTCACGGCGAGCAGTGCCACGCCGACCAGGCCAAGTCCGACCGCTCCCGCCACCACGACGGGGGTGACCCCGTCGCCGGCGTCGTCTGTCTCGTCGGCGGTGGCGGTGGCGGGGGTGGTTGGCTCGGGTGTGTCGGGTGGCGCGGGGGACGGCCCGCCCGAAGCCAGGGCGTAGCGCAGGACAGCGGGCCTCGTGCCGGGCGGCTGGTCCGCCGTCTCGGAGACGGTGAGCAGCGAACGCCCGTCGCGGCTGTAGGTGACCGACTCGCCCTGCGGCTCGTCGGGCAGCGCGGTGACCCGTGGGGTTCCGCTGGTCAGCGAGGCGACCACGTCGCGGTCGACGACGTCGAACTCGTACGCGTCGGCGTAGGTGCGCAGCACGACCCGGCGCCCGTCCGGGGCGGTGGCGGCACCGGTGACGGCTGTCCGGCCGAGGATCCCGAACGGGTTGCTCGTCGCGGACGCCGGCAGCCGGACCTGCCCCACCTTCGCCAGTGGCACCGTCGCGCCGGGACGCAGGGCAGCGCTCGGGGCGTAGAGGACCGCGGAGTACTTGGTCACGATGACCGGCCGGTCGTCGGCGGTCACGAGCATGGCCTCGGCGTCGTGCGGGCCGTCCGGGTACGTCATCCGGTACAACACCGGCCGGTCGGCTCCCGGCGGAAGCTTCCAGACCGCGACCGTCTGCCGGGAGCGGTCGTTGTCGCCGGTGTCCGCCACCCACACCGTGCCGTCGGTGCCGACGGCGAGGTCCTCGGTGTCGCGCGGCCGCGACGGATAGGGCACGGTACGCACCACGGCGCAGTCGTGGTCCAGGAAGAAGATGCGGCGGCGGGCCTCGTTCTCCGCACCGTCGTTGATCACCACGAAGCCGTGGTCCGTGGCGACCATTCCGGAGATCTCGGTCAGCCGGTCGTCGCGGACCTGGCACGCGGGCGCTCCCGACGGCGGGGTGGGCGACGGACTCGCCGCCGCCCCGGTCGGGAACAGCGCGACGGCGACGACGGCCGCCCCCGCCGCGACGCGTGCCCCCGGGGCCGCGCCGCCTGGGCGGCCTCGCCGTTCCCGGGCGGCCGGTCGCCGCGGTCCCATCGGCAGTCCTCGTCGCCTCACCGGCGCTCCTTTCCCGACCCGGCCGGCCGGCGTCGTGCAGGTCGTGCCGGACCGGTGCCGGCATCAAAGCATGGGTACGGCAGGGAACGTGAATCGCGTCCGGCGGGCGGCCCGGCCGCCCCGGTGCGCGATTCTCCAGAGCGCATCGTCCACCGGTGAGAGCGTGCCCGATGAATTTGTGTCGACAGCGATATTACGTTGCTTCGCCGGCGCGCTTTCCCGGACGGCGTGAACGGAGTTTCCGCACCTCAGAGCCGTCCCTTCGGGGGTGGTGATCCGGCCGCTGTGGGCTGTGTCTCGCGGCGGTGTGCGTTCCGATACGCATCGACTAGTGTCGACACCATTGCAATCCTGCGGAGTCGAGACGCGGGTTTCGTGATGACTCCGACCCGCCGCGTCCTCATTGTCGAGTGCCCGGCGGCGTCCGTCGGAGGCCACGAGAGAGGAAGCCGGATGAAGCGGGTAAGAAGGCACGGGAAACTGGCGTGGATGCTCGCGGCGACGCTGACGGCGGCGGTCGGGCTCGCGGTCGCGCCGACCGCACCCGCCGGTGCCGTCCCCGGCGGAACGGCGGCGGCCCCGCCGCTGCAGTGCGTCGACAACGGCACCAGCGGCCACCGGGTGCAGGTGCTCTACACCTACGAGCCGGGCACCAGCCGGTTCGCCGAGCGCGAGCCGGCGATCCGGGCGGCGGCCTGGGTCGCCCAGCAGAACGTCAACGACAGCGCCCGGCGTGACGGCGCCCAGCGGTGGATCAGGTTCCTCACCGGCAGCACCGGGTGCCACCTCACCATCACCCAGGTGCAGGTGCCGACCGGCACCGCCAGCTCCGACAACCTGCTCAACGTCCTGCGGCCCCTCGGATACGACGCCGACAACCGGCTCTACGTCATCCTGTCCGAGAACCACCGGGTGAACTGCGCCGGCACCGTCGACGAGGGCATCGCGAACCCCACCGCGCCGGGCACCGGCAACCAGCGCAACAGCCGGACGGTCTGGATCACCTTCCAGCCCTCCTGCTTCACGGGGCACGCGATGACCCACGAGCTGGCCCACGGCCTGGGCGGCCTGCAACCGGAGGCGCCGAACCACTCCGGCGGCGGGCACTGCTCCGACGGCAACGAGACCCTCTGCCAGGACGGCAACCCGACGGTCTGCACGGACCCGCTCGCGGTGCGGCTGCTCGACTGCGGCAGCGACGACTACTTCGGGATCAACCCGCAGGGCAGCTACCTGCCGACGCACTTCAACGCGGCCCACCACAGCCTCTACCTCCAGGCCGGCAGTTCCGTGCCGACCATGACGACCATCCCCGCCCTGCCGCCCCAGGTGCTGCGCGCCACCGACGTCGAGGGCAGTTCCCTCGTGCTCAGCTACCTGCCCAGCATGAAGCCGGTCGGCTCCGGCTACACCGTCGACCACCAGGTGCTACGCAACGGCACGGTGGTGGCGACGGTCCCCGGCTGGCGTACCTCGGTGCGGCTGACCGGCCTGGCGACGAACACGACGGCCACGTGGACCGTCCGGCAGCGGGTCACCCACGCCGGCGTCACCCGCACCTCCGTCGCGTCGCAGCCGCTCACGGTCACCACGAACAGCAGCACGGCACCGGCCGGCGCCGCGGAGGACGGCGCCACGATGATCCTCGCCAACGACGTGCTGGACGGCTCGGGCGCCAACCTGACCATCGACGTGCTGGGCTTCAGCGAGGACGAGAACGCCACCGTGATCCAGTGGCCGCAGAACGGCGAGGCCAACCAGCAGTGGAAGATGACCGCGGCGACCGGCGGCACCTGGACCCTGACCAACAACCACAGTCTCAAGTGCCTGACCCCGCTGGGCGGCGCGACCACCGTCGGCACCCCGGTCGTGCAGGCGACCTGCTCGGGGGCCGCCGCGCAACGGTGGACGTTCACCGTCCTGTCCGGACTCACCCACCACATCAAGACCGCGTCGAACCTCTGCGTCCAGGCGGCGGGGGCGTCCACCGGGGCGCTCGTCGCACTCGAGCTGGCGACCTGCTCCACGACTGAGCCGACCCAGCGCTGGACCACCAACCGGACCGCCTGACGGGCCGGTCATTCCCCGATCGGCGGGAGCCCCGGCGGGCCTGGGCTCCCGCCGATCGGCGGTGCTCCCGCCAACGGGTGATCAGTCGCCGGTCCGGGGAGCGGGCGGGCGGATCATGCCGGCCCGTTTGACCGAACGCAGGGCGACGGCCACGTCCGCGTGCTGGAGGCCGGGCAGTTGGCCTATGGTGCCGGAGAGGAACTCGTAGAGCGCGCCGTCGCTCTCCAGCGCGATCTCGCCGCAGAGGTTCCGGTCCCCGGTGGTCGCGGCGATCATGAGGACGGCCGGGTGCGCGGCGAGCAACTCGCCGGCCTGCCCGAGCTGCGTGGGGTGGATGCTGAGGAAGATGAAGGCGTTCACCGCGAGCCCGACCAGGCTGGGCTCGACGACCGTCCGCATCCGCAGGGATCCGGCCACCATCATCGCCTCGGCCCGCCGGCGTACGGTGGCGGGGCTCGCACTGCACCGCTCCGCCAACTGCTGCCAGCTCTGCCGGCCGTCCGCGCCGAGGCTGGCGATGATCATTTCGTCGAGCCGGACGAGCCGTGGCGGCACCTCGGCGGGTGCTGCCTGTTCGTTCCACCGGTCCACCCGCTGCGACCGCAGCCGGTCCACGACGTCCGCCGGCAACAGGCTCGGGCTCCAGTTGTGCGGCGTGGCGAACCTGCGGATCACCTGGTTGCTCCAGATGGCGAGCACGCCGTCGAGGCCGGGCAACTGCTCGAACATGAGCTGGAGCAGGTGGTCGTTCGAGGTGTAGGACACCTCGGCCAGGCAGTCGAAGCTCCCCGTCAGCAGCTTGACCGATCCGCACTCCTGCCACCGGGCCAGGTGCTCGGCGGAGCGGCTCGCGGCGTCCGGCCGGCAGCGCAGCCGGACGAACAGCGACCGCGCCCGGCGGGTCGTCTCGCCGTCCAGCACGCCGATGACCCGCACCGCGCCGCTGCGGATGAGCCGCGGGATGCGGCGGGAGACGGTCGCCTCCGAGGTGAACACCGCCTCGCCGATCTGCGCGTGGGTGGCCCGAGGATGGGCGAGCAGGGCGCCGATGATCTGGCGGTCGAGTTCGTCCAGAGATGCGCCAGTCCCGTCACCTGAGCGATTTTGCATGAACGCATCTTGCATCTTGACCCAGGATCTTGACAATCTCCCTCGTGTCTCGGGCAGACTCTCGCCCACGGCTCCGAGGCATGAGGAGGCAACAGGTGGCGCATCCGATGGGGCGCTCGAACGCGGCCAAGGCGGTCGCGGCGGGTACGGTCGTACTGCTCGCGGCAACTGCGCTGTCGGCGGGGCCGGCGTCGGCGACGCCCGCCCCGGCGGCGGACGGCTCGCGGCCCACGCAGCACGTGATCATGTTTGACTTCGACGGGTTCGATCCCCGTTTCCTTGACGGGCGCTACGCCGACCTGGCGGAACTGCCCAACCTCCGGGCGCTGATCGCCGAGGGCGCCTACGGCGTGGCCGACGGGTCCTACTCGTCGTACTCCAACTCGTCGCGGTCGACGACCGCGACCGGCACCTACGCCGACGTGCACCGCAACACCGGCTACTACTACAACCAGGAGACCGATCGCGGCGTCTCCCAGGAGCGGTACATCGAGCCCGGCGTCGAGACGATCGCCCACTCGCTGAAGCGGCAGGACCGCACGGCCGCCTACCTCCAGTGGTACGCGGTGCAGAACTACGGTGCGACGTACGGCGATCCCGCCGCCCTCTACACCCAGCCAGGCGGAAAGTGTGAGACGCGCGCCGACCAGGCGATCGCGCTGCTGCGCGGTGAGCCGGTCAACTCCGGCGGCACCATGGTCGACCCCGCCGCGATTCCGGACCTGATCACCGTCTACTGCGACGACGTCGACGGCGTGCTGCACGACGGCGGATTCGCCGCCCCCGACCTGCCGGCGACCCTGGCCCGGGTGGACGCCCAGATCGGCCGCGTCCGCGACGCCGCCCGGGAGGCAGGCATCCTGGACAGGACGACCTTCCTTGTCACCGCCGACCACGGCGCCCGGGAGTGGACCGTTCCGCTGCTGCCCACGGTGCTCGACCGGCTGGCCGAGACGGGCCTGAAGGTCCAGGTCATCTCCTCCTCGGGCGGCGTGCCGGACCCGACGAGCGAGGTCGTCATCGTCGCGGCGCCGCGTACCGCCGACATCACCCTGCGCGGTCGGGCGGACACGCCGGAGAACGCGCGCCGGATCGCCGGGATCATCAGGGGCATCCCGGGCATCGCGGCCGTCCGCGACAAGCAGGACCTGCGTCGCCTGCACGCCAGCGACAAGCTCGGTGACCTCGTCGTCGAGCCGGTCGAGCCGTACCACCTGTCCACGCTCACCGACGGCAAGCTGCGCGGCTCGCACGGCGGGCTGGCCGAGGCGCAGGTGCCGATGGTGCTCTCGGGCGCCGGGATCCGCAGCGTCCCGCTGCGCAACGTCGGCCTGGTCGACGTGGCCGCCACCATCAGCGCCCTGCTCGGCGTGCAGCCGCCGGCGAACTCGCGGGGGCACGCCATGCGCGGGGCCATCGAGCGGCACTGATCATCGCAACGCAGATCGAGGAGAGATAGCCATGTCCAACCTGACCAGGCGCCGGTGCGCGGCGGCACTCGCCGCCGTGACCGCGCTCACCATGCTCGCCGCCTGCGGCGAGTCCGAGCCGGAGGCGGAGAAGGCCAAAGAGATCACCTTCTGGACGCCGCAGACGACCCCGCAGCGGGTCGCGGCGCAGGAGAAGGTCGCGGCTCGGTTCACCGAGAAGACCGGCATCGCCGTGAAGGTCGTGCCGCTCAGCGAGGCCGACCAGAAGCAGGCCCTGGCGACGGGCGCCGCCTCCGGGGACGTGCCCGACGTGATGCTGCACAGCTCCACGACCACGGCCGCCTGGCGTTCCCAGGGGCTGCTGAACACGGGCGCCGCCGAGGAGGTCGTCAAGGACCTCGGTGCCGAGACGTTCAACGCGAACGCCCTGAAGGCGTTCAGCCTGGACGACAAGGTCGGCGCCGTACCCAGCGACGGCTGGGTGCACCTCCTGGTGTACCGCAAGGACCTCTTCCAGGCGGCGAACGTCGCGGTGCCGACCAACCTCGAGGAGCTGGCGAAGGCCGCCACGACGATGAAGGCGACCGGGGTGTCCGGAATCGCCCTGGGTACCCAGTCCGGCACCCCCTCGGGGACCGAGGCCGTCTACTCGATGTTCCAGAGCGCGGGCTGCCAGCTCGTGCAGGACGGCAAGGTCACCATCGACTCGCCGGAGTGCACCCGGGCGGCCGAGCAGTTCAAGGTCCTGCGCGACTCCAGCACGCAGGGTGACTTCGACGTGACCAGCGCGCGGGCGGCCTACCTCGCCGGCAAGTCCTCGATGCTGCTCTTCTCGACGCACATCCTCGACGAGCTGGCCGGCCTCGACTCGGCGAACCCGCCGACCTGCGAGCAGTGCAAGGCCGACCCGGCGTTCCTGTCGAAGAACTCGGGATTCATCACCGTGCTCGACCGGAACCACCCGGCGCAGTACGGCGCGACCCTCGGCTACGGCATCCCTGAGGGCGCCAACACCGCCGGGGCGAAGGAGTTCATCAAGTTCATGCTGGAGGAGGGCTACTCGGACACGCTCGCCTCGGCGACCGAGGGCCGGATCCCGCTGCGCAACGGCACCAAGGCCGAGCCGAACGCGTACCTCGACGCGTGGGGCAAGCTGGGCGTCGGCCCGGAGGCCAAGAGCTCCGTCGCCGAGCTGTACGGCCCGGAGATGGTCACCCAGATCCGCGACGGCGTCAACGCCGTGAGCCTGTGGGGCATGGGCACGAAGGACTCGCCGCTGGCCGGCGCGGTCACCGCGGAGAACGTGCTCGCGCAGTTCCTCGAGCGGCTCTACGGCGGGCAGTCGCCGGCCGACATCACGAAGGCGATGGCCGAAGAGGTCAAGAAGGTCCAGGCCGAACTGTGAGCACGCCGACAGTGCGGTCCTCCCGCTGGGAGCGGCTCAGCCGCTCCCAGCGGGAGAACCTCAACGGCCAGCTCCTCACCGGTCCGACCCTGCTGCTGCTCGCACTGGTCGTCCTGCTCCCGTTCGTCCTGGTCGTCATCTTCGGGTTCTCCGACACGAGGCTGATCGACATCCCCCGGCTGTCGCCGTCCACCATCGAGTGGACCTTCGAGAACATCGCCGACGCCTGGCGGTCGGACGCGTTCTGGGGCGCCCTGTGGACCACCGTCATCTACGCGACCCTGACCACGCTCGGGTCCATCGGTGTCGGGATGGCCCTCGCCCTCGCCATGCGCCGGCCGTTCCGCGGCCGGGGGATCGTCCGGGCGCTGCTGCTCGTCCCGTACGTGCTGCCGGTCATCGCGGCGGCGATGATCTGGCGCACGATGCTGAACCCGCAGTACGGCATCGTCAACGCCATCGGCATGGAGTACCTCGGCTGGCAGAGCCCGATCGGCTTCCTCAGCACCACCTCGACCGACGTGGCGGGCCTGCCCGTACCGGTGTCGCTGCTCGTCGTCGTCGCCTTCGAGATCTGGAAGTCGTTCCCGCTCGCCTTCCTCTTCGTCACCGCGCGGTTGCAGAACGTGCCGGGTGGGATCGAGGAGGCCGCGGCGCTGGACGGGGCCTCCCGGTGGCAGAACCTGCGCCACATCATCCTTCCCCAGCTGCGGGGGGTGGTCCTGCTGCTGATGCTGCTGCGCTTCATCTGGTCGTTCCAGAACTTCAACGACGTCTACCTGCTGACCGAGGGCGCCGGCGGCACCCAGGTCATGGCGATCAAGGTCTACACCGAGCTGGTGACCCGGTCCGACATCGGCAGCGCGGCGGCGTACGGACTGCTGATGTCGCTGATCCTCTGCGTGCTGCTGGCCGGCTACGTCCTGCTCTCCCGGCGGAAGGAGACGTTGTGAGTTCGGCGATGCGACCCTCGCGCCCGGTCAACGTCCTGCGGTGGACGCTCATCACCGTCGCGCTCGTCTGCGCCGTGGGACCCGTGCTCTATGGTGTGCTGCTCTCGCTGCGCCCCTACTCGGCGGTGCTGCTGGAGCCCCTGGACGTCGTCCCCGGTCTCTCCGAGATCGACCTGTCCAGCTACGTCACGGCGATGAAGGACGAGTCGGCGGGGGGCTTCGGGCTCGGCCGGTTCGTGGTCAACTCCCTGGGAGTCGCCCTCGCCACCGTCGTGGTGTCGATCGTCGCGTGCATCTTCGGGGCGTACGCTGTTGCCCGCCTGCGCTACCGCGGCCGCCGCTTCACCAGCGGCATCATCCTCGCCGTCTACCTGTTCCCGGGCATCGTGCTCGCGGTGCCGAAGTTCGTCATCCTGAGCCGGCTGGGGTTGACCAGGTCGCTCGTCGGGCTGCTCGTCATCTACGTCGCCGCCACCGTCCCGGTCGCGCTGTACATGATGCGCAACTACTTCCTCGCCCTGCCGGAGAGCGTCGAGGAGGCGGCCCTGCTCGACGGGTGCTCGCTGCCGACGATGCTGCGCAAGGTCGTACTGCCGATCGCGCTGCCCGGTGTCGTGGCGACCGCCATCTACGTCTTCATGATCGCCTGGAACGAGTACTTCTACGCCCTGTTGTTCCTGGTCCAGGACCGTTCCCGGTGGACGGCTCCGCTCGGCCTCGCCCAGCTCACCGACTTCCAGGTCCCGGTGACAGTGCTCCTGGCCGGCTCCATCGCGGTGACCGTGCCGGTCATCGTCATCTTCTTCCTCGCTCAGCGTTACATCGTCACCGGCCTGACGTCGGGGGCGGACAAGTGAATTCCGAAAGGATGATCGACGTGGAAGGCCCTGTGTCATCGGGAACGGGTCCGGTGCGACTACTCGTGCTCGGTGCGGGAGGACGCGGCGCACACGCGTACGCCCAGTGGTGCCTGGAGCACCCCGAGGCGGCCCGGGTCGTCGCGGTCGCCGAGCCCGACGCGGAGCGCCGCGACGGTCTGGGTGACGCCCACGGCATCCCGGCGGCCCACCGGTTCACCGGCTGGCAGCAGGCGCTCTCGACCAGCGGACCGTGGGACGCGGTCATCGTCGCGACACCGGACCGGGACCACGTCGATCCCACCCTGCGCGCGCTCGAGCTGGGGCACCACGTCCTGCTCGAGAAGCCCATCGCGCCGACCGCCGAGGAACTGCACCGGCTGACGGCCGCGGCGCGCGAGAGCACCGGCACGGTCACCGTCGCCCACGTGCTGCGCTACACCCCGTTCTTCCAGACGCTGCGCCGCCTGCTCGACGAGGGCCGCATCGGCGAGTTGCAGGGCATCTCGCACATCGAGAACGTCGCGTACTGGCACTTCGCGCACAGCTACGTGCGCGGCAACTGGCACCGGGCCGACCGGTCGAGCCCGATGCTGCTCGCGAAGGCGTGCCACGACATCGACATCCTTCGGTGGCTGGTCGGGTCGCCGTGCACGACGGTGGCCTCGTTCGGCGAGCGCCGCCACTTCCGGGCCGAGCACGCGCCGAAGGGCTCGACGGAGCGCTGCACCGACGGCTGCGCCGTCGCCGCCACCTGCCCGTACAACGCCGAGCGCCTCTACGTCGACCAGCTCGCCGACGTCGACGGGCCGCCGGTCACGGTCGTCACGAACGACACGAGCGTGGCCGGCCGCCGGCGGGCGCTCCAGCTGACCGACTACGGCCGGTGCGTCTACCGGATGGACAACGACGTCGTCGACCACCAGACGGCGGCGCTGCGGTTCGACAACGGCGTCACGGCGTCGCTGGTGGTCTCGGCGTTCACCGCGTTCAACACCCGGACGCTCACGCTGATGGGCAGCCACGGGCAGATCACCGCGGACATGCGCTCGGGCCGGATCAGCCTCGCGACCTTCGCCGAGACCCCGCCCAACGTGGAGGGTCGGCAGGCCGACGAGACGTTCCAGGTCGGCAGCGGCAGCCAGGGGGTCGTCGACGAGGTCATCGAGGCGTTCTCCGGCCACGGCGGCGGGGACGCCGGGCTGATGCTCGACTTCACCGGGCGGGTCCGGAGCCGGCTGTCCGGCGAGGACGTCGAGGCGGCGCCCAGCTCGTTGGAGGAGAGCGTGGAGAGTCATCTCGTCGCCTTCGCCGCCGAGCGGTCGCGGCTGAACCACACTGTCGAGGAGCTGTGACAGGTGGACGACGTACGTGCCCTCGTGGCCCGCGTCGCCGGCACGGCGGACGACGTACGGGTGGAGCGGGTCCCCGCCGCCGATGACGCCGCCGCCGCCGGATACGAGTGCCGCGACGGCGTCCTGACGCTGCGCGGTTCGGATCCCGTCGCCGCGGCCTGCGCGTTCGCGCAGTACCTCAAGGCGTACGCCGGCCGCCAGGTGACCTGGGAACAGCCCCGGCTGGAGCCCCGGCCGGCGCCCTGGCCCGATGCGCCGCCGACCCGGCTGACCAGCCCGTTCCCGGTCCGCTACTACCTCAACGTCGTGACCTACGGGTACTCGACCGCGTTCTGGGACTGGGACCGCTGGGAGCAGGAGATCGACTGGATGGCGCTGCACGGCGTCACCCATCCGCTCATGCAGGTCGGCCACGAGGCGGTGCTGGCGGAGATGTTCCGGCGGGCCGGGCTCGACGCGGCCCGGATCGACGAGTGGATCGGCAGCGCGGCGCACTTCCCGTGGACGTTCATGGGCAACACCAACTCGTTCGGCGGGCCGCTGCCCGCGGACTGGATCACCCGCCACGTCGAGCTGGCGCAGCGGATCCTCGCCCGGCAACGCGCGCTCGGCATGACCCCGGTCCTGCCCGTCTTCGGGGGGCACGTGCCGCCGGAACTCACCGACCCGTCAGCCGGCGAGATCGAGTGGCAGGGCTGGCGTACGCCGATTCTCAGCCCCGACAGCGAGCGGTTCGCGTCGCTGGCCGCGGAGTTCATGGGCATCCAGCGGGAACTGTTCGGCACCGACCACCACTACGCCGCCGATCCGTTCATCGAGTCGGTGCCGCCGTCCGGCGAGCCCGACTACCTGGCGGCGGTCGGCCGGGCCGGCTACCGGGCGATGGCGGACAGCGACCCGGAGGCGACCTGGGTGCTCCAGGGCTGGCCGTTCCACTACCAGCGCGACTTCTGGCGGCCGGAACGGGTCCGGGCGTTCCTCTCCGAGGTCCCGCAGGAACGGCTCGTCCTGCTGGACCTGTGGGGCGAGCACGCCCCCATGTGGCGCCGCGACGCCATGTACGACCGGCGGTGGGTCTGGTGCGCGATCCACAACTTCGGCGGTCGCTTCGCGCTCTTCGGTGACCTGCGCGGTCTGCGCCGCGACGTCGACGAGCTGACCCGGGCCCGGCCGCCCCGGCTCGCGGGCATCGGGCTCGCGCCCGAGGCGATCGAGAACAACACCGTCTTCTACGAGCTCGCCACCGACCTGACCTGGAACGTCCCGCAGTTGGACGAGTGGCTGCGCTCGTTCGCGCTGCAGCGCTACGCGGCCGGGCACGACGACTTCGTCCGGGCCTGGGACATCCTGGCCGAGACGCTCTACGGGCCTGGGCGCACCCGGTCCATCCCGTCGCCGGTCATCGCCCGGCCGTGGTCGGCCGAGGCGCCGTTCGCCGCCCAGCGCCTGGCCGGCGAGTTCGTCCCGCAGAACGCGGAGCCGCAGCGGCAGTCGGCGAACATCGACGCCGAGAACGACCCGATGGTGCTCGGCGCCCTGCCCCGGATCGCCACGGCCGCGCGGTTGCTGCTCGGCCGGGCGGCGGAGGCGGGCGTGCCCGACCAGGTCGAGCGGGACGTCGTCGATCTGGTCGGGCACGTGGTGGCGCAGGGCTGCCGGATCCACATCCGTGGCGTGCTCGCGGCCTTCGCCGAGCGCGACGCGGACGCCGTCCTCGATCACTTCGCCCGGTTCCGGACCGACCTGCTCGACCTCGACGAGCTCGCCGGCACCCGGGCGGAGTCCCGCGTCGGGCGGTGGATCGCCGACGCCCGCGCGTGGGGCGGCTCGCCGGCCGAGGCCGACGTCATGGAGCGGGACGCCCGCAGTCTCGTCTCCGTCTGGGGGCACCAGACGAGCGGGCTGCACGACTACTCCGGCCGGCACTGGGCCGGCCTCGTCAGGGACTACTACCTCCCCCGGTGGGAGTCGTGGGCGAACTGGCTGGCCGACGCGGCGGCGCACGGGCGGGAGCCGGACGTCGACGTCCTGCGCGCCCGCGTCGTCGGGCACGAGGAGGCCTGGCGGGGGGCGATCGGGGGCTACTCGGCCGCACCGGAGGGGAACACGCTCGACGTGGCGGCCCGGATCCTCGACCGGCTCGGTTACTGATCCGCGCGGGCCGGTGCCGATGGCACCGGCCCGCTTCCACGTCGCTGACCGGGCGGTCGTCGCGTCACATCCGCCCGGGGGCGCCGATCCCCAGCAGGTCCAGCCCCCGGGCCAGGGTGCGGGCGGTCAGGTCGCAGAGGACCAGCCGGCTGGCGCGTACGTCGTCCTCGGCGCGCAGCACCGGGCACTGCTCGTAGAAGGAGGTGAACAGCGTGGCCAGCCGGAACAGGTAGCCGGTCAGCTGGTGCAGTTCCAGCGACTCCGCCGTCTCGCCGACGACCTCGGGGAAGGCGAGCAGGTGCAGGGCGAGCGCGTGCTCGGCCGGGGCCGTCACCGCCACTGTCCGCCGGGACCGGTCCGGTGCCACCCCACCCCGCCGGAAGATCGACTCGATCCGGGCCCGGGCGTACTGGAGGTAGGGGGCCGTGTTGCCCTCCAGCGACAGCATCCGGTCCCAGTCGAAGACGTAGTCGCGCGTCCGGTCGTTGGACAGGTCGGCGTACTTGACGGCGCCGATGCCCACCGTCCGGGCGAGCTCGGCACGTTCGGCGGCGTCCAGGTCCGGGTTCTTCTCCTCGATCAGCGCGGCGGCCCGCGCCACGGCCTCGTCGACCAGGTCGATGAGCTTGACGGTGGCCCCGGCCCGGGTGCGGAAGACCTTGCCGTCCGGCCCGAGGACGGAGCCGAAGCCGATGTGCTCGGCCCGGGCGGGCGGGCGCAGCCAGCCGGCCTCGCGGGCCACCTCGTAGACCATCTCGAAGTGCTGCCGCTGCGGCAGGCCGACGACGTACAGCAGCCGGGTGGCGTGCAGGGTGTGCAGGCGGTGCCGGATCGCGGCGAGGTCCGTGGCCGGGTAGCCGAACCCACCGTCGCGCTTGCGGACGATGAGGGGCAGCGGCTCGCCCTCCCGGTTCGTGTAGCCGGCGGGGAAGACCACCTTGGCGCCGTCGCTCTCCCGCAGCAGGCCGAGCCGGTCCAGCTCCGCCAGCACCTCCGGGAGCATGTCGTTGTAGGCGCTCTCGCCGAAGAAGTCGGCGCCGGTGAGCCGGACGTCGAGCCGGTCGTACACGGAGAGGAAGTACTTCTCCGACTCCTGGACGAGCAGCCGCCACAGCCGCAGCGTCTGCTCGTCGCCACCCTGCAAGGCGACGACCCGGTTGCGGGCCCGGGTCTTGAACTCCTCGTCGCTGTCGAACTTGGCCCGGGCCGCCTGGTAGAACGCGTTCAGATCACCGAGGGACAGCTCGTGGGCCGCCTCCGCGCCGCCGAGGTCGAGCAGGTGCTCGATCAGCATGCCGAACGGGGTGCCCCAGTCACCCAGGTGGTTGGCCCGGATCACCCGGTGGCCCAGCCACTCCAGCAGCCGTACCACGCTGTCGCCGATCACCGTGGACCGCAGGTGCCCGACGTGCATCTCCTTGGCCACGTTCGGCGCGGAGTAGTCCACGACGACCGTCTCCGGCTCGGCCGCGAGCGGAACCCCGAGCCGGTCGTCGGCGTTCGTCGCCCCGAGCAGGTCGCCCAGCACCTGGTCGGCGAGGGTGAGGTTGATGAAGCCGGGCCCGGACACCTCCACCGACGCGCACAGGTCGTCCCACCGGGCCTGCGCGACGACCTCGGCGGCGATCTGCCGGGGGTTGCCGCGCAGGCGGCGGGCCAGCCCCAGCGCCGCGTCCGCCTGGAAGTCGGCGTGCTGGGACCGGCGGAGGCTCGGGTCGACCGGCTCACCCGCGACCGCCGCGAAGGCGGCGGCGAGGCGGTCGTGCAGGAGTTGATGCAAGGTAGCCATGGTGGGACAACCTAGCTCACGTCGACCAGGACCTTTCCCGTGTGTCCGCCGCTGGTGAACAGCTCCAGGAAGGCCGCCGGAGCGTTCTCCAGGCCGGTCACCACGGTTTCCCGGGTGGTCAGCCGCCCCGCCGCCAGGTGCCCGGCGACGAGCTCGGTGAAGGCGGCCGTGTGCGCGGCGTGGTCCTGGACGAGGAAGCCCTCCAGCCGCAGCCGGCGGGCGACCACGAGGGCGAGGTTGTCCACCCCGAAGCGCTCCGGACCGTACTGGGACATCGCACCGCAGAGCACGGCCCGGCCGAACGGGTTCATGGCCCCGATGGCCGCCCGCAGGTGCGCCCCGCCGACGTTGTCGAAGTACACGTCCACGCCGTCCGGCGCGGCGATCGCCAGCTCCACCTCCAGGTCGCCGTCGGAGTGGTCGAACGCCTCGTCGAAGCCGAGTTCGTCCAGCAGCCAGTCGACCTTCTCCTCGGAGCCGGCGCTGCCCACCACCCGGCAGCCGTGCAGCTTGGCGAGCTGGCCGGCGATGCTGCCGACGGCCCCGGCGGCGGCGGAGACGTACACCGTCTCGCCGGGACGGATCCCGGCGACCACGAACAGGCCGACGTACGCGGCCTCGCCGGCCAGGCCGAGCGGGCCGAGGTGGTCGGCCGGCGCGAAACCGGCGGGGCTCAGCGGGGTGACCTCGGCGGCCGGGGCGGTGAAGGACTCCCGCCAGCCGTGCGTCGAACGGACCAGCGTGCCCTCGGGCAAGCCGGGCGCCCGGGAGGCGACCACCGTGCCGACCGCGTCCCCGGACAGGGCGGCGTGCAGCGGGTACGGCTCGGAGTAGCCGGGGGCGCTGTACAGCCGGCTGCGCATGTACGGGTCGAGCGAGACGAGGGAGTTCCGGACGGTGACCTCCCCGTCGGCCGGCGGGGGGACGTCGACGGTGACGAGCTCGAAGTCGGTGCCGGCCGGCGCCCCGGTCGGCCGTCGGACGAGCTGCACCTGGCGGCTGGTGGGCATCGGACTCACACCTTTCCGTGCGGGGAGGACGGCGACAGCCAGTGCCGCCGCCGGTGGAAGACGTACCCCGGCAGGGGCACGCGACGGGCGGGCCGGGACCTGCGGCGCCAGTCGACCGGCACCCCGTGCTCGGACCAGAGCCGCCCGACGAGCCCGAGCAGGCCGGGCAGGTCGGCCGGCACCGGCAGGGCTCCGGTGGCGACCCGCAGCACCAGCGGACCGTCGGGGCCCGGAGCGGCCGCGTCGGTCACGGCCCGCCGGGCCGCCTCGGCCAGCGTCAGCTCGCCCCGCAGGACGGCGGCGACGTACGTGCCGACGCCCGCGCCGTCGTGGCCGTCGGCCGGCACGCCCAGCTCCGTGAGCTGTCGGGCGAGGGCGTACGCCCGGATGAACGCCGCCGCGGCGGGCTCCT
Source organism: Micromonospora sp. NPDC047074 (assembly GCF_040643815.1). Lineage (NCBI taxonomy): Bacteria > Bacillati > Actinomycetota > Actinomycetes > Micromonosporales > Micromonosporaceae > Micromonospora > Micromonospora sp. NPDC047074. Next base: position 28,176 of record NZ_JBEYVB010000046.1, read on the forward strand.
CCGGCGGGACGCCGGGACCGGCGAACGCGGCGTGGCACTCCTGCGTCGCGTCCCGGTAGGCCGGCAGCTCCGCGAGACCCGCCCCCGGCGAGGCGTCGCCGCCGGGCAGGTGCCAGTCGACAGCCGACCCCGGGGCGGCCCGGTACCCGGTCACCCCGGCCGCGAGCTGCCGGGCGGCGTCGGCGAGATCGGACGCGACCAGGCTGGCCCGGAAGCCGAAGGGCCGGCGCCCCACCGCCAGCGTCCAGGAGACGTCGCCGAGGGTGGCCGGGACCCCCGGTTCCGCCCCGGACGCCAGGTCGGCCAGCGCGTCGGCGAGCCGGGCGGCGGTGGCGTGCAGCGCGGACTCGGTCGGCGCCGACAGCACGAGCAGTTCGGGTCCCTGCGGCCCCGGCGTGGGGGAGACCGCCGGGGCGGCCTGCTCCACCACCACGTGGGCGTTGGTCCCGCCGAGTCCGAACGAGTTCACCCCGGCGCGGCGTGGCGCGCCGTCGGTCACCCACGGCCGGGACTCCACCGGCACGTACAGCCCGGTGCCGCCCAGGTCGGCGTCGGGGTCGAGCCGTTCGTGGTGCAGGCTCGCCGGGAGCACACCGTGGCGTACCGCGAGCACCGCCTTCACCAGGCCGGCCACCCCGGCGGCGGCGTCCAGGTTGCCGACGTTTGTCTTCACCGAGCCGACCGCGCAACCACCCGCGGGGCCCGGCCCGAGGGCCTGGCGCAGCGCCTCCAACTCGATGACGTCACCCAGCCGGGTGCCGCTGCCGTGCGCCTCGACCAGGCCCACCGTGTCGGGCTCCAGGTCGCCGGCGGCCAGCGCCTCGGCGATCGCGGCGACCTGCCCGTCCACCCCCGGGCTGGCGAAGCCGGCCCGGGCCGCGCCGTCGTTGGTCACCGCCCAGCCGCGCAGGACCGCGTGGATGTGGTCGCCGTCGGCCAGCGCGTCCTCCAGCCGGCGCAGCACCACGACCGCCCCGCCGTTGCCGAAGACCGTGCCGTCGGCGGCGGCGTCGAACGCGCGGCAGTACCCGGTCGGCGAGGTCTGGTCGCCGGGCCGGGCGAGGTAGCCGAGCTGGTCGACCGACGTCACCGCCACGCCACCGGCGAGCGCGACGTCGCAGCGGTAGTCGAGCAGGCTCTGCGCGGCCAGGCACACCGCGACCAGCGAGGACGAGCAGGCGCTCTGCACCGCGACGCTCGGCCCGGTCAGGTCGAGCGCGTAGGACACCCGGGTGGGCAGGTAGTCCGCGCTGCTGCCCGGCGGCCAGGTCCACTCCTCGTGGGCCGGCAGGCTGGGCAGCACGTTGCCGAGCAGGTATCGGTTCGGCGCCGCGCCGGCGAAGACGCCGCCCACCACGTCACCCGAGCAGGTGTGCCCCGCGTGTTCCAGGGCGGACCAGCACAGCTCCAGGAAGATCCGTTGTTGCGGGTCGAGCCGGGCCGCCTCCTGGGCCGAGTAGCCGAAGAACTCCGCGTCGAAGTCCGCCAGCCCGTCGAGCTGGCCGAAGGCCGGCACGTACCGGGGATCGGCGAGCAGGTCCGCCGGCAACCCGGCCGCGCGCAGCTCCTCGGGCCGCCACCGGCGGACGAGGTCGCGCCCGTCGCGGACCGCCCGCCACAGGGCGTCGACGTCGGGTGCGCCGGGGAACCGGCCGGCCATGCCGACCACCGCGATCGCGCCGGCGCCGGAGTCGGGCCCGGTGGTCATGGCGTCCTCCGTCGTCGTGCCGCCATCCGTTCCCGGGCCCGCCGCGCCGGGTCCGTCGCGTCCGTCGCAGTGCCGGCCAGGTGGGCGCCCAGCGCGGCGGCGTTCGGGTGGGCGAACAGGGAGACCAGCGGGACGGGACGGCCGAGGGAACGTTCGAGTTCCTGCTGGAGCCGGGCGAGGTGCAGGGAGTGGGCACCGGCGTCGAAGAAATTCTGCTCGACGCCGAGCGGGCGCCCGTCCGAGACGGCCCGCCAGGCCTCGACCACGGCCCGTTCCTGCGGCGTACGCGGCGGGGCCGGGGCGTCGGCGTCGGCGGGCGGGGGGAGCGGGAGGGCCTTCACGTCCACCTTGCCGGTGGAGGTGAGCGGGAACTCCGGCAGCACCACGACGCGCTGCGGCACGAGGTAGTGGGGCAGTTCGGCCGCGAGCGCCCGGCGCAGCACCGCCGGGTCGGGGGTCGCGTCACCCGCCGGGGTGACCCAGGCGAGCAGTTCCTTTCCGGCCGTACCGTCCACGGCGGCCGCGACCGCGAGCGCCACCTCCGCGCGGGCGCGCAGCCGGGCCTCCACCTCACCCGGCTCCACCCGGTAGCCGCGTACCTTCACCTGCCGGTCGAGCCGGCCCAAATAGGCGAAGCCGCCGTCGGGCAATCGCCGGCCGAGGTCACCGGTGCGGTAGGTGCGGGTGCCGTCGGGGTGGGCGAGGAACCTGCTGGCGTTCCACACCGGATCGCCACCCTGGTAGCCCGGGGTCAGGTGCCGGCTGCGGATGCCGATCTCCCCGGTGAGCCCGAGGATTCCCCCGTCGGCGTCGAGCAGTTCCACGGTCACCCCGTCGAGCGGCTGGCCGATCGGCACGGTGGCGGTGGCGGGCAGTTCGTCGTCGGCGGCCAGGTGGTTCTGCACGGCGAAGCTGATCTCCGTGGCGCCGTAGCCGTTGACGAAGACACAGTGCGGGCCGATCCGCTCCCGGCAGCGCAGGACGTCCTGCCGGGTGGTCTCCTCGCCGCCGAGCACGACCGCGCGCATCCGGTGCAGCCGGCCGCCGGCCGTTGCCGGGGCGTCCAGCAGTTGCCGGTACAGCGTCGGGGTCGAGTGGTAGACGGTGACCTGCCGGTCGACCAGCGCGTCGGCCAGGTGGCCGAGCCCTCGGCTCCGGACGTCGACCGGCACCGAGGTGGCCCCGTTGAGCAGGGCGCTGAACATGTCGGTCACGGCCATGTCGAAGCCGAACGACGTCAGCAGGCTGACCCGGTCCGAGGGGCCGATGCGCAGGTTGTTGGTGTGGGTCGAGACCTGGAACAGCAGGTTGCGTTGGGTCTGCGCGACGCCCTTGGGCTGGCCCGTCGAGCCGGAGGTGTAGAGCACGTACGCCTCGGCGTCCGGGTCGCCGGCTCCGTCGGGCAGTTCGCCCGACCTCGGCAGCGTGGACACGTCGACCACCGGGGTGCCCGGGATCCCGGCGGCCGCGAGCGCCGCGGTCGCGAGCCCCCGGTGCTCCGGCGTGGTGAGCACGGCCACCGCGCCGGTGAGCATGGCGGCGAGCCGGGCCGGCGGGTAGCCGGTGTCCAGCGGGACGTACGAGTCGCCGGCGGCGAGGGTGCCCACGATCGCCGCGACGGTGGCCGTGCCGTGGTCGAGCAGCAGGCCGACCCGGCCTCTGCGGCGGCCGGTCACCCGGTCGAGTTCCGCCGCCACGCCCGCCGCGACCCCGCCCAGCTCCCGGTAGGTCAGCACCGCGTCGTCACCGTGTACGGCGATCCGGTCGGGATGCCGCCGTACCTGCTCCCGGAAGCGGGCCGGGACCCCGGCGTCGAGCACCTCCGGGGCGATGGCGCGATGGTCGGCCGGGCCGACGTGCGGCAGTCGCAACGGCGGGCGGCGGCCGGCGACGGTGGGCACGGGCAGTAGCTCGGCGGCCGGCGTGGCCGCGCCGGCACGCATCGCGGCGAGTACCCGCGCCAGGTCCGCGCCGAGGTCGTCGGCGAGTTGCGCCGGAAGGTCGGCGCGGCAGCCCAGGAGCACCACGACGGCGTCGGGGCCGGCGCCCAGCCGGGCCCGCACGGCGAGGTCGGCGGGGACCGGCTGCGCGGGCGCCTCCTGGGCCTCGACCCGCAGGTCGCCGAACTCGACGCTCGTCCCGGCCAGGCCGAGCGTGACGTCGGCGGCGAGGCCGGCGGGCGCGCCGAGAAGCTCGTCGGTCTCCAGCAGCACCGTCGGCGGCAGGTCCGGCGACGGCTCGGGGCCCGCCGCCGCGGAGAGCGACAGGTGCGCCCCGTCGAGCAGTTCCCCCACGGTGGACGCGGCGCCCGGGCGGAGCCGGCGGACGACGTCGGCGGAGCCGCCGGGGCGTTCGGGCACGGCCCGGGGCACCGTGACGTCGATGGTCCCGTCGCCGGTGTAACGGTGCAGCGTCCAGCCCACGGCCGCCGCCAGGACGGCGCTGCGGCTGGTGCCGAGCGCGTCGGCCAGGGCGAGCAGGCCGGCGGCGATGTCCCGGGTCAGGGGGACGCCGGTCCACCGGCCCGGCCCGCCGGGGTGCGGGGCCGGCAGCCCGAGATCCAGCCGGCGTGCGCCCGGCGGGTCGGTGGGATCCGCGCCCCGCGGCCCGGCGGACCGGGCGGCGGGCGGCAGGGCACGCTGCCGGGGCACCCGGGCCGGGCCGGCGCAAGGGGCGTCACCGGCGCCCGGCCCCGCCGTCGGAGCGGCGTAGGCCGACAGCACCGCCTCGAACAGCGTCCCCAGCCCGGCGCCCGACACGGCCCAGGGGGCGGCGGCCAGGGTGAGGACGTGGTCGGTCGGATCGTGGGGTACGAGTCGGGCGCACACCCCCCGGGTCGGGCCGGCGTCCGGGGTGGACGGCGCCGCCTCGTGCGGCGGCACCACGTCGAACCGGACGGGCTCGGGGGGCGCCGGCCGCAGGCGGGCGCCGTCCCCGGCCAGCACGAGGTCGGCGTGCAGGTCCGGGTACGTGGCGCAGACCTGGTCCAGCGCCGCGCGCAACCGGTCGGGTCGCAACGGGCCGCGCAGCCGGACGGCCCGGGTGGCGGCCAGACCGGTGGCCGGGTCGATTCGCTGCCGCAGCCAGACCTCCCGCTGGTGGGCGGTGGCCGGCCGGTCGGCGTCAGCAGTCACCGACGGCCGCGGCGATGTCGGCGGTGGTGCGGACCTCGGTGACGTCGGCGCTCTCCGCCGGCCGGTAGTCGTCCACCCCGTAGCTGCCCGAGCCGTGCACCACGATGTCGCGCCCCGCGTCGACCAGCCCCCGGTCCACCGCGTTGAACACGCCGGTCAGTGCCATCACCAGCGACCACTCGCGCAGCCGTCGCAGGTCGGCCGGCAGCGGCCGGCCGGTGTCGGCCAGGTACGCCCGCAGGAGGGGGTACCGCTCGACGCACTCGTGCAGGGAGACGACGATCCCGTCGCCGCCGTGCGTCCGGATGATCTCGTTCATCGCCGCCGAGGTCACCGGCTGGTGGGTGTAGAACGTCGGGTCGAGCAGTTCCCCCGGGTCGTGGGTGGTCAGCGGGAAGTGGGGGTCATCGCTCTGGCGGTGCAGGCCGGTCCCGGCGTCGAACTCGTACGACGGCAGGTGGGCGCGGTCGAAGTCGCCGTGCCGCAGGTTGAGCACCATGTCCGGGGTGTGCAGGTGCTGCACGAGCAGGCTGGCCGGTCGCCGGGCCGGCTCGCTGGCGCCCGTCTCCTCCAGGATCGCGCGACCCTGGTGGTAGCCGAGCAGGCCGAAGGCGCTGGACACGGCGTGCGCGTGCAGCCGGGGGCGGTCGCCGGGCACCGGGTCGGCGTCGTGCTCGAAGAAGGCCCGGGCGGCGTCGGCGACCAGGTAGTTCGCCAGCTCCAGCGAGAACCAGAGTCGCCCGCCGGTCCGCCGTGCGTACTCCTCGGCGTGCGCGGCGACGAACTGCCGGCCGAGGGCCTTGACGTCCTCGGCGCGCGGCGAGTCGTGCACCAGCAACGGGTTGAGCCGCCGCAGTTCGGCGTCGGTGGTGAGCCGGTTCGACCGGAGCTTGCCCAGGCACGACCGGGGCGCCAGGGTGGTGACCCGGAGCTGGTCGGGGGTCACGAGCCCGCAGTCGATCGCGCGGAGCACCGCGTCGCGCAGGGCGGTGCCCTTGTTGGCGGAGGTCGGGGTGAACAGGAGCACCGGCTGGCCGGTACGCCGGATGTGCTCCACGGCCCGGGCCACGATGAGCAACGAGGCGAACGTCTTGGTGGTCTGCGTGCCCGGATTGCCGGTCAGGTCCAGCAGGGTGATCCGGCTGCCGCCGTACGTGCCCAGCGGCGTCCACCGCGCGGTGGCCGCCGCGAAGAAGGACCGCAGCCCCTCGTCCAGTGTGGGAAGCGCGAAGCCCGGGCTGAACGCGTTCGGGTCGTCGCACGGCCGGGGGTCGGCCACGCACCGCTTCACCACGTCAGGAATCTGACCGTAGTAGTCGGTGATCAGGTTGCCGACGGGTCCGCTGGGTCGGGCCATGATGCGTGTCCTTCGGGTTGGCCGTCCGCGGCCGGACGGCGCGGTCTGCCGCGGTCAGTTGGCGGGATCGGAGCCCACGGAAACGATGCGGTTCTCCCCGTCGACGAACACGACCGCGGGCTTGAGCGCACCGGCCTGCTCGTCGTCGACAACCGCGTAGCTGATGATGATGATGACGTCGCCGGGCATGACGAGGCGGGCCGCGGCGCCGTTGATGCCCACCACGCCGGTGCCACGTTCGCCCTCGATAACGTAGGTCTGGAGCCGGGCGCCGTTGTTGACATTGACGATATGGATCAGCTCGCCGGGCAGCAGGTCCGCCGCTTCCATCAAAACCGGGTCGAGTGTCAAAGAACCGACATAGTGCAGATCGGCCTGTGTCGCAATAGCGCGGTGGATCTTCGACTTCAACATCGTGCGCTGCATTCGAAGACGACCTCTCGTGGCGAATTTATGGCGAGTTGCGGCCGTTGGACCGGCGATGACGGCCGACGACCCCGTCTCGGCCGCAGTGCGGGCCACACGCTAGCACGCGTCCGCACATCGCAGGAGTCTCATTTGGTACGTCATGGTTTCTGGGGCCTTTTTGGGCGCCCAGGGATAGGGGTTGATAGGGGTTCTTTCGCGCGCGCCCCCCGCGTGGTAGAAACTGCAATCGCTCCAGCGATCAGGACCCGCTCTGATCAAATCGAATTACCTGCCCAATTCGGAGATGCAGGGTGTCATATACCGATAACGCTCAGCAACGTCTGCAATCGGCGTCGTGACGGCGCCAGCGCACGACACCGACTCCTCGCGGGCCGCCGCGGCGGGCCCCGGCCGGTGGTTCGCTCCCGGCCGGCCGGCCGCCACCGCCGACGTGCTCCTGTTCTGCCTGCCGTTCGCGGGTGGCGGTGCCGCCGTCTACCGGCGGTGGGCCGGTCCACTGTGGGCCGGGATCGCCGTCGAGCCGGTGCTGCTGCCCGGCCGGGAGTCCCGGGTCGGTGAACCGCCACAGTTCACCGTCGAGCAGGTGACGACCGCCCTCGCCGAACGGGCCGACCGCCCCTACGCCATCTACGGCCACAGCATGGGCGCCCGGCTCGGCTTCGAGGTGGCCCGCGAGCTGCGTCGCCGTGCGCTGCCGCCCCCGCTGGCCCTCTACGTCGCGGCGAGCCGTCCGCCCGACGTCCCGGCCGCGGCGAGCGACCTCGTCGGCGCGGACGTCCGGGACCGGGTCGCCGCGCTCGGCACCGACCTGGACGGCGCGCTGGAGCACCCCGAGCTGCGTGAGCTGCTGCTGCCCGCGCTGCGGTCCGACTTCGCCTGGGTGGACGCCTACCGCTACCACCCGCAGCGGCCGCTGGACGTCCCGCTGATCGGGCTGGCCGGGCAGGACGACCCCGGCGTCCACCCCGAGGGGATGCGGGGCTGGGCCCGGCACACCACCGCCTCCTTCCGGCTGCACACCGTGGCGGGCGGTCACCTCTTCCTGCGTACCGCGCGGGAGGAGACCGCCCGGCTCGTCGCCGGCGAGCTGCGGGCGCTGGCCGGTATGGACGGTGCCTGGTGACCGCGCCCGCGGCGGGCGGCGCCCGCGACCACCACGTGACCCTGCCCGGCGGCTGGCTCGTGTGGCGGGAGGCGGTGCTGCGCGCGGCCGGCTTCCCCGCGGCCGGGCTCGACCGGCTGGCCGACCCGGCGTGCGCCGAGGTCGCCGACGCCTTCCTCGACGGCGCCGCCGACGAGCCGGCCTTCGCCGCCGCGCTCGACCGGGCGATCACCGGGGCCAGCCACGAGCTGCGCGAGATCGCCGCCGACCCGCTGTTCCGCGAGGCGGTCGCCTGGCAGAACCCGGAGGGACGCAACGCGCTCGACGGCGTGCTGTCCGCCCCCGAGCCTCGGGTGGAGCAGCCGCGCCGGTCCCGGCTGCGCCGCCGGGAGGAGGTCGTCGCGCGGTACTGGCAGCGGTACTGCGCCAAGAACGACACCATCGGCTTCTTCGGACCGATCTGCTGGGTCCGCTTCGACCCGGCCGGACCCCCCGCCGAACTGACGGTCGGCGCGGGGCTGATCCGGCGGCGGATCACCCTGCTGGAGCACCGGGCCGTCGCGGCGTTCGCCGCCAGCCTCGCCCGCGACCCGATGATCCGTCGCTGGATGCCGGTCCGGCTGGCGCCGCACCTGGCGCTGGCCGACCGGGAGGTGCTCCGCCCGGCGGCGTCCCCGGTGCCGCTCTCCGCCGGTGAGGCGGCCCTCGTCCGGCTCTGCGACGGCCGGCGCCCGGCGGTGGAGATCTACCAGGCACTCGCGGCGTCGCCCGCCCGGGTGGTGCGCACCGAGGACGACTTCACGCTGCTGGTGGAGCACCTCAGCGGACGCGGCCTGGTCGAGTGGGGCTGGGACCCGCCGATGCGCCCGGGCGCCGAGAACTGGTTGGCCACGGCCATCGCCGCCATCGGCGACGACGACGCCAGGACCAGGGCCGCCGAGGCGCTGGACCGGCTGACCGCCGCCCGGGACGCCGTCGGTCTCGCCGCCGGTGACGCGGACAAGCTCGCCGCCGCCCTGGCGGCGCTCGACACCGTCTTCGTCGAGCTGACCGGGGAACCCGCCCGGCACCGGGGCGGCGACACCTACGCCGGCCGGACCCTCTGCTACGAGGAGACGGTCCGGGACCTCGACGTCCGGCTCGGCCAGCGGGTCCTCGACGTGCTGGCCGAGCCGCTGGACCTGCTGTTGCGGGCCTCCCGGTGGCTGGCGGCCGAGGTGACCGCCGAGTACCGCGCCGCCCTGCGCGCCCTGTACACGGAACTGGTCGAGGACCACGGCCGGTCGGCGGTTCCGCTCGCCGAGCTGTGGTACGCGGCGCAGCCGCTGCTCTTCGGCACCGGCGAACGCCCGGTCGACCGGGCGGCGGAGGCGTACGCGGACCGCTGGCGGGAGCTGTGCGGCCTGGACACCCTGACCGCCGGCACACGCCGGGTGGACCTGGACGCGGCCACCCTCGCCCCGGCGGCCCGGGCGGCCTTCCCGGCCGTCACCGCCGGCTGGTCGGGCGCCCGGGTGCACAGCCCCGACCTGCACCTGTGCGCCGACGGGCCGGAGGCACTGGCGGCCGGTGAGTTCACCGCCGTTCTCGGCGAGATGCACGCCACCTGGGCGACCCTCAACAACTCGGTGTTCGCCCTCGGCCACGACGACCCGGCGGCCCTGCACGCGGCGCTGCACGCCGACCTCGGCGGTGGCCGGATCCTGCCGCTGCTGCCGGACGGGTGGCCCTGGTTCACCGCCCGGATCAGCTCCTTCCTGTCCGCACCGGACGACCGCCAGTTCGGCTTCCTGCCGGCCCGGGGCGCCGACGCGGCCCGGCTGCTGCGGCTGGCCGACCTCACGGTGGACGACGTGGCCGGCGAGCTGACGGTGGTCGACCCGGACGGTGGCCACGTCCCGCTGCTCGAACTGCTCGGCGACTTCCTGGCGGAGTGCACGGTGCACGCCGGCAAGTGGACGGCGGGGGAACACACCCCGCGGATCACCGTCGACCGGATGGTCCTCACGCGGGAGACCTGGCGCACCACCGTCGACGAGACCGGCATCGCCGACGCCACCGGCGAGCAGGGCCGCTACCTGGCGGTGCGGGCGTGGCGTCGCCGGCTCGGCATGCCCGAGCGGGTGTTCGTCCGGATCGGCACCGAGATCAAGCCGTGCTACGTCGACTTCCGCAGCACCGTCTACGCCTCGTCGCTCTGGTCGATGCTGCGCGCGGCGCGGCGTGCGGCCGGCGGGCAGGTCCAGGTCGTGGTGTCGGAACTGCTGCCCGGCCCGGAGCAGGCGTGGGTGCCCGACGCCGCCGGCAACCGCTACACCTCGGAGTTGCGTATGCAGGTGATCGACGCCCTGGCGGCGCAGGCCGGGGCGGAGGTCCGGGCGTGAGCGCGGACGTGGCCGGCCTGCTCGGCCCCGTGGTGGAGCACCCCGGCACGACCGTGCCGGCGGCGGTCCTGGCGGTCGCCGGGTCCCGGCCGGACGCGGTGGCCGTCCGCCAGGGAGCCACGGCGATCACCTACGCGGGTCTCGTCGCCGGCGCGGCACGGGTCGCCGCCGGGCTCACCGCCGCCGGGATCGGCCCGGAGGACCGGGTGGCCGTCTGCGGGCCCCGTCGACCCGAGACGGTGGCCGCCATGCTCGGCGTGATGCTGGCCGGCGCCGCGTACGTGCCGCTGGAGCCCGGCCTGCCGGTGGCCCGGGTCCGGCAGCTCTGCGCCGACGCCGCGGTGCGCGCGATCGTCGCCGCGCCGGAGGCGGCGGCACTCTTCGCCGGGGCCGGCGTGCCGGTGCTGGCCCCGCCGGACCTCACCGCCGGGCCCGGGCCGGCCGCCGCCGCGCCCGCGCTCGACCCGGCCGCCGCCGCGTACGTGCTCTACACCTCGGGGACCACCGGGCGGCCCAAGGGCGTGGTGGTCAGCCACCGCGGCGTGGTGGCGCTGGCCGCCGGCACCCGGCACGACACCGGCCTGTCCGCGCGGGACCGCTGCGTCGCCTTCGCCTCGTTCGGGTTCGACGTCTCCGTACTGGACCTGTGGGTGCCGCTGATCAGCGGTGCCGAGGTCGCCCTGGTCGGCGACGCGGACCGCACCGACCCGGCCCGGTTGCAGGACTTCCTCGCCCGGCACGAGGTGACCTACGGGTCGCTGCCGCCGGCGCTGCTGCCGCTGCTCGACCCGGCCGCCCTGCCGGCGTTCAGCACCGTGCTCACCGGCGACGAGGCCCCCGGCCCGGAGCAGGTGGCCCGCTGGACGGCGGGCGGGCGGGGCCGCTACTTCAACTGCTACGGGCCCACCGAGGCCACCGTGCAGGTCACCGCGTTCCAGGCCGAGGGCCAGTGGTCCACCCCGCTGCCGATCGGCCGCCCGCTGGCCAACCACCGGGTGTACGTCGTCGACGAGGCGCTGCGTCCGCTGCCGGCCGACGTACCCGGTGAACTGCTGGTTGGCGGGCCGGGGGTGGCCCGTGGCTACCTGGGGCAGCCCGGGGCGACCGCGGAGCGGTTCGTGCCGGACCCGTTCTCCGGGCAACCGGGCGCCCGGCTCTACCGCACCGGCGACCGGGTGGTCCGGGGCGCCGACGGCAACCTGACCTTCCTCGGGCGGCTCGACCGCCAGGTGAAGATCCGGGGCCAGCGGGTCGAGGTCGGCGCGGTGGAGACGGTGCTGCGCGCCCATCCGGAGGTCAGCCACGGCGTGGTGCTGGCGCTGCCCGGCGCCGGGGGCGCCGAACTGGTGGCCGTGGTGACGCCCGACAGCGCGCCCGACACCGCCACTCTCGGCCGGTGGTGCGCCGCCCGGCTGCCCGCCGCCGCGGTGCCGACCCGGGTGGTCCGGGTGGCCGAACTGCCGCTCAACCGCTCGGGCAAGGTGGACGTGGCGCGGGTGGCGGCGCTGTGCCGCCCGGACCGCCCGGCACGCCCAGCCGTGGACCCGCGCCACGACGCCGTCGCGGCGATCTGGTGCCGGGTGCTCGGCCTGGACGTCGCCGACCCCGACGACGACTTCTTCGACTGCGGCGGGCACTCGCTCAGCGCGATGCGGATGGTCGCCGCCATCCGGTCGGAACTCGGCCGCGACGTCAGCGTGGAGACGGTCCTCGCCGCGCGCACCCTGCGCCAGGTCGCGGCGGCGGTGGCCGAGGCCGGACCGGCGACCGGCTCCGGCATCTCCACCGGCCACCCGCCGGCGCTGTCGGTGGCCCAGCGCCGGGTGTGGTTCGTCAACCAGCTCGCCCCGGAGAGCACCGCGTACAACATCGCCATGGCCGAGCGCCTCACCGGCGCGTTGGACACCGCGGCCCTGCGCGCCGCCCTGGCCGCGGTGGCGACCCGGCACGAGGTGCTGCGCTGGCGCATCCCCGCCCGCGACGGCCGGCCGTACGTCGTCGCCGACCTGCCGGCACAGGTGCCGCTGCCAATCGAGGACCTGCCGGCGGGCGACCCGGAGCAGCAGGCCGCGGCCCTGCGGGAGCTGCTGCGCGTCGAGGCCGTCACCCCGTTCGACCTCGCCACCGGCCCGCTGTGGCGGGCCCGGCTGGTGCGGCTCGGTCCCGCCGAGCACGTCCTGGCGATCACCACCCACCACGCCGTGTTCGACGGCTGGTCGCAGGACGTGCTGTACGAGGACCTCGCCCGGGCGTACGCCTCGGCCCTGGCCGGGCACCCGGCGGCCCTGCCGGCCCCGCCGGTCCGGTTCGCCGACTACGTGGCCTGGCGGGCCGACCGGGACCGGCGCCGCCACGACGAGGACCTGGCCTGGTGGCGGGAGCACCTGACCGGCGCCCCGACGGTGCTGGACCTGCCCCGGGACCGTCCCCGGCCGACGGAGCAGGCCTCCGGCGGGGCGTCGCAGGCGGTCACCGTCGGCGGGACCACCTTCGGCGCGGCCACCGCGCTGGCGGTCCGCCTGGGCGTCACCACCGCGACCGTCCTGCTCGCCGGCTTCGCCGAACTGGTCTTCCGGCTCACCGGCCGCCGCGACGCCGTGATCGGCACGCCGACCGCCGACCGCCGGCACGCCGACCTGGAGGACCTCGTCGGGTTCTTCGTCGACATCACGCCGCTGCGGCTACGGTCCGCCCCCACCGACGACTTCGAGACCCTGGTCCGGGGGTGCCGGGACGAACTGCTGGCCGCCGCGGCCCACCCCGGGGCGACGCTGGACCAGATCGTCGACGGCCTGCGGCTGCGCCGCGACCCGACCCGGGGCCCGCTGATCCAGGTCGTGTTCAACGTCTTCAACTTCGCCCGGCCCCGGCTGGACCTGGCCGAACTGGAGACCGCCACCGAACCCGCCGGCCTGCCCGGCTCGGTGTTCGACCTGACCCTGTACGTGGTGGACACCGACGGCGGGTTCACGCTCCAGGTCGTCTACAACCCCGACCTCTACGACGGCGACCGGATCCGCCGGCTGCTCGGGGCGTACCGGGAACTGCTGGCCGGCCTGGTCGACGCGCCGGCCGGTCCCGCCGCCGCCGTCGTCCTCCCGGACGCCGAGCCGCTGCGCGCCGGCCTCGCCGACGGCGGCGCGGTGTACCAGCCGGCGACGGCGTCTGCCAGCCCTCGGCCGGCCGGGGGCGACCCGCTCGCGGGCGCCACCGCCACCGAGCGCCGGGTGGCGGCGTTGTGGCGGGCGCTGCTCGGCCGTGAGTCCGTCGGGCTGGACGACAACTTCTTCGACAGCGGCGGCACGTCGCTGGTCGTCACCGAACTCCAGCACCGGCTCGTCCAGGAGTTCGGCCGCGAGGTGCGCCTGGTCGACCTGTTCCGGCTGCCGACCGTACGGACCTTCGCCGGCACCCTCGACGGCACCACCACCAGCGACACCCACAGCCGGGCCGTCAACAGGGCCAACGCCCGCCGCGAGGCGATGCTCACCCGCGGCGCGTGGCGCAACCGTTCGCTCGACCGCCCCACGGAGGGACAGCAATGACCGAGAGCACGAACCAGTCGGGCCCGGGCGACCTGCCGGGCGTGGGACCGATCGCCGTCGTCGGCATGGCCTGCCGGGTGCCCGGCGCCGGCGACGTCCGCGAATTCTGGCGGAACCTGGTCGACGGGGTCGAGTCGGTCACCTTCACCTCCCGTGAGGAGCAGCTCGCCACCGGGCTGCCGGTGGACGAGGTGGACGACCCGGCGTTCGTGTCCGCCGTGGCCAACCTCGACGACCTCGACAAGCTCGACCACATCCTGTTCGGGATGAGCAAGCGCGAGGCGGAGGTCACCGACCCGCAGTACCGGCTGTTCCTGGAGCTGTCGCACAGCGCCCTGGAGGACGGCGGCTACGACCCGTCCCGCTACCCCGGCGACATCGCCGTCTACGGCAGCGCGGGGGAGGAGACGTACCACTGGGAGCACGTCAAGCGGAACTCCTCGATCTGGCGGTCGTCCGGAGCGTCGCTGTCGCACGTCGGCAACGGCCCCGACTACCTGGCCACCTCGGTCTCGTACCGGCTCGGCCTGCGCGGGCCGGCGATGAGCGTGCACACCGCCTGCTCCAGCTCCGGCGTGGCGATCCACCTGGCCTGCGAGGCGCTGCGCAACGCCGAGTGCGACATGGCGCTGGCCGGCGGGGTCAGCATCGAGTTCCCGATCGGCGCGGGCTACCTCTTCCTGGAGGGCTCGCCGGAGTCGCCGGACGGGCACGTCCGCCCCTTCGACGCCGACGCCGGTGGCACGCTGTGGGCCAGCGGCGGCGGCGTGGTGCTGCTCAAGCGGCTCGACGCGGCGCTCGCCGACGGGGACACCATCCACGCGGTGATCCTGGGCAACGCGGTGAACAACGACGGCAACGTCAAGGTGTCGTTCAGCGCGCCCAGCCAGGAGGGCCAGGCCACCGCCGTCCAGCAGGCGCTCGCGGTCGCCGACGTCGAGCCGCGCACGGTGTCCTACGTGGAGGCGCACGGCACCGGCACCCTGATGGGCGACCCGATCGAGTTCGCCGCCCTGAACGACGTCTTCCGGCGCAGCAGCCCCGATGTCGGCTGGTGCGCGCTCGGCTCGGTGAAGAGCAACGTCGGCCACCTGAGCCAGGGCTCCTGCGTGATCGGCCTGATCAAGACGGCGCTCGCGTTGACCCACCAGGTGATTCCGCCGTCGCTGAACTACGAGCGGCCCAACCCGGCGATCGACATCGAGGCCAGCCCGTTCCGGGTGAACTCGACGCTGTCGAAGTGGACGGCGGACGGCGTCCCGCGCCGGGCCGGCGTCAGCTCGTTCGGCTTCGGCGGCACCAACGTGCACCTCGTCCTCCAGGAGGCACCGGAACCACAGGTCACCGCCGCCCGCGAGCGGCACCTGCTCCAGGTCTCCGCGCGTACGGAGACGGCGCTGCGTGCGGCCACCGCCCGACTCGCCCGCCACCTGACCGACAACCCGACCCTGGACCTGGGCGACGTGGCGTACACGCTGCGCACCGGTCGGCGGGAGTACCCGCACCGGGCCGCCGTGGTCGCCGCCGACGCGGCCGACGCGGTGGCGGGGCTCAACCAGGCCCGGCGGCTGCTCCACGGCACGGCCGGACCGGTGAAGGTCGGCTTCCTCTTCCCCGGGCAGGGCTCCCAGTACCCGGGCATGGCGGCCCGGTTGTACCGGCTGGAACCGGTCTTCGCCGCCGCGGTCGACGAGTGCGCCGAGCTGCTCCGGCCGCACCTGGAGGCCGACATCCGCGAGGTGGCCTTCGACCCGGCAAACGCGGAGCTGCTGGCGCAGACCCGCTACACCCAGCCCGCCATGTTCGTCGTCGACTACGCGCTGGCCCTGCTCTGGCGGTCCTGGGGTGTCGAACCGGCGGCGATGGTGGGGCACTCGGTCGGCGAGTACGTCGCGGCCACCCTCGCCGGGGTCTTCACCCTGCCGGACGCCCTGCGGCTGGTCGCCGTCCGGGGCGAGCTGATGCAGTCGCTGCCCCCGGGCCGGATGCTCGCCGTCGGCCTCGGCGAGGCCGAGGTGACCCCGATGCTGCCCGCCGGGTTGACGGTCGCCACCGTCAACGCCCCGGGCGCCTGCGTGGTGGCCGGGCCGCCGGAGGCGATCGAGGAGTTCGCCCAGCGGCTGCGCGCCGACGAGGTGTCGGCCAAGCAGCTGCGCACCTCGCACGCGTTCCACTCGGCCATGGTCGACCCGGTCCTGCCGGACTTCCGGGCGGTGGCCGCCTCGGTGCCGATGCGGGCGCCGACCCTGCCGTACCTGTCGGACGTGACCGGCGGCTGGATCACCGCCGCCGAGGCCACCGACCCCGACTACTGGACCCGGCACCTGCGCGAGCCGGTCCGCTTCGACGCCTGCCTCGCCACCCTGCGCGAGGACGGCCCGTGGGCGCTGGTGGAGTGCGGTCCGGGGCGGCAGCTGTCCGGGCAGAGCCGCCGGCAGCTCGCCGAGGGCAGCCCCGCCCCGGCGCAGAGCCTGCCGGTCCAGGGCGACAAGGCCACCGACGAGGAGGTGCTGTACGGCGCCGCCGGCCGGCTCTGGGCGGCCGGGGTGTCGCTGGCCCCCGAGGCGTGCGGCGGTGCCGCCCGCCGGGTGTCCCTGCCGCACTACCCGTACGAGCGGATCCGCCACTGGGTCGACCCGGACCCGCAGCCGGAACCCGCCGCGGCACCGTCGCCGCGGGTGGCGTCGGAGGCCGGCACGGCGACGGTCGCCACCGGGGGTGCCGACGTCGGGCCGGCGGAGCCGGCCGGCGGGCTCGACGACTGGTTCAGCGTGCCGGGCTGGCGGCTCGCCACCCCGCCCGCCGGACGCCGGGCCCTGCCCGGGCGGTGCGTGGTCTTCAGCCCCGCGACCGGGGCCGCCGGGCTGGCCGACCGGCTCCTCGCGATGGGCGTCGACGTCCGCGAGGTGGTCGCCGGCACCTCCTTCGGGCGCGACGAGCAGGGCCGCCACGTGCTGCGGCCCGACCGCGCCGAGGACTACGACGCCCTGCTCGCCGCACTGGCCGCCGACGGCGGCGTACCGGAGCGGTTCGTCCACGCGTTCGCGGCCGGGGACGCGGTCGACCCGACCGACCCGGCGGCGGTGACGGCGGCCCAGCGCACCGGCTTCCACAGCCTGCTGGCGTTGGTGCGGGCCCTGGCCGCGGTCGAGCCGGAGCAGGTGCACCTGGACGTGGTCACGATCGGCACCCAGGACGTGGTGGGCGGCGACCTCACCCGCCCGGAGCACGCCACCGTCGTCGGCGTGACCAAGGTGGCCCCGAACGAGCTGGCCTGGCTGTCCACCCGGCACGTGGACGTCGCCGCCGACGAGCCGGACCCGGTCTCGGCGGTCCTCGCCGAGTTGGGCCGCCCGTCGGCCGACCCGCAGGTCGCGCTGCGCCGGGGCCGCCGCTGGGTGCCGGACCACCAGCCGGTGACGGTCGAGCCGACCCAGCCGTACGGTGCGGGACTGCGCGAGGGCGGCGTCTACCTCGTCCTCGGCGGCACCGGCGGCATCGGCATCACCGTCGCCGAGGCGCTGGCCCGGCAGGCACGGGCCCGGCTGGTGCTGGTGTCCCGGGCCGCCCTGCCGCCGCGCGCGGCCTGGGACGCCCACCTCGCCGAGCACGGTGACCGGGAACGGGTCGGCCGGGCGATCGCCGCGATCCGGCGCATGGAGGAGTACGGCGCCGAGGTGCTGACCCTCGCCGCCGACGTCGCCGACGAGACCGCGCTGCGCCGGGTACGCGCCGCGACGCTGGACCGGTTCGGCCGGCTCGACGGCATCCTGCACGCCGCCGGCCTGCCCGGCGGCGGCATGATCGAGGTGCGCTCCGCGGCCGCCGCCGATGCGGTGATCGCGCCCAAGGTGACCGGAACGGTGGCCCTGCACCGGGTCTTCGCCGACCTGCCGCTGGACTTCGTCGTGCTCTGCTCGTCCGACGCGGCGGTGGCCGGCGACCTCGGTCAGGTCGACTACTGTGCCGCCAACCTCTTCAAGGACGCGTACGCGCGCTGGGCGACCGACTGGGCCCGCCGGGTCGTCTCGATCAACTTCGGGGGCTGGCTGGAGGTCGGCATGGCCGCCGAGATCCCCGACCCGACCCGGCCGGCCGGCGAGCCCTTCGGCCACCCGGTGCTCGACACCCGGCACCCCGTGCCGGGCGGCCTGCCCTGGTACAGCGGCACGCTGTCCGCGCGGACCCACTGGCTGCTCGACGAGCACCGGTCGAACGGGCGTCCGCTGCTGCCCGGGGTGACGTACCTGGAGTCGGTGCGGGCCGCCTTCGTCGACGCGGTCGCCCCGCCGCCCGGCGACCACGTGGTCGAGCTGACCGACGTGGTGTTCGTCCAGCCGCTGGCGCTGGCCGAGGACGCCTCGGCGCAGGTGCGCATCCAGTTCACCGAGGAGGCCGGCGGTAGCCTGCGCTTCCACGTGAGCAGCAGCCTGGGCCGGACCCACGCCCAGGGCACGATCCGCTGGCTGCCGGCCGGGGTGCCGCCGCGGCTGGACCTCGACGCGATCCGGGCCCGCTGCCCGAAGGTGGCGGGCAACTTCACCGAGCAGGAACTGGCCTCCTCCGGCTGGTTCGAGCTGGGCCCGCACTGGCGCAACATCCGCGAGGTGCACCACGGCGACGGGCCGGACAAGCTGGCCCTGCTGGAGATGCCCGACATCGTCCGGGCCGAGGTGGACCGGATGCCGCTGCACCCGTCGGTCCTCGACGAGGCGACCGCGTTCGGCAAGAGCCCGACGATGGGCGGCTGCGTGCCGATGGGCTACGGCCGGCTGGTGATCCGGTCCCCGCTGACCCCGCGGCTCTGGGTGCACCTGCGGCTGGACGACAGCGCCGGTGACAGCTACTTCAACGGCGACGTGACGCTCGTCGACGAGAGCGGCGTCGAGCTGGCCGCCGCCACCGACTTCCTGATGCGGGTGGTGGACGGGCAGACCCTGGACCAGGCGCTGGGCGGCCCTGCGGCCGAGGTCGTGCCGCCGCCTCCGGTGCCGGTCGGTGCGGCGCCCGCGTACGGCATCCCGCCGGCCGACGGCGTCGAGGCGCTGTACCGGGTGATCGCCCACGACCTCGGGCCACAGGTGGTGGTGTCGGCGACCCCGCTGGCGCAGCTCCTGCGCCGCGGCGGCCGGACGCTGCGGGCCATGCGGCCGGAGCCGACCGTGACCGTCCCGGC
>NZ_JBEYVB010000047.1:0-46911 GCF_040643815.1 Micromonospora sp. NPDC047074
ACGGTCGAGGGTGCGAACATCAGTCTGCGGATCGAGTTACCGCCCAACGTCGATCAGGCGACCCCGCCCGGCCCGAACCGGCCCGGTACGCCACCCGGCGCCGCCCGGCCGGGGAGCGACGGGGACCGACCCGATCCGACCTCCGAGGCGGGCCACCGTTCCGGACCGCCGGGGATCGCCCGGGCGGCCGCCCCGGCACCCCGCCCCGGACCGGACGACCGCGCCGCCGGTCGTGCGGTCCCGCCACACCGTGAGCCCGGGCGGCCGGACCCGTCGGGCGTGTCGCCCGTACCGCCGCAAGGGGCCCCGGCCGAGCCGGTGGTGGCCCGGGCCGCCGCGGCGGTCGTACCCTCCGCCGATCCGCCGGCGGACGGACCGGCGCTGCGCCGCTCGGCGGAGTCGGAGTCGGAGTCGGACGACCACGCTGCCGGCCCGGGCGGACTGCGCGGCGCGCGGTCGGAACTGCGTCGCCAGATGCGCGAACGGCGGCGGCTGCGGATGGGCGTCCTCGCCCTGGTCAGCGTGCTGCTGCTCGGCGCGGTCCCGCTCTACTTCGGCATCCGTACGCTCAGCCGCGACCCGGTCTTCGACACCCTCGACGCGCTGGACGTGCCGGGCTGGGCGGCGGAGAAGACCGTCGACGACGTGAGCGGCAGCCGGTGGTGCCTGCTCGACTGCCGGCTACGCGAACGCACCGCCTCGTCGCAGCGGTCGCCGCAGGAGACGGCCGAGGCCTACGAGCGGGCGCTGACCGCCGACGGTTGGCGGCCGTGGCAGGTGACCCGCTGCCCCGAGCAACAGGCGAAGGGGAGCTACACCTGCTGGCGCCGGGACGAGCTGACCCTCGACCTCTGGGTGCGCGAACCGAGCTGCGTGCCGCCGCCGGTGGACGGGGCGCCGGCGATCGTCCCGTCGCCCGACCCCTCGACCGCTGCGGAGCAGTGCTCGGGCTCGTTGGTGTCGGTGAAGGTCCGCAACGCGATCGACGACGAGCGGACCCGCCCCCAGCCCAGCACCGACCCGTCGCTCACGGGCGAGGATCCCTTCCCGACGGTCAGCGAGGACCCGCTCCAGGAGCCGACACCCTCACCGTCCTGAGCCGGTTTCCATCACGGACGGTAGGGTCTGGGGCTGGCGGGTCCGCCGCCCCCGCAGGCCCCACCGGTCGCCGGGCGGCGGCGAGGGATTGACGGTCGCGCGTTCCGGGAACGTCGGGTTCCCGGAACTCTGCATGAGGAGGACAGGCGTGGGCTTTTTCGAGGTCGCGGCGCTGATCGCGGCGATCGCGTTCGCGATGCTGGTGCTGATCCTGACGCTGCCCATCCTGCGGCTGCGGCACACCGTGGACGCCACCACCCGGATGATCAACGACCTCAACGACCGGACCGCGCCGCTGCTCGGCGACGTGAACACCACGGTGAAGAACGTCAACACCGCGCTGGAGCAGGTGCAGACCTCCCTGGACGGCGTCAACCTCCAGCTCGCCAAGGTCGACACCATGACCAGCCACGCGCAGAACGTCACCGCCAACGTCGCCAACCTGGCGACTGTCGTCTCCGCCGCCGCCGCGAACCCGCTGGTGAAGGTGGCCGCCTTCGGCTACGGCGTCCGCAAGGCCGCCGCCGCGCGCCGGCACGCCGAGACGGAGCGCGAGGTGCGCGACACCATCAAGCAGCAGCGCCGCGCCGCCAAGCGCGGCAACCGCTGAGCCACCGGAGCAGGAGGGGCGTCGAAGATGAGGCGATTGTTCTGGCTCGGCATCGGGCTGGCCGTCGGCGTGGTGGTGGTCCGCAAGGCCACCCGGACCGCGCAGTCGTACACCCCGGCCGGGATCGCCAGCACGTTGACCGAATCCGCTGGCGGGCTGGCGGAGTCGCTGCGTAGCTTCGTGGAGGACGTCCGGATCGGGATGGCCGAGCGCGAGCAGGAGATTCACGAGGCGTTCGCCCAGGGCGAGGCGTTCGACGACCAGTTCGCCGAGCTGCGGGAGGACCCGCGCATCGGCGACCGAGAGATCTTTCCGGAGGAACACCAGCGATGAAGACGGCGGAGATCAAGCGGCGGTACCTCGCCCACTTCGAGGCGAACGGGCATACCGTGGTGCCGTCCGCTCCGCTGCCTGCCATCAGTGATCCGAACCTGTTGTTCGTGAACGCCGGCATGGTGCAGTTCGTTCCGTACTTCCTGGGACAGCAGGCTCCGCCCTACCGGCGGGCGGTGAGTGTGCAGAAGTGCATTCGTACGCCGGACATCGACGAGGTCGGCAAGACGAGCCGGCACGGCACGTTCTTCCAGATGAACGGCAACTTCTCGTTCGGTGACTACTTCAAGGACGGGGCGATCCCGCTCGCGTGGGACCTGGTCACCAAGTCGCAGGAGCAGGGCGGGTTCGGCCTCGACCCGGAGCGGATCTGGCCGACGGTCTACCTCGACGACGACGAGGCGTTCGGGATCTGGCGCTCGGTGGGTGTGCCGGCGGAGCGGATCGTGCGGCGGGGCAAGGCGGACAACTTCTGGTCGATGGGCATCCCCGGCCCGTGCGGGCCGTGCTCCGAGCTGTTCTACGACCGGGGCCCGGAGTACGGGCGTGAGGGCGGGCCGGCGGTCGACGAGGACCGCTACATGGAGTTCTGGAACCTCGTCTTCATGCAGTTCGAGCGGGGGCCGGGCACCAGCAAGGAGGACTACCCGATCCTGGGTGACCTGCCGGCGAAGAACATCGACACCGGCATGGGCCTGGAGCGGATGGCGTCGATCCTCCAGGGGGTCGACAACCTCTACGAGATCGACGAGGTCCGGCCGATCCTCGACAAGGCCGCCGAGCTGACCGGCAAGCGCTACGGCGCCCGATCGGGCCAGGTGGCCAGCGAGTCGCACCCGGACGACGTCCGGCTGCGGGTGATCGCCGACCACGTGCGTACGGCGCTGATGCTGATCGGTGACGGGGTGACCCCGAGCAACGAGGGCCGGGGCTACGTGCTGCGGCGGATCATGCGCCGGGCGATCCGGTCGGTGCGGCTGCTGGGCTGGCAGGAGCGGGCGCTGCCGGAGCTGTTGCCGGTGGCGCGCGACTGCATGGCGCCGTCGTACCCGGAGCTGGCGACCGACTTCGACCGGATCGCGGACTACGCGTACGCGGAGGAGGACGCGTTCCTGTCGACGTTGCGCGCGGGCACGACGATCCTCGACACGGCGATCACGGAGACCCGCACCGCGGGCAAGCAGGCGCTCTCCGGCGAGAAGGCGTTCCAGCTGCACGACACGTACGGCTTCCCGATCGACCTGACGTTGGAGATCGCGGCCGAGCAGGGCCTGACGGTCGACGCCGAGGGCTTCCGCCGGTTGATGGCCGACCAGCGGGCCCGGGCCAAGGCCGACGCCCAGGCCCGCAAGACCGGGCACACGGACGTGTCCGCCTACCGGGCGGTGCTCGACTCGGGCGGGCCGGTCACGTTCACCGGCTACGGCGAGGTGTCCCGGGAATCGACGGTGCGGGCGGTGCTCGGCGTCGACGGCGCCCGCCAGGCGGCGATCGAGGGCGACACGATCGAGCTGGTGCTCGACGCCACCCCGTTCTACGCCGAGGGCGGCGGGCAGCAGCCCGACCTCGGCATGATCACGGTGGCCGGCGGCCAGGTCGAGGTGCTCGACGTGCAGCAGCCGGTGCCCGGCCTGATCGTGCACCGGGCCCGGGTGGTCCGGGGCGAGGTGCGGGCCGGCGAGACCGGCTTCGCCGAGATCGACACCACCCGTCGGCGCGCCATCTCCCGGTCGCACACCGCGACCCACCTGGTGCACCAGACGATGCGCAACTTCCTCGGCGAGTCCGCCACCCAGGCCGGTTCGCTGAACGCGCCGGGCCGGCTGCGGTTCGACTTCAACACCCCGACGGGGGTCGCGCCGAGCGTGCTGCGCGACGTCGAGCAGCAGGTCAACGAGGTGCTCCTCGCCGACCTGGAGGTGCACGCGTTCGTCACCTCGCTGGAGGAGGCGCGGCGGATCGGCGCGATGGCGCTGTTCGGCGAGAAGTACGGCGAACAGGTGCGGGTCGTCGAGGTCGGCGACTACGCCCGGGAGCTGTGCGGCGGCACCCACGTCTCCCGCTCCGGCCAGCTCGGCCTCGTCAAGATCCTCAACGAGTCGTCGATCGGCTCCGGGGTGCGCCGGGTCGAGGCGCTGGTCGGCATGGACGCCTTCAACTTCCTGGCCCGGGAGCACCTGCTGGTCTCCCGGCTCGCCGAGCTGTACCGGGTGCCCAACGACCAGGTCGCCGACCGGGTCGAGCAGACCGTGACGCAGTTGCGCGACGCCGAGAAGGAGTTGGAGAAGCTCCGCGCCCAGTTGGTGCTCGGCGGCGCGGCGGCGCTCGCGGCGCAGGCCAAGGACGTGCGCGGCGTCGCGTACGTGGGCACCGAGGCGCCGGAGGGCGCGGCCGGCAACGACGTGCGGACCCTCGCGCAGGAGGTCCGCGGCAAGATCGACCCGGCCCGGCCGGCGGTCGTCGCGGTGGCGGCCCGGGCGGGCGGCAAGGCCTCGCTGGTCGTCGCGGTGAACCAGGCCGCCCGCAGCCGAGGCCTGGCCGCGTCGGACCTGGTCAAGGCGGCCTTCTCCGGGCGCGGCGGGGGCAGCCCCGACCTGGCCCAGGGCGGCGGCCTGCCGGCCGCCGAGGCGCCGAACCTGCTCCTCACGGTCGAGAAGGCGATCGCCGAGGCGTGAGGCGAGACCGTAGCGACCAGGGCGGGCCTGTGCGGTCCGCCCTGGTTCGCCGTTCAGGGGGAGTTGTCGCGCGTGAGTGAGTTGTCCCTGGGTGTCCGGCTCGGGGTCGACGTCGGGCAGGCCCGGGTGGGGGTGTCCCGCTCCGATCCGCACGGCGTGCTGGCCACCCCGCTGGTGACCCTCGCCCGCGACCTCGACGCGGCTCCGGACGCGGTACCGGCCGACATCGCCGCGCTCGCGGCGCTGGTGACCGAGCACGAGGCGGTGGAGGTCGTCGTGGGCCTTCCGGTCAATCTCGCCGGCAAGCACGGTCCCGCGGCCGTACACGTGAAGGCGTACGCTGGCCGACTGGCCGATGTAATAGCGCCCGTTCCGGTGGCGCTGACCGACGAGAGGATGTCCACGGTCGTGGCGTCTCGTAGGCTTGCCGAGCGTGGGATCCGGGGGAAACGGCAACGGGCGGTGGTCGACCAGGCCGCCGCGGTGGAGATTCTGCAGAGCTGGCTGGACGCGCAGCGGAGGCGGACGTAATGATCGACGATCTTGACCTCGGGTTCGACGAGCAGGACCGGGGGGAGAAGGGCAAGCACCGGCGCGGCGCCGTGCGCAAGCGCCAGGGGCGCTCGGGCGGCGGCGGGCGGGGCAAGACGTTCCTGGCCCTGCTGCTCGCGCTGGTCCTGCTGGGCGGGATCGGCGGCGGCGCCTTCTACGGCTTCGACCGGATCCAGGGCTACTTAGTCACCCCCGACTACGACGGCGCGGGCACCGGTGAGGTGACGGTCGAGATCAAGCAGGGCGCGCTCATCGCCGACATGGCCAACGCGCTGGTCACCGCCGGCGTGGTGAAGAGCGCCAAGGCGTTCATCGAGGCCGCCGAGGGGAACGCCCGCAGCAAGAACATCCAGCCGGGCACCTACAAGCTGCGCAAGCAGATGAGCGGCGAGAGCGCGGTCACCGCGATGCTCGACCTGAAGAACCGGATCGTCAACGGGGTCACCATCCCGGAGGGCCGGACGGCGAAGAACGTCTACAAGCTGCTCTCCGACAAGACCAAGATCCCGGTGAAGGACTTCGAGGCGGCGGCGAAGGACCCGATCGCGCGGGGCGTACCGGACTGGTGGTTCAAGCGCACCGACAACAAGAAGGTCAAGCCGTCGATCGAGGGCTTCCTCTACCCGGACACCTACGAGATCCCGCCGAAGGCGACCGCCGAGTCGATCATCGAGCTGATGGTCGAGAACTTCCTCAGCGTCACCCAGGAAATGCAGTTCGCCGACCGGGTGCAGAAGGAGCGCGGCGGCATCAGCCCGTACGAGGCGCTGATCGTGGCGTCGCTGGCCCAGGCCGAGGCGGGGAACCCCGACGACCTGGGCAAGGTCGCCCGGGTGGCGTACAACCGGGTGTTCGGCGACTTCAACTGCAACTGCCTGGAGATGGACGTCACGGTCAACTACTACCTGGAGTCGATCGGGAAGCCGACCAAGCGGTCCGCGGACATGACCACGGCCGAGCTGGACGACCCGAAGAACCCGTACAACCGTAAGCTGAAGGGACTTGTGCCCACCCCGATCAACAACCCGGGCAAGCTGGCCATGGAGGGCGCGATGGACCCGCCGCCCGGCAAGTGGCTCTTCTTCGTGGCGATCGACGACAAGGGTCACTCGGCCTTCGCCGAGACCTTCCCGGAACACGAGAAGAACATGGCCAAGGCCAAGGAGGCCGGGATCATCTGATGGCGGCCGTACGGCGGGCGGGGGTGCTCGGCAAGCCGATCGCGCACTCCCTGTCCCCGGTGATCCACCACGCCGGCTACGCGGCGGCGGGGCTGACCGGGTGGTCGTACACCCGGATCGAGTGCGCCGCCGCCGAGCTGCCGGACGTGGTCGCCGGCCTGGGCCCGGAGTGGGCCGGGCTGTCGGTGACCATGCCGGGCAAGGAGGCGGCGCTCGCGGTGGCCGCCGAGGTCTCGCCGCTCGCCGCGGCCGTCGGTGCCGCCAACACGCTTGTGCACCGGCCCGATGGCTCCTGGTACGCCGACAACACCGACGTGGTCGGCATGGTCGAGGTGCTCGGCGAGGCCGGCGTGCGGCCGGGCGCGGCGGTGACCGTGCTGGGCGCGGGCGGCACGGCGCGGGCGGCGGTGGCGGCGGCCGGCCAGCTCGGCGCCCGCGCGGTGACCGTGGTGGCCCGCCGGACGGTGGCGGCCGAGGAGATGCGCCCGGTGGCCCGCGCCGTCGACGTGCCGATGCGCGCGGCGGCCTGGGACGACGACGCGGCAACCCACCTCGGCGCCGACCTGGTGATCTCGACCGTCCCGAAGGGGGTCGCCGACCCGCTGGCCGTCGTGGCGCACTGGCGGCCCGGCACGGTGCTCTTCGACGCGCTCTACGACCCGTGGCCGACGCCGCTGGCGGCCTCTGCTCAGGCCGCCGGCTGCCGGATCGTCTCCGGGCTCGACCTGCTCCTGGCCCAGGCGGTGGGCCAGTTCGAGCACTTCACCGGCGTCACCGCGCCCCGGGCCGCGATGGCCGCCGCACTGGCGGCCGCCCGCGCCGCCTGAGATGCTCCCGGGGCAGCGGAGCGTCCCGTGTGGACGCCGGTGGCATCCTTAGCCGACGGTTAAGACGCGCTTACGTCCCGCTGTCGTCCCCACGTCACGCCGTGGCCGTGGTTACGCTGCTGTCCGTCACCGCCAGACACACAAGGAGTTCACCTTGGCCCGGCACGGACTGCACCGCATCCCCCGGCACCCCGGCCCACGGCGCAAGGCCGTCATCCTCGGGGTGGTCGGCAGCACGGTCGTCGCCGGCATCGTGGCCACCACGATGCCGCTGCTGGCCGCCGACGACGTGTCGGTCCGGGCGAGCGCGGACACCACCGCGACCATGGTGCCGCAGGACGGGGACAACGGCGCGAAGACGACGCTGGCGACCTGCCCGGCCCGCTGTGACGGCAACCCCCGGGGCAACCGGGAGGCGGTCGTCCAGTTCGCGGTGACCACGCTGCCGGCGTCGGCGGTCAACGTGCGGGCCACGCTGCGGGTGCACGCGTGGCAGGAGTTCCCGGCGACGGTGACCGCGCACGCGTCCCCGGTGGACGCCCGCGCGGCACGGCCGACGCCGGCGCTGCCGGGCGCCGCCCTGGACACGGTCTCCCCGGTCACGCGGGGCTTCAACGAGTGGGACGTCTCGGCCCTGGTGCGGGGCAACGGCACCTGGACGGTGTCGCTGGCGCAGACGGGCCTGGAGACCCGGATCTACTGGGCGTCGACGGAGAACCGCGACCCCGACCTGCGTCCCCGTCTGGAGATCAGCTACGAGGTCGCCACCCGGCCCACGCCGGTGGTAACCAGCGCCGCGCCGTCGCCGAGCCCGACGGTCGCGCCGAGCCCCGCGCCCCGGCCGACGCCGAGCGTCAGCCCCACCCGGCCCGCGCCGAGCCCGACGGCGAGCCCCGCGAGCGGGTCGGGCCGGTGCGGCGAGGTGTCGGACCTGCTGGTGCCCTCCTGCGGCGCCTGGTGGGGGATGTACTCCCCGGCCGGGCCGGGCGACGGGTGGGACCACGGCGCCGCCGTCGCGCGGGTGGAGGAGCAGGTCGGGCGGAAGTTCGACGTCGTGCACCGCTACCACGACTTCTCCAACTCCGGCAGCAACGGCGCCTTCCCGGACGCCTACCAGCGGCAGCAGATGCGCGAGGGGCGACTGATGTTCTTCGCCTGGGAGTCGCGGATCTTCTCCTCCGGCACGGTGCTGACCTGGCAGGACGTCTACAGCGGACGGTACGACGCCACCATCGACGCGGTCGCCGGCCGGATCCGGGACACCGGCGTACCGGTGTTCATGGGCTTCGACCACGAGCCGGAGGACGAGCCGGCCAAGGGCAGCGACGCCGACTTCGTCCGCGCCTGGCGGCACGTGCACGACCGGTTCGCGGCGGCGGGCGCCGACAACGCGGTCTGGGTCTGGACGATGATGGGCTGGTCCGGCCACTACGGCCGCTACGCCGGCCTCTACCCCGGCGACCGGTACGTCGACTGGGTGGGCTACGACCCGTACAACTTCCACGTCTGCAACGGCAGCACCGTGTGGAAGAGCCCGGCCACCACCGTCGGCGGCTTCTACCGGTGGCTGGACGAACACCGGATCGGCGCCGGCAAGCCGCGGATGCTCGCCGAGTTCGGCACCAACTTCGACGCCGTGGACCCGGACGCGAAACGGCGCTGGTTCGAGGAGTTCCCGGCGGCGCTGAAGGCACACCCGAAGATCAAGGCGGCGATCTACTTCAACTCCCCGGGGATGACCAGCCGGACGCGTACCTGCGACATGACCATGAACCACGACGCCTCGGCGGTGGCGGGGTTCGCCCGCGCGGGGCGCGACAGCTACCTGCGGCAGCCCACCGGGGGAGGCCGCTGACACCTCGGACGAGGGCGCGGCGGCGGGTCGCAGCGCGATTCGGGCGAGTCGGTCATCCGACCTCCTGCGTGCGCTGTCGTCTTGCTGATCCGGTGACCGCCCAATCGGTGGATATCGCCACCCAGGGTCGGCAAGGCACGCTACGCGGGTTCTCTCCCGACATGGAGGCGTAGCGTGCCCGAAATCCCGCTCTCTCGGCGATCCGCCGGATTCCGCACCCGGGCGGGGGTGGTCGCTCTGCTGACCGCCGCCGCCGTGCTGGCCGTCCCCACCGGGACCTCCGCCGCCGTGGTGCCGGCTCCCGAACCGGCGACCCTGGTCTCGGCGAACCCCGCCGACGCCACGCCCCACGCCAGGGACGGCGAGACCCGCGCCTTCGCGCAGGTCGGCTCCATGGTGTACGTCGGTGGCAGCTTCACCCAGATCCGGCAGACCGCCAGCGCGGCGTGGACGACCCAGCGCTACCTCTTCGCGTACGACCGGGTCACCGGGACGATCTCGACCAGCTTCCTGCCCGTGCTGGACGGCGCGGTCAACACGCTGGTCGCCGGGCCGGGCGGCACGGTGATCGTCGGCGGCGCCTTCAAGAACGTCAACGGCGTCGCCCGGCGGAACCTGGTGGCGCTCGACCCGGCCACGGGCGAGATCGTCGACAGCTGGGTCGGCCGCTCCGACGGCGGCACCGTCCGCGACCTGGCGCTGCACGGCAACTGGCTCTACGTGGCCGGCGCGTTCAACTGGCTCAACGGCACCGCGCACACCGGCCTCGGCCGGCTCAACGCCACCACCGGCGCGATCGACCCGACCTTCAACGTCAACGCGACCGTCGGGCGGCACAGCACCACGTCGTACGTGTGGACCATCGACGTCTCCCCGGCCGGCGACACCCTGGCCGTCGGCGGCAACTTCCTCTACGTCAACGACCTGCCGCGCAACCAGATGGCGCTTGTCGACCTCTCGGGCACCCCGACGGTGCGGGACTGGAGCACGGAGAAGTTCGTCCCGCCGTGCGCGTCCCCGGCGACCTTCGTGCACTACGTGCAGGACGTCAAGTTCGGCGCCGACGGCAGTTGGTTCGTCGTCGGCACCAACGGCGGCTCGGGCTGGCCGGCCGCCTACTGCGACGCGCTGGTGCGGTTCGAGACCGCCGCACAGGGCGCCGGTCAGCTCGGCACCTGGGTCGACTACACCGGCAACGACACCATCACCTCGGTCGAGGTCGCGGACAACGTCATCTACCTCGGCGGGCACTTCCGCTGGCTGAACAACCCGAACGCCAGCGACACCGCGGGCAACGGCGCGATCGACCGCCTCGGCATCGCCGCGGTCACCCCGGCCACCGGCCTGCCGGTCAACTGGAACCCCCGCCGCAGCGGCAGCGCGTCGATGCCGGCCGGCACCAGCAACTGGGGCTCCTCGGTGCCGGTGCTCTGGCGCGGCAGCGACGGCCTCTACTTCGGCCACAACTCCGACGGCATGGGCAACGAGTACCACGGCCGGCTCGGCATGTTCCCGCTGACCGGCGGGCGCACCATCACCCCGAAGAACGCGCCGACCGCGACCAGCGGCAACCTCTACGTCGGCACCGGGGCCGGCGAGGTGGCCAAGGTGCCGTTCGACGGCACCAGCCTCGGCACCCCGACCACGGTCAGCCAGCCCAACTACACCGGGGCCGGCGCGACCTGGCGGGTGGCCGACCGGATCTACTGGTCGCACACCGTCGCCGGCACCCCGACCGGCAGCCGGATCGACATCTCGCTGTTCAACGGCGGCGCGATCGGCGCGCCGTGGGAGGCGTCCGGCTACAACGACTGGTTCAACGCGGCGGCGATGACCGGCGCGTTCTACCTCGACGGCCGCCTCTACTACACCCGGACCGGCGCCAACGCCCTCTACTACCGCTACTTCGAGATCGACGGCAACTACCTCGGCGCCACCGAGTTCACCCTGCCCACCACCGGGGTCACCTGGTCCGCCGTGCGGGGCATGGCGTGGGTCGGCGGCCGGATCGTGTACGGTGCCACCGACGGGACGCTGCGCAGCGCGCCGTTCGACCCGACGACCGCCCCGGCGGTCAACGGGGCGGCGGCGACGGTGGTCCCGGCGGCGGCCGGCGTGACGTGGTCCACGCCATCGACCTTCTTCTCCGTACAGTGACGGTGCACCGATCGTGACGGAGCATCGGTAGATTGTTCATGTTGGGCCGGCGATGGATCAACTGTCGCCGGCCCGCACGACTTGGGGAGGGTCGTTGGTCGGCGCGGGTGGCAACCGCCGAGGGCTCGCGGTGCGGGCCGTCTTCGCGGTCAAGCGCGGCTGGTACACGCTGCGTTATCCCCGGCTGACACTGGGCCGGGGCGTGGAGATCCGCGGCCGGATCCGGCTGCGTCGGGGCGTCCGGGTGAGCATCGGTGACCGCACCCGGATCAACAAGCTGGTCCGCTTCGCCGGTCCCGGCGAGGTGCGGGTCGGCGCGGACTGCCTGCTGAACGCCACCTGGATCGGCACCTGGACGTCGGTCACGATCGGCGACCGGTGCCTGCTCTCCGACTGCGAAGTGCTGGACAACGACTTCCACAACCTGCCGCCCGACCAGCGGCACGACCCGCCCGTCCCGGCCACCCGCGCCCCGATCACGATCGAGGAGAACGTGTGGATCGGGGCGCACGCCCTGGTGATGAAGGGCGTGCGGATCGGCCGGGACAGCGTCGTCGGCGCCGCCACGGTCGTCCGTACGGACGTGCCGCCGCGGGTCGTGGTCGCTGGAAATCCACAACAGACGGTGAAGAAGTTCCATGACTGACACGACTCCCGGCTCCTGGCCCACCGACGCGCCCGGTGGCCCCCCGAGCCGCACCGTCACGCTTACCGACCTGCTGCGCGTCCCGCTGCACCGGATCCGGCTGGTCGCCGGCACCGCCGCGGTCGGGCTGGTCGCGGCGGTGGGCTACGTGCTCCTCGTCCCCACCGCCGTGAGCGCGAGCGCGGTCGTGGCCGTCCGCCCCGTCGTCACCGACGCGTTCACCCCCAGCGGGGCCAACGCCGACCGGGCGGTCAACATGAACGTGGAGAGCGGCATCGCCACCGGCACCGACGTGGTGCAGCGGCTGGCCGACTCGGGCGGGCTCGACCCGCGCGCGGTGCGCGACGCCCTGGAGGTGGAGGTGCCCACCGGCGGGCAGATCCTCCGCTTCGTCTACCAGGCCCCCACCGCCGAGCAGGCGGTCGACGGCGTCAACCTCGCCGCCCAGGCCTACATCGACGTGCGCCGGGCGATGTACGAGAAGCAGCGGGCGGAGATGCTGCGCTCGTACGACGAGAGCATCGCCAAGGTCGCCATCCAGCAGGCCGCACTCCAGAAGCGGGTCAACAACGCCCGGGAGGGCGCCGTCGACGCCGCGGTGACCGAGCTCGCGGGAATCAACAACCAGCTCACCCAGCTCAACGCCGCGCGTACCGAGATCGCGGCGGTCGACGTCAACCCCGGCTGGGTCACCCAGACCGCCGAGCGGGCCCTGGCCTCCTCCGCCGGCAACGGCCCGCTCATCGTGCTCGCCGGCCTGCTCGGCGGGACGCTGCTCGGCGTGGTGCTGGCGTACGCCTGGGAGTCGGTCGACCGGCGGATCCGGTCCGTCGACGACGGCCGGGACGCCACGGGGATGCCGCTGCTGGGCACGGTCCGCAGCCGCCGGTGGCGCGGCCGCAAGGAAGCGGTCGACGCGGACATCCGGTACGTGGCGATGGCCATCGCCGAGCGGGTGCGCCAGCCGGCCCGGGTGTCGCTGCTGACCGCCCGCGAAGAGGATCCGACGGCCATCACCGCCGGGCTGGCGGTGGCCCTGGCGGCCGTCGGCCGGGAGGTCTTCGTCGCCGACGACAGCGGCCGTGCCGAGCGGCTGCGCGGCAACGTGCTCGCCGACCGGGAACGGCTGCCCGCGGCGGCCGACCCGTCCCGCCCGGCCGTCCCGAAGCCCCGGCCGGCCGGCTCGACGACGGACGCCGCCGGCACCCCGGAGCCGGCGGCAGCCCGCCGCCCGTCGCCGCACCCGATCGGCGCCCGCCCCTCCACCGACCCCGACGCGACCGTGACCCTGCCCCGGGTCTCCTCCGGCGCGGCCGCCGGCAACGGCCGGGTGACCGCCACCGACCCGGTGACCGTGGGCGCGGGCAGCGTCCGCTTCGGCACCTGGCGGCAGGGCGCCGACCACGGCCTGGTGCTGTTCAACGCCCCGCCAGCCGAGTCCGACGAGCGCGGTGTCGCCGTCGCCCGGCAGGGCACCGCGGTCGTGGTGGTCGAGCAGGACCGCACCCGGCAGGGCGACCTGCGCCGGCTCGTGGAGCGGCTGCGCGCCGCCGGGGTCACCCCGATCGGATTCGTGCTGACCCGCAGCGGCCGAGGCTGACCGTGCCGGTCACCCGCGCGCCGGCCACGAGCGAGCCGGCCGGCGGCCCGGACGGCGCCCCCGCGGCCCTGCCGCAGCCGCCGTCCCCGCCCCGGCTGCCGCTCTGGCCGCTGGCGTTGATGTTCGGTCTGGTGCCGGTGTGGTGGCTGGCCGGCGCGTTCTACCTCGGGTGGCCCCTGCTCGGGGCGCTGCTGTTCGCGCTGCTCGTCATCCGGGGGCGGGTGCCGCTGCCCCCGGCCGCCGGGATCTGGCTGCTCTTCCTGGCCGTCGTGGTGCTCAGCGCCACCCAGCTCCAGACGCCGGCCTCGATGCTGACGTTCGCCCTGCGGTTCGCCTTCTACCTCACCGCGCTGGTGGTCGGCGTCTACGTCTACGCGGTCGCCCGGGAGCGCCCCGACCAGGCCGCGGTGCTCGTCCCGCTCTGCGCCTTCTGGTTCGCCCTGGTCGCGTTGGGCTGGCTGAGCGTGCTCGCGCCCCGGTTCGCGCTGACCACCCCGATGGAGGTGCTGCTGCCGGGCGGGGTGGCCCGCACCCCGTTCATCCACGACATGGTCCACCTGACCACCGCGGAGTACAGCGCCCGGTCGCTGAACCCGATCTACCGGCCGGCGGCGCCGTTCGCGTACACCAACAACTACGGCAGCGCGTACGCGATGACCCTGCCCTGCGTGGTGGCCTTCACCATGCTGCGCCGGCGCGGCGTGCTGCGCTGGGCGCTGCTGGCCTCGCTGCCGCTGTCGCTGGCCCCGGCCTTCCTCACGCTCAACCGGGCGATGTTCCTCAGCCTCGGCGCCGGGCTGGCCGTGCTCGGCGTCCGGGCCGCCCTGCGCGGCAACGTCCGGGTGGCGGCGTCGATCGTCGGCGTGGTGGTCATCGGCGGCCTCACCACCCTGTTCATCCCCGTCGCCGAGCTCATCGGCAACCGGGTCGAATCCAGCGACACCAACACCGACCGGCTCTCCCTCTACCTGGAGGTGATCCGCCGGGTGCGGGAGTCGCCGTGGCTCGGCTACGGCGCGCCGGTGAACGTCGACACGGTCAGCGCCCAGGCCCCGATCGGCACCCAGGGGCAGCTGTGGATGGTGCTGTTCAGCCACGGCGTACCCGCGCTGTTGTGCTTCCTCGCCTGGTTCGTGGTCGCCGCGCTGATCTGCGCCCGGGCGACGTCGGCCGCCGGGCAGTGGCTGGCCGTGGTGCCGGTCGTCTGCCTGGTGCAGATCCCCTTCTACGGCATGGCCAACCAGAACCTCGCGGTCGCCTTCTTCGCGGTCGCCTTCGCGATGGCGCTCACCGAGCGGGAGGCGGCGGCCCAGCGGTACCGCCGCCTCCTCCCGCGCACCGCGGTGGTGCCCGCATGACCGCCGCCACGAGCCCGCCGCCGGGGCCGACCCCGGCCTCCCCGCCGACCGGGCCGGCGGCCACGGCCGCGCCGACGACCGGGCCGGCGACTGGCGGCTCGCCGGGAGCCGACCGGCCGGCCGACGACACGGAGACCCGGCGCAGCGTGCGCAGCGGTGTCGCCGGGCTGATCGGGGCGGCCACCAGCGGGCTCTTCGGCTTCCTGCTCGCGGTCGTGATCACCCGTGGCTACGGCACGGTCGGCTCCGGCGCCTTCTTCGCTGCGATCGGGGTGGTGACCGTCGCCACCGCCGTGTGCACCCTCGGCGCGGAGACCGGGCTCATGTGGGCGCTGCCCCGCCGGCGCCTCGGCGCCCGGGGAGACGCCGCCCGGGTGCTTCCGGTGGCGCTGGCCCCGCCGCTGCTGGTGGCGGTCGCCGTCGCCGTGGGCGGGGCGCTCGCCGCCGACGCGCTCGCACCGCGCCTGCTCGGCGGCGCCGGCGTCGACGGCACGGCCCTGCTGGCGGTCAGCTTCGCCGCGGTGCCGGTGGTGGTGGCGATGACCCTGCTGCTCGCCGCGCTGCGCTGCGTACGCCCCATCCGGGCGTACGTCGGGGTGCAGTTCTTCCTGCTCCCGGTCGCGCGGCCGGTGCTGGTCGGCGCGGCGGCCCTGGCCGGCGGCGGCCTGCTGGCCGGCATGACCGGCTGGCTGGTGCCGGCGGCGCTCGCCCTGCTGGCCTGCCTGACGCTGGTCGCCGGCCCGCTCGGGGTCGGTCGGGGCGCGGCGCTGCGGCCCGGGCGGGGCGACTGGTCGGCGTTCTGGCGCTTCGCGCTGCCCAGGGCCGCGTCGGCGGCGATCGACGCCGGCAACATGTGGGTGGGGGTGCTGCTCACGTCGGTGCTCGCCGGGCCCGCCGACGCGGGGGTGTTCGGCGCCGTCGGCCGCTACATCCTCGCCGGCCAACTGGCCATGCAGGGGCTCCGGGTGGCGGTGTCGCCGCAGCTGTCCCGGCTGCTCGGGCGGGGGGAGCGGGCCGCCGCGGCAGCCGTGCACCGGCAGTTGACCACGTGGGGGCTGGTGCTGTCCTGGCCGGTCTACCTGCTGCTCGCCGTCTTCGGGCTGGCCTTCCTCCAGCTCTTCGGGCCCGAGTTCACCGCCGGCGCTCCCGCGATGACGGTGCTCGCGCTGGCCATGCTGGTCAACACCGGGGTCGGCAACGTGCAGAGCATGCTGTTGATGGGCGGGCGCAGCGGGCTGCACCTGGCGGCCACGCTGGCCGGGCTGCTGGTCACCGTCTCCCTCGGTCTGTGGCTGATCCCGGGGCACGGCGCCACCGGGGCGGCGGTGGCCTGGGCGGTCGGCATCGCCACCGAGAACCTGACCGCGGTCGCCTGCGCCCGGGTCGTGGTCGGCCAGCCGCTGGTCGACGCGGCGATGCTGCGCGCCGCGGCGGCCACCGTCGTCGGGGTCGGCGCCGCGGCGGCGGTCGGCGTGCTGGCCGGCGGCCGGGGGATCGGTGGCCTCGTGGTGGCCGTGGGCGTGCTGGCCGCCGGCTGCGTCGGCTTGTTGACGTTGCCCCGGGTGCGGCGCCGCATCCGGGTGACCATGGTGCAGGTCCGGGGCGGGCAGGGGGCGGCCCCGGCGGCCGCCGGGCCCGTCCCGGAGGAACCGAAGGGCAGGTGAGGTCCGCAGTGTCGTCCATCCGTGACCGGGTGAAGCAGCTCGTCCCGACCCAGGTGACAGACCGGGTGAAGGAGTCCCTGGTCGAGTACGGGGTGCGCACCAGCGACCGGCGACCGCTGCCGGACTTCCTCATCATCGGCACCAAGCGGGGCGGCACCACCTCGCTGTGGAACTACCTCATCCAGCACCCGCTCGTGCCCCGGCTCTTTCCGGCCTGGAACACCAAGTCCTCGCACTACTTCGAGGAGCACTGGCGCCGCGGCGAGGCCTGGTACCGGTCGCACTTCCCGACGCACCGCCAGCGGGAGGCGCTGGAGAAGCGGCACGGCGGGCCGGTACGCGTCGGCGAGGCGGCACCGCTCTACATGTTCCACCCCCTCGCGGCGCAGCGGGTCGCCGCGCTGATGCCCTCGGTGCGGCTGATCGTGCTGCTGCGCGATCCGGTCGAGCGGGCGTACTCGCACTGGAAGGAGCGGCGGACGCACGGCATCGAGCCGCTCGACTTCGCCGCCGCGCTGGCCGCCGAGGACGAACGGACGGCGGGGGAGCGGGACCGGCTGATCGCCGAGCCGGAGCACTTCAGCGAGCCGTACGACTGGTACACGTACCGGGCCCGGGGCCGCTACCTGGAGCACCTCCAGCCGTGGCTGGAGCGGTTCGACCGCCGGCAGATCCTCTTCCTGCCCAGCGAGGACCTCTACCGCGACGCCCGGTCCACCTACCGCCGGACGCTGGACTTCCTCGGCCTGCCCCCGCACGAGCTGCCCGACTTCAAGGTCTACAACGACCGCCGTTCGGCCCCGCTGGAGCCGGCGGTGCGCGCCGAGCTGACCGCGTACTACCGCCCGTACAACGACGCGTTGCGGCAGCGGCTGGGGCTGGACCTCGACTGGCCGGACCGGGCCGCGTGACGACGCCGGCAACCGTTCCCGCCGACCCCCGGTCCCGGGACGACGGGCTCGGCTGGGTCACCCGGGCGGTGTTCGGCGACGAGCGGATCGCGTTGACGGTGGGCGCTCCGCCGCCGCCCGGCCACCGCGCCGTCGCCCGGTACGCGGTCGTCCCGTCGCTGGCCCGGGCCAGGTTCCTGCTCCCGCTCGGCGCGCCCCGGGCCACGGCCGCCTCGCTGCTGTCGTACAACGCGCTGCGGCCGCCGAAGGTGCGGGCGGTGCGGGCGGCGCTCGGCGCGCTGGCCCGGGTCGGGGCGGTCGACCTGGCCCCGTTCCCCCGGCTCACCGTGGCGCTGCCCGAGGGGGTCGCGGCCGGTGAGGTGCTGCTGGCCGGTCGGCTGGGCGCCACCCTCGGCGCGGCGTCGGTGTACGCGGCCTGCGGGGTCCGCCCGCCCGATCCGAACCACAAGCCGACCCTGCAACTGTTCGCCCCGGACGGCCGGGCCCTCGGTTACGCGAAGATCGGCTGGAACGGGGCGACCCGGGCGCTGGTGACCGCCGAGGCGGC
Organism: Micromonospora sp. NPDC047074; assembly: GCF_040643815.1. NCBI lineage: Bacteria > Bacillati > Actinomycetota > Actinomycetes > Micromonosporales > Micromonosporaceae > Micromonospora > Micromonospora sp. NPDC047074. The sequence continues at coordinate 18,015 of NZ_JBEYVB010000047.1, forward strand.
GGCCCTGCGCGAGCTGCCCAGGGCGACCGGCGCGCCCCACCACCCGGCGGCGCCCCGGCTGCTCGCCGAGGAGGCCGACGCGGGGCAGGTGGTCGCGCTCGTCGAGCCGCTGCCGCCGGCGGTGCGCGGGGTGTCCGCCGGCGAACCGCCGCGGGTCGACGCGCTGCTCGCGGTGGCCCGCCGGGGCCGCCCACCGGCACCGCCGCGCCCGCTGGCCGGGTCGACGTTCGCGGCGCGGCTCGCCGCCGAGGCCGGCCGCGCCGCCGCCGGTACGCCGGACGGGGCCCGGGCCGTCGCCGCCGTGGCCGCGTTGACGGCCGGGCACGGCGACACGACTGTCGAGTTCGGGCACTGGCACGGCGACTGGGTGCCCTGGAACCTCGGCGTGCACGCCGGCCGCCTGGTCGCCTGGGACTGGGAGCACAGCGGGCCGGACGTGCCGCTCGGCTTCGACCTGGCGCACGACGCGTTCCAGCGGGCCCTGGTGCTGCGGGGCGAGCCGGCCGCCGCGGCGGCGCGAGCCGTCGACGCCCACCTCGACCGGTACGGCGCGGGGCTGGGTCTCGGCCCGGCGGCCCGGCGGCTGGTGGCCGACGCCTACCTGCTGGAGATGTGGCTGCGCACCTGGCGGCTCGCCGACGCCGGTGCGGGGTGGAACGCCGCGCTGCATCCCGCCCTGCTGGACGTCATCGAGAAACGACATAGCGGCTGATCCGCCCGAAACGCCGAGGCGCACGGTCCGCCGTCGGCTCCGGACGGTGACGACGAAACTCCAGGTCGTGACGATCGTCGATGTCGGCGATCGGCCCGACGTGCCCGATCCGCCACCCGCGGAGATCGACTTGTCGACCGGTCACCCTATTCACCGGCCGGTTGACCTGTGATCTGCTGTCGCGTGGCGGCCACCGAAAGTCCAAGCGAACTTGTGGGGAGTCGCGTGGAAACGACAACCGAGGAAGCCGGCGAGCCCGGCGTCCTGCTCCTGGTGGGCTCCAGCGGCGGCCACCTGGCCCAGCTGCTCGCCCTGCGCCCGTGGTACGAACGCTGGCGGCGGTGCTGGGTCACCTTTGACACACCCGAGGCGGTATCGCTGCTCGCCGGCGAGGAACTCGTCCCGGCGCACCACCCGACCACCCGCAACGTGCCGAACCTGCTGCGCAACGCCGTCCTCGCCTGGCGGGTGCTGCGGTCGCGCCGGGTCGCCGCCGTGGTGACCACCGGCGCGGGGGTCGCCGTCCCGTTCGTGGTGCTGGCCCGGCTCCGGCGCATCCCGACCGTCTACATCGAGGTGTACGACCGCATCGACACCCCGACCCTGACCGCCCGGCTCTGCCGGCCGTTCCTCTCCGTGATGCTCGTGCAGTGGGACGAGCAGCGCCGGCAGTACCCGGAGGCCACCGTCGTGGGGACCCTGTTGTGAGCGTCGAGAACACCGGAACCGCCCCCGCGCACCGGGTCGCCCCCGGTCGCCCCCGGGCCGCGCAGGGCACCCGGGTGCCCCGGCCCCGCCCCGGCGACACCGGCGTGGCCCGGCTGCTGGTCGCCGTCGGCACCGACAAGCACCCGTTCGACCGGCTGGTCGGCTGGCTGGAGGAGTGGCACCGCACCGTCGCCGACGACGTCGGGCCGACCGTCCAGCACGGGCACACCCGGGCACCCCGGATGCCCGGGGCGGTGGCCTTCCTCGGCCACGACGAACTCCAGACCGCGATGGCCGAGGCCGACCTGGTGGTCTGCCACGGCGGGCCGGCCACCATCCTGGAGGCCCGCCGGCACGGTCACCTGCCGATCGTCGTTCCCCGCGATCCGACCCGGGGTGAGCACGTCGACGACCACCAACTGCTCTTCGCCCGCCGCCTCGGCACGGCCGGCATGGTGGCGCTGGCCGAGACCCGGGAGGCGCTGTTCGAGGCGCTCACCGCCGGCGTCGCCGACCCGTCCCGGTTCGCCGTCGCGGCCGACCCGGACGCGTCCGAGACACGCCGGGCGGCGGTCGAGCGGGTGGGGCGGATCGTGGAGGAACTGGTGGCCGCGTCGGCCGGACGGCGGCGCGCGAGGTGGCGGCCGTGGGCGCGGCCGGGCCGGAACGGAGAGCGGCGATGAGCGAACACCCGACCGTCAGCGTGGTGGTGCCCACCCGGGACCGCCCGGAGCTGCTCCGGGCCGCCGTGCGCGCGATCCTCGACCAGGACCACCCCGGCCCGGTCGAGGTGGTGGTGGTGTACGACCAGTCCGAACCGGACGCCTCGCTGGCCGAGCTGTCCCGCCCCGACCGGCTGGTCCGGGTGATCCGCAACGAGCGCGCACCCGGCCTGGCCGGCGCCCGCAACTCCGGCGTACTGGCCGCCACCGGCGAACTCGTCGCGTTCTGCGACGACGACGACGAGTGGCTGCCCGGCAAGCTGCGGGCCCAGGTCGAGGCGCTCGCCGCCCACCCGGAGGCGGAGTTCGTCAGCTGCGGCATCCGGGTCAGCTACGACGGGCACACCGTCGACCGGGTGCTGCCGAAGGATTCGGTCACCCTGGCCGACCTGCTGCGGGACCGGATGACGGAGCTGCACCCGTCCACCTTCCTGATCCGCGCCGCCGCGCTGCGCGACGGGTTCGGGCTGGTCGACGAGGAGATCCCGGGCAGCTACGCGGAGGACTACGAGTTCCTGCTCCGGGCCGCCCGCAGCGCGCCGTTGGTCAACCTGCGTACGCCGTACGTGCTGGTGCGCTGGCACAAGCGGTCCTACTTCGCGCAGCGCTGGGACACCATCTCCGAGGCGTTGCAGTGGCTGCTGAAGCGCTACCCCGAGTTCGGCACCCAGCCGTCCGGCGAGGCGCGGGTCACCGGGCAGATCGCCTTCGCCCGCGCCGCCTCCGGCGACCGGCGGGGCGCGATGCGCTGGGCCCGGCGCACCATCCGGCGCAACCCGCGTGAGCCACGTGCCTATCTGGCCCTCGCCGTGGCCGGGCGGGTGGTCCGCGCCGACGCGGTGCTGCGCACCCTGCACAAGCGGGGCCGGGGCATCTGAGCCCCGCATCGCGTCCGCAGGGCGGGACGCGGCGGGCACCGTACGGCGGCAGCCACCGGGCGTGACAGACTGACCGCTGTGTTGCGCTGGTTGACTGCAGGGGAATCGCACGGTCCCGCCCTCGTCGCGATGTTGGAGGGCGTGCCCGCCGGCATCGAGGTGACCACCGGGGAGATCGCCGGCGAGTTGGCCCGACGCCGGCTCGGCTACGGCCGGGGCGCGCGGATGTCGTTCGAGCAGGACGAGGTCGAGATCATCGGCGGGCTCCGGCACGGGGTGACCCTCGGCAGTCCGGTGGCCATCCGGGTCGGCAACTCCGAGTGGCCCAAGTGGCGCACCGTCATGGCCGCCGATCCGGTCGACGCGGAGGAGCTGGCCAGCCAGGCCCGCAACGCGCCGCTCACCCGCCCGCGCCCGGGCCACGCCGACCTGGCCGGCATGCAGAAGTACGGCCACACCGACGCCCGGCCGATCCTGGAGCGGGCCAGCGCGCGGGAGACCGCCGCCCGGGTCGCCGTCGGCACGGTCGCCAAGGCGCTGGTCCGGCAGGCCCTCGGCATCGAGATCGTCTCCCACGTGGTGGAGCTGGGCCCGGTCGCCGCCAAGCCGGGGCTGCGCCCCACCCCCGCCGACGCCGATCGCATCGACGCCGACCCGCTGCGCTGCCTCGATCCCGAGGCCAGCGCCCGGATGGTCGCCGAGGTCGACGCCGCGAAGAAGGCCGCCGACACCCTGGGCGGCGTGGTCGAGGTGCTGGCGTACGGGGTGCCGCCGGGCCTCGGCAGCCACGTGCAGTGGGACCGCAAGCTCGACGCCCGGCTCGCCACCGCGCTGATGTCGATCCAGGCGATCAAGGGCGTGGAGATCGGGGACGGCTGGCAGCAGGCGCGTTCCCGCGGTTCCGAGGCGCACGACGAGATCATCCCCACCGCCACCGGGGTGCGGCGGGTCACCGACCGGGCCGGTGGGCTGGAGGGCGGCATCACCACCGGCGAGCCGCTGCGGGTGAAGGCCGCGATGAAGCCGATCTCGTCGCTGAACCGGGCCCTCGCGACGGTGGACGTCACCACCGGCGAGCCGGCCACCGCGATCAACCAGCGCTCGGACGTCTGCGCGGTGCCCGCCGCCGCCGTCGTCGCCGAGGCGATGGTGGCGCTGGTACTGGCCGAGGCCGCGACCGAGAAGTTCGGCGGCGACTCGGTGGCCGAGATCCGCCGCAACCTGGCCGGCTACCTCGACGAGCTGGTGATCCGGTGAACGCGGGCCCGCGAACGCGGCCCGCGGCCGGCCGGCGGTGCCGCTGATGGCGCCGGTCTGCGTGCTGGTCGGGGCACCCGGCTCCGGCAAGACCACGGTCGGGCTCGTGCTGGCGGAGCTGCTCGGGGTGGAGTTCCGCGACACCGACACCGACATCGAGCAGCTCGCCGGCAAGCCGATCCCGGAGATCTTCATCGACGAGGGCGAGGAGCACTTCCGTGCCCTCGAACGGGCGGCGGTGGCGGCGGGCCTGGCCTCGTGCGCGGGCGTGCTCGCCCTCGGCGGCGGTGCGGTCCTCGCCGAGGAGACCCGCGCCGCCCTGGTCGGTCACCCCGTGGTGCACCTCTCCGTCGAGCTGCCCGACGCCGTGCGACGGGTCGGGCTCGGTGCGGGCCGGCCGCTGCTGGCGATCAACCCGCGGGCGACGCTCAAGCACCTGATGGACCAGCGCCGCCCGCTCTACACCGAGGTGGCCACCGCGACGGTGACCACCGACGGCCGGGCCCCGGAGGAGATCGCCGCCGAGATCGCCGCGCTGCTGCGGCGCTGAGTGGCAGCGGGGCCGTCGAGTGTCACGGCGGCCACGAAGTGGACAGATCCCGCCCGGGACCTGACGGCTGGACTAGGCTGCCCGCGATGGACGAGGTGACCCGAATTCCGGTCGGCGGCGAGCGCCCGTACGACGTGCTGGTGGGACGCGGCCTGCTCGACGCGCTGCCAGGGCTGCTGCCCGACGCGACCCGCGTGGCTGTGCTGCACGCGCCCCCGCTCAAGGAGTTGGCCGACGCGATCGGTGGGCGGCTGCGCGCCGCCGGCGTCGCGCCGCTGCCGATCGAGGTGCCGGACGCCGAGGCGGGCAAGCACATCGAGGTCGCCGCCGCCTGCTGGGACCGGCTGGGCGAGGCCGGGTTCACCCGTACCGACGCGGTGGTGGGCGTCGGCGGCGGCGCGGTGACCGACCTGGCCGGTTTCGTCGCCGCCTGCTGGCTGCGCGGGGTGCGGTGGGTGCCGGTGGCGACGTCGCTGCTGGGCATGGTCGACGCCGCCGTGGGCGGCAAGACCGGGATCAACACCGCCGCCGGTAAGAACCTGGTCGGGGCGTTCCACCCGCCGGTCAGCGTCCTCGCCGACCTGGCGACGCTGGACAGCCTCCCCGCGGCCGACCTCGCCGCCGGCCTGGCCGAGGTGGTCAAGTGCGGGTTCATCGCCGACCCGGCGATCCTCGATCTCGTCGAACGGGATCCGGCTGCGGCCACCGACCCGGCCGGTCCGGTGACCCGCGAGTTGATCGAGCGGGCGATCCGGGTGAAGTCCGACGTGGTCTCGGGTGACCTGCGGGAGTCGGGCGTCCGGGAGGTGCTCAACTACGGTCACACCCTCGCTCACGCCATCGAGAAGGCGGAACGCTACCGCTGGCGGCACGGGCACGCGGTGTCGGTCGGCCTCGTCTACGCCGGCGAGCTCGCCCGGCTGGCCGGCCGGCTGGACGCGCCGACCGCCGAGCGGCACCGCACGGCCATGGCGGCCCTCGGCCTGCCCACCAGCTATCCGGCGGACGCCTGGCCGGGCCTGCTCGCCACGATGCGGGTGGACAAGAAGACCCGGGGCAGCCAGCTGCGTTTCGTGGTGCTCGACGGGCTGGCCCGGCCGGCAATCCTGGAGGGGCCGGGCGACGACCTGCTGGAGGCGGCCTACCGCGAGGTCGCGGCATGAGGGTGTACGTGCTCAACGGCCCGAACCTCGGCCGGCTCGGCACCCGGCAGCCGGACGTCTACGGGGCGACGACCTACGCGGACCTGGTGGCGCTCTGCGAGTCGACGGGGCGGGAGCTGGGCCTGGCCGTGACGGTCCGGCAGACCGACGCCGAGCACGAGCTGCTGGGCTGGCTGCACGCGGCCGCCGACGAGGGCGCCGCAGTGGTGCTCAACCCGGCCGCCTGGTCGCACTATTCGTACGCCGTCAGGGACGCCTGCGCGATGCTGCGCGGGCCGCTGGTCGAGGTGCACATCTCCAACATCCACGCCCGCGAGGAGTTCCGGCACCACTCCGTCGTGTCGGCGGTGGCGACCGGCGTGATCTGCGGCCTCGGCGTCGACGGCTACCGCCTGGCCCTGCACCATCTGGCCGCCCGGGCCCGCTGACGCCCTCGTCCCGCTGACGCCCTCCCGTCCGCCGCGTGGCGACCCCTCGGGCTACGGAAAGTGACACGCGATCCTGTTACTCCGGGTGACTGGCTCCCCGCCGTCGGCGACATGCCTTCCGGACGCTTTGCTCTGCAGCCACATACGCACCAGTGGTGTGAGCTGGGAGGGCGTCGCCACTAGCAGTCGACGGCAGTTTGGAGATCGCGACTGTGCGTGGCTGGTGCGTCCGTGGCTGCAGAGCAAAGGGGGAGTGGGGAGGGGCGTCCGGCGGCGGCCATCGCTATACGCAGGGTGATGGTGGTGGCGGTGTTCGGTCCGGCCGGGGACCGGCAGCCGTCCTCACCGCGCCGGCTGCGTCGGGGCGCCTGCGGGGCAGCGGCAGGCAGCGGCGGGCAGCGGCACTCGACGCAACTAGTAGACTTGCCAGGTCTGTCCGCCAATTGATGATCAAGGCAGGAAATGGCCTCCACCAACGACCTGAAGAACGGCCTGGTACTCAACCTCGACGGAGAGCTCTGGGCCGTCGTCGAGTTCCAGCACGTCAAGCCCGGTAAGGGTGGTGCGTTCGTGCGCACCACGCTGAAGAACGTGCTGTCCGGCAAGGTGGTCGACAAGACCTTCAACGCGGGCACCAAGGTCGAGACCGCGACCGTGGACAAGCGCACCATGCAGTACCTCTACGCCGACGGTGAGGACTACGTCTTCATGGATCTGGAGACGTTCGACCAGATCACCGTGCCGGGTGGCACCGTCGGCGAGGCGGCGAACTACCTGCTGCCCGAGGCCGAGGCGACCGTGGCCACCCACGAGGCCGTCCCGCTCTACATCGAGCTGCCGACCAGCGTCGTGCTGGAGGTCACCTACACCGAGCCGGGCCTGCAGGGCGACCGGTCGACCGGCGGCAACAAGCCGGCCACCGTCGAGACCGGCGCGACCGTGCAGGTGCCGCTGTTCATCACCACCGGCGAGAAGATCAAGGTCGACACCCGCGACGGCCGTTACCTCGGCCGCGCCTGATGGCCGAGGGGCCCAAGCAGCAGATGCCGGCGCGCCGCAAGGCGCGCAAGCGGGCGCTGGACGTGCTCTTCGAGGCCGATCTGCGGGACCGTCCGCCGGTCGAGGTGCTCGCCGGCTACATCGAGCGGATCGAGAAGCCGCGTCCCGAGCACCTGGGATACGCGGTGAGCCTGGTCGAGGGGGTCGCCGCCCACCTCGACCGGATCGACGAGGTGATCGCCAGCTACGCCGAGGGGTGGACGCTGGAGCGGATGCCGGTGGTGGACCGCAACCTCGCCCGGATCGCGGTCTACGAGCTGCTCTACGTCGACGAGATCGACGACGCGGTGGCCATCAGCGAGGCCGTCGAGTTGGCCCGGCAGATGTCGACCGACGACTCGCCGCGCTTCCTCAACGGCATCCTCGGTCGCATCGCCGAGTACGCCACCCGCTGACGCGACGCACGTCACACCCGACGTGCGTCACACCCGACGGTGACCGTCGCGCGGTGGCCGCGACCCGAACGCGCCGAAAGGGCCCGTGCCGGACGGCACGGGCCCTTTCGCGGTGTCGCGAGTCAGCTGGCGAAGAACGCCCGCGGGTCGGCGACCAGCACGCCGTGCTCGGTGAGCCGCTCGATCAGCCCGGACGGCGAGGCGTCGTAGACGATCGCGAGCGCGCGCAGGTCGTCGGCGCGGATGGAGAGCACCCGGCCGTTGTAGTCGCCGCGCTGCTGCTGGATGGCGCGGGCGTAGCGGGCGACGTAGGCCAGGTCCTCGGAGGCCTCGTCGTACAGCCGTTCGAGGTCGAGGACGATCTTGCTGGTGGGCTCGTGGCGTACGCCGCTGCCGTCGGGCAGCAGCTCCGACACGGGAACGCGGTAGAAGTCGGCGAGCTCGGCCAGGCGCGACACCGTGACGGCGCGGTCACCGCGCTCGTACGAGCCGACCACGACCGCCTTCCACCGCCCGTTCGACTTCTCCTCCACCCCCTGCAGGGACAGGCCCTGCTGCTGGCGGATGGAGCGCAGGCGGGCGCCCAGAGACTTGGCGTATTCAGAGGGCATTCGGACACTCCCAGTGCTGCTCGGGTTCTCCCAGCGATCGCTACGGAGCGTGACGGTACGGGGATTGCCACAACTGGTCAAGTGGTCGTGACCTTACCGTTGGGATCACCGGGGGAGATGTCCGCATTTCGCCGGGCTGACCGTGGGGTCAGCGGCCGACGGCGGTCTGCGCGGTGACCACTGGTAACGTGGCGTGAAGCCCCGGTCCGGGCCGCTCGCGGTCCGGCGCCGGCATCCGACGTCCTTTAACGACCCGTCCCGTGAGGCGGGGAAGGAGGTCCGCCGTGGCCTACCCACCTGCTGCCCAGTCCTCGCCGGCGCGACAACCCTCGGTGAAGGTGATCCTGGCCAGCGCCGACGTCCAGCGCGTCGTCGACCGCATCGCCCACCAGATCCTGGAGAAGACCCAGGGCGCCGCGAACACGGTGCTGCTCGGCATCCCCACGCGGGGCGTCCCGCTCGCGCGGCGGCTCGCCGCCCGGATCAGCACCTTCGAGGACGTGACCGTCCCCGTCGGCGTGCTCGACATCACCCTCTACCGCGACGACCTGCGTCGCAACGCCACCCGGGCGGTCGGGCCGACCCAGGTGCCGCCCGCCGGCATCGACGGGAGGCGGGTCGTCCTCGTCGACGACGTGCTCTTCTCGGGCCGTACGGTGCGGGCCGCGCTCGACGCGCTCAACGACGTCGGACGGCCGGCGTCCGTCCAGCTCGCCGTCCTGGTCGACCGCGGCCACCGCGAGCTGCCGATCCGCGCCGACTACGTCGGCAAGAACATCCCGACCTCCCTCGCGGAGAGCGTCAAGGTCACCCTCGCGGAGACCGACGGCGCCGACGAGGTCAGGTTGTACGGGGGTGTCAACCCGTGATCAGGCACCTGCTCTCCGGCGCCGACCTGGACGCCGCCACCGCCACCCAGATCCTGGACACGGCCGCCGAGATGGCCACCGTCGCCGGCCGGGAGGTCAAGAAGCTCCCCGCGCTGCGCGGACGAACCGTGGTCAACCTCTTCTACGAGGACTCCACCCGGACCCGGATCTCGTTCGAGGCGGCGGCGAAGCGGCTCAGCGCCGACGTGCTGAACTTCTCGGCCAAGGGCTCCAGCGTGGCCAAGGGCGAGAGCCTGAAGGACACCGCGCTGACCCTGCAGGCGATGGGGGCCGACGCGGTGGTCGTCCGGCACCCCGCCTCCGGTGCCCCGCACCGGCTCGCCGACTGGGTCGACGGCTCGGTCGTCAACGCCGGCGACGGCACCCACGAGCACCCGACGCAGGCGCTGCTCGACGCGTACACGATGCGGTCCCGGCTGGGGCGGCTGGCCGGCCTGTCGGTGGCGGTGGTCGGGGACGTCCTGCACAGCCGGGTGGCCCGCTCCAACGTGCTGCTGCTGTCCACCCTCGGCGCCAAGGTCACCCTGGTCGGCCCGCCGACCCTGATTCCCGTGCACATCGGCCAGGCGCTCGCGCCCGGCACCGACGTCTCCTACGACCTCGACGCGGTGCTGCCGCAGTCGGACGTGGTGATGATGCTGCGGGTGCAGCGGGAGCGGATGAACGACTCCTACTTCCCGTCGGCCCGCGAGTACACCCGCCGCTACGGTCTGGACGGGCCCCGGATGGGCCGGCTGCCCGAGCACGCGATCGTCATGCACCCCGGCCCGATGAACCGGGGGATGGAGATCACGCCCGAGGTGGCCGACTCGCCCCGCTCCACCATCGTCGAACAGGTCGCCAACGGGGTCTCCGTGCGGATGGCCGTCCTCTACCTGCTGCTCGGGGGGAACAACCGGTGAGCTCGTACCTCATCTCCAACGTCAGCGTCGTCGGCGCCGCGCCGACCGACCTGCTGATCCGCGACGGCGTCGTCGCGGCCGTCGGCGCCGGGCTGACCGCGCCCGACGCGACCGTCGTGGACGGCACCGGGCTGGTCGCCCTGCCCGGCCTCGTCGACCTGCACACCCACCTGCGCGAGCCCGGCCGGGAGGACGCCGAGACCGTCGAGTCCGGCTCCCGGGCGGCGGCGCTCGGCGGCTACACCGCGGTCTGCGCGATGGCCAACACCTCGCCGGTGGCCGACACGGCCGGCGTGGTCGAGCAGGTCTGGCGGCTCGGCCGGGAGGCCGGGCTGGTCGACGTGCAGCCGATCGGGGCGGTCACCGTCGGCCTGGCCGGCGAGCGCCTCGCCGAGCTGGGCGCGATGGCCGACTCGGCGGCCCGGGTGCGGATCTTCTCCGACGACGGGCACTGCGTCGCCGACCCGAAGCTGATGCGCCGGGCGCTGGAGTACGTGAAGGCGTTCGACGGGATCATCGCCCAGCACGCCGAGGAGCCCCGGCTCACCGAGGGCGCGCAGATGCACGAGGGCGAGGTGTCGACCCGGCTCGGCCTGATTGGCTGGCCGGCGGTCGCCGAGGAGGCGATCATCGCCCGGGACGTGCTGCTCGCCGAGCACGTCGGCAGCCGGCTGCACGTGTGCCACGTCTCCACGGCCGGCAGCGTCGAGGTGCTGCGCCAGGCCAAGGCCCGGGGCGTCCGGGTCACCGCCGAGGTGACCCCGCACCACCTGCTGCTCACCGACTCCCGGGCCGAGACCTACGACCCGGTCTTCAAGGTCAACCCGCCGCTGCGGACGGCGGCCGACGTCGCCGCGCTGCGGGCCGCCCTGGCCGAGGGCGTGATCGACATCGTCGCCACCGACCACGCCCCGCACGCGGTGGAGGACAAGGAGTGCGAGTGGGCGTACGCCCGGCCGGGCATGCTCGGCCTGGAGACGGCGCTCTCCATCGCCCTCGACGTGCTCGGCCCGCAGTGGGACCTGATCGCGGAGCGGATGTCGCGCGTCCCGGCCCGGATCGCCGGGCTGGAGGGCCACGGCGTCGACCCCGCGCCCGGCGTGCCGGCCAACCTGACCCTGGTCGATCCGGCCGCCCGCCGCACCATCGAGCCGGCGGAGCTGGCCAGTCGCAGCCGCAACACCCCGTACGCCCGCATGACGCTGCCGGGTCGCATCGTGGCGACCTTCCTGCGTGGCGAGCCGACGGTCCTGGACGGAAAGGCAGTGCTATGACCAAGCGGAGGCCCGCGATCCTCGTACTCGAGGACGGGCGCACCTTCCACGGGGAGGCGTACGGCAGCGTCGGGGAGACCTTCGGCGAGGCGGTCTTCAACACCGGCATGACCGGCTACCAGGAGACCCTGACCGACCCCTCCTACCACCGGCAGGTGGTGGTGCAGACCGCACCGCACATCGGCAACACCGGCGTCAACGGCGAGGACGACGAGTCGGGCCGGATCTGGGTCGCCGGCTACGTGGTCCGCGACCCGGCCCGGATCGGCTCGAACTGGCGCGCCACCGGCGGGCTGGAGGACCGGCTGGCCGCCGAGGGCGTCGTCGGCATCAGCGGCGTGGACACCCGGGCGCTGACCCGGCACCTGCGCGAGCGCGGCGCGATGCGGGTCGGCATCTCCAGCGTCGAGACCGACCCCCGCGCCCTGCTGGCCAGGGTGCGGCAGGCGCCGGAGATGGTCGGCGCGGATCTCTCCGCCGAGGTCACCACCGAGAAGCCGTACGTGGTGGCGGCCGAGGGCGAGCACCGGTTCACGGTCGCCGCCCTGGACCTGGGCATCAAGCGCAACGTGCCGCGCCGGCTCGCCGCCCGCGGGGTCACCACCCACGTGCTGCCGGCCGGCTCCACCATCGACGACCTGCTCGCCACCGGCGCGGACGCGGTCTTCTTCTCGCCCGGCCCGGGCGACCCGGCCACCGCCGACGGCCCGGTCGGGCTGGCCCGGGAGGTGCTCAGCCGGCGGATCCCGCTCTTCGGCATCTGCTTCGGCAGCCAGATCCTCGGTCGGGCGCTCGGCTTCGGCACCTACAAGCTCGGCTACGGCCACCGGGGGATCAACCAGCCGGTGCTCGACCGGGTCACCGGCAAGGTCGAGGTGACCAGCCACAACCACGGCTTCGCCGTCCAGGTGCCGGGCGCCGTGGCCGGCGCGGTCGTCCCCGACCAGGTGATCGAGACCGAGTTCGGGGGCGTGCAGGTGTCACACGTCTGCCTCAATGACAACGTGGTCGAGGGGCTGCGGGCCAAGGACGTGCCCGCCTTCACCGTCCAGTACCACCCGGAGGCGGCGGCCGGCCCGCACGACGCGGACTACCTCTTCGACCGCTTCGCCGAGCTGATCGAGGGCCGGACCCAGAGCGAGGGGCGCACACATGCCTAGACGGACCGATCTCAAGCACATCCTGGTGATCGGCTCCGGGCCGATCGTGATCGGGCAGGCCTGCGAGTTCGACTACTCCGGCACCCAGGCCTGCCGGGTGCTGCGCAGCGAGGGCATCCGGGTCAGCCTGGTCAACTCGAACCCGGCGACGATCATGACGGACCCGGAGTTCGCCGACGCCACGTACGTCGAGCCGATCACCCCGGAGTTCGTCGAGCTGGTCATCGCCAAGGAGCGCCCCGACGCGATCCTGCCCACCCTCGGCGGGCAGACGGCCCTGAACACGGCCGTCGCCCTGCACGAGGCGGGCGTGCTGGAGAAGTACGGCGTCGAGCTGATCGGCGCCGACATCGAGGCGATCAACCGCGGCGAGGACCGGCAGCTGTTCAAGGACATCGTCGCCAAGGCCGGCGTACGCCTGGGTCTCGACGACCCGGCGGGCCTGGTGCCCCGCTCCCGGGTCTGCCACTCGATGACGGAGGTCGAGGCCACGGTCGCCGAGCTGGGCCTGCCGGTGGTGATCCGGCCGTCGTTCACGATGGGCGGCCTCGGTTCCGGCATGGCGCACACCCCGGAGGACCTGGCCCGCATCGCGGGCGACGGGCTGGCCGCCAGCCCCGTGCACGAGGTGCTCATCGAGGAGAGCGTGCTCGGCTGGAAGGAGTACGAGCTCGAACTGATGCGCGACCGGCACGACAACGTCGTGGTGGTCTGCTCGATCGAGAACCTCGACCCGATGGGCGTGCACACCGGCGACAGCGTCACCGTGGCCCCGGCCATGACGCTCACCGACCGGGAGTACCAGCGGCTGCGCGACCTCGGCATCGCGGTGCTGCGCGAGGTCGGTGTGGACACCGGCGGCTGCAACATCCAGTTCGCCGTCAACCCGGCCGACGGCCGGATCGTGGTGATCGAGATGAACCCCCGGGTGTCCCGGTCGTCGGCGCTGGCCTCCAAGGCCACCGGCTTCCCGATCGCGAAGATCGCCGCGAAGCTGGCCATCGGCTACACCCTCGACGAGATCCCCAACGACATCACCCTGAAGACCCCGGCGGCCTTCGAGCCGACCCTGGACTACGTGGTGGTGAAGATCCCCCGGTTCGCGTTCGAGAAGTTCCCGGGCGCCGACCCGGAGCTGACCACGACGATGAAGTCCGTGGGCGAGGCGATGAGCCTGGGCCGCAACTTCAGCGAGGCGCTGAACAAGGCGATGCGGTCGCTGGAGACCAAGGCGGGCGGCTTCTGGACGGTGGCGGACTCCGTCGTCGCCGCCGCGACGGGCGTCGCCCCGGCCGAGGTGACGAAGGAGAACACCCTCGCCGCGCTGCGGGTGCCGCACGACGGCCGGCTCTACACCGTCGAGCGGGCGTTGCGGCTCGGCGCGTCGATCGCCGAGGTCGCCGCCGCGTCCGGCGGGATCGACCCCTGGTTCCTGGACCAGATCGCCGCGCTGGTCGAGCTGCGCGCGGAGATCGTGGACGCCCCGGTGCTCGACGCGGACCTGCTGCGCCGGGCCAAGCGGGCCGGCCTGTCGGACCGGCAGCTGGCCGCGCTGCGCCCGGAGCTGGCCGCCGAGGACGGCGTACGGACGCTGCGGCACCGCCTCGGCGTCCGCCCGGTCTACAAGACGGTGGACACCTGCGCCGCCGAGTTCGAGGCGACCACGCCCTACCACTACTCGACGTACGACCAGGAGACGGAGGTCGTGCCGTCGGCCCGACCGAAGGTGATCATCCTGGGCTCCGGGCCGAACCGGATCGGCCAGGGCATCGAGTTCGACTACTCCTGCGTGCACGCGGTCCAGGCGCTGCGAAGCGCGCCGATCGGCACGGCCGCCGCGTCCGCTGCCGGTGGCGGTGCGTCCGCTGCCGGCGCGGCAGGCGTCGGTGTGTCCGCCTCCGGCGGCGCGGTCGGCAGCGGTGGCGCCGGCTACGAGACCGTCATGGTCAACTGCAACCCGGAAACCGTCTCCACCGACTACGACACCGCCGACCGGCTCTACTTCGAGCCGCTCACCTTCGAGGACGTGCTGGAGGTCTGGCACGCCGAGGACTCCTCCGGGAAGGCGGCCGGCGGGCCGGGCGTGGTCGGGGTGATCGTCCAGCTCGGCGGGCAGACGCCGCTGGGCCTGGCGCAGCGGCTCAAGGACGCGGGCGTGCCGGTCGTCGGCACCTCCCCGGAGTCGATCCACCTGGCCGAGGAGCGGGGCGCGTTCGGGGCGGTGCTGGCCCGGGCCGGCCTGCGCGCGCCGGCGCACGGCACGGCCACCTCGTACGACGACGCGAAGGCGATCGCCGACGAGATCGGCTACCCGGTGCTGGTCCGGCCGTCGTACGTGCTGGGCGGGCGGGGCATGGAGATCGTCTACGACGACGCCACGCTGCGCGACTACATCGGGCGGGCCACGGAGATCTCCCCGGACCACCCGGTGCTGGTCGACCGGTTCCTCGACGACGCCATCGAGATCGACGTGGACGCGCTCTGCGACGCCGACGGCGAGGTCTACCTCGGCGGGGTGATGGAGCACATCGAGGAGGCCGGCATCCACTCCGGCGACTCGTCCTGCGCGCTGCCGCCGATCACCCTGGCCGGCTCGCACGTGGCCCAGGTCCGCCGGTACACCGAGGCGATCGCCCGGGGCGTCGGCGTGCGCGGCCTGCTCAACGTGCAGTACGCGCTGAAGGACGACATGCTCTACGTGCTGGAGGCGAACCCGCGGGCGTCCCGCACGGTGCCGTTCGTCTCCAAGGCGACGGCGGTGCCGCTGGCGAAGGCGGCGGCCCGGATCGCGCTGGGCGCCACCATCGCCGAGCTGCGCGCCGAGGGGATGCTGCCGGCCACCGGGGACGGTGGCTCGTTGCCGGCCGGCGCCCCGATCGCGGTCAAGGAGGCGGTGCTGCCGTTCAAGCGGTTCCGCACCCCCACCGGCAAGGGCGTGGACTCGCTGCTCGGCCCGGAGATGAAGTCCACGGGCGAGGTGATGGGCATCGACACCGCCTTCGGGCCCGCGTTCGCCAAGTCGCAGTCGGCCGCGTACGGCTCGCTGCCGACCGGCGGGAAGATCTTCGTCTCGGTCGCCAACCGGGACAAGCGCGGCATGATCTTCCCGGTGAAGCGCCTGGCCGACCTCGGCTTCGAGATCGTGGCCACCACCGGTACGGCGGAGGTGCTGCGCCGGCACGGCATCGCGTGCGAGCAGATCCGCAAGCACTACGAGTCGGGCGGCGGCGAGGACGCGGTGTCGCTGATCCTCGGCGGCGACGTGGCGCTGGTGATCAACACTCCGCAGGGCTCGGGAGCGAGCGCCCGCTCGGACGGCTACGAGATCCGCAGCGCCGCCGTCACGGCGGACCTGCCGTGCATCACCACGGTGCCGGGCGCTGCGGCGGCGGTGATGGGCATCGAGGCGCTGATCCGGGGCGACATGCAGGTCCGCCCGCTCCAGGAGCTACACGCCGCCCTCCGGGCCGCCGAATGACCCCCCACCCCCACCCCTACGCGTTGATCATGACGTTGGCGGCGGCCGGCACGGCGTGTCGCAGCGGTAACTCCATGATCAACGAGGGTGGCCGAACGTGATCTTCGAGCGGGTGGTCCGGCCGGGGTTGTTCCGGATCGGGGGCGGGGACGCCGAGGCCGCGCACGAGTGGACGCTGCACAGGCTGGCGGCGTTGTCCGGGCGGCCCGCGGCGTTGGCCGTGCTGCGGGCCCGGTACGCCGTGCGCGCCCCGCGCACCGTGTTCGGCGTCGAGTTCCCCAACCCGGTCGGGCTCGCCGCCGGGATGGACAAGGACGGCGTGGCACTGCCGGCCTGGCCCGCGCTGGGCTTCGGCTTCGTCGAGGTCGGTACGGTCACCGCGCGTCCGCAGCCGGGCAACCCCCGGCCCCGGCTGTTCCGGCTGCCGGCCAGCGAGGCGGTGGTCAACCGGATGGGCTTCAACAACGCCGGTGCCGAGGCCCTCGCGGCCCGGCTCACGGCGCTGCCCCGCCCGATCGGGGTGCCGCTGGGCATCTCGCTGGGCAAGTCCAAGGTGACCCCGCTGGACGAGGCGGTGGCGGACTACCTCGCCTCGTACCGTGCGCTGCGCGAACACGGCGACTACTTCGCGGTCAACGTCTCCTCGCCGAACACCCCGGGGCTGCGCTCTCTGCAGGACCGGGCGCACCTGGACGCCATCCTGGCGGCGCTGGTGGGGGAGAAGCCGGTGCTGGTGAAGATCGCTCCGGACCTCAGCCTGCCGGCGATCGCCGAGTTGCTGGAGGTCTGCCTGGACCGGGGTGCCGCCGGGGTGATCGCCACCAACACCACGCTCAGCCGCGACAACCTCGCCCCGCCCGACCGGGCGCGCGGCGCGGAGACCGGCGGCCTCTCCGGCCGGCCGCTCGCCGACCGGGCCCGCGAGGTGGTCGCCTTCGTACATCAGGAGGCCGGCGGCCGGCTGCCGGTGATCGGGGTCGGGGGCATCGTCGACCCGGACGCCGCCGCGCGGATGTTCGACGCGGGCGCCGCCCTGGTCCAGCTCTACACGGGTTTCATCTACCGGGGCCCGACGCTGGTCCGCGCCGCCGCCCACGCCACCCTCCCGTCCCCCACCCCGTGACCCCGTCGGCCCCGCCCGCTCCGCCGCCCCGCACTCCCGACCCTTCCCGCGATCTTGCACTTTCTGCCCCGACGTATCGCCCTTAACGGGCATGTCGCGGGCCGCAAGTGCAAGATCGCCGGGGCCGGGGCCGGGGCCGGGGCCGGGGCCGGGGCCGGGGCCGGGGGCGGGGGCGGGGATGGGGTAGGGGGTCGGGCGGGAGCAGAGGTTTGGGCTGGGGCGGGGGAGAGAAGGGGGTGGGGCAGGTGACGCCGGAGGAGATCCTGGCCGTGGACCGGGCGCATGTCTGGCATCCGTACGGGGCGCTGCCGCCGGCCAGTCCGCCCTACGTGGTGGACGGCGCCGAGGGCGTACGGCTGCGGCTGGCCGACGGCCGGGAGCTGGTCGACGGGATGTCGTCGTGGTGGGCGGCGATCCACGGCTACCGGCATCCGGTGCTCGACGCGGCGGTGACCGACCAACTCGGCCGGATGAGCCACGTGATGTTCGGCGGGCTCACGCACGAGCCGGCGGTGCGCCTGGCGGCCACCCTGGTCGAGCTGGCGCCGGACGGGCTGGAGCACGTCTTCCTGGCCGACTCCGGCTCGGTCGGTGTCGAGGTGGCGATCAAGATGTGCCTCCAGTACCAGCGGTCGATTGGCCGGCCGCAGCGTCGCCGGCTGGGCACCTGGCGGGGTGGCTACCACGGCGACACGTTCCACCCGATGAGCGTCTGCGACCCGGAGGGCGGCATGCACCACCTCTGGGGCGACGTGCTGCCCCGGCAGGTCTTCGCTCCCGTGCCGCCGGGCGGCTTCGACACGCCGCCGGACCCGGCCTACGAGGCGGCCCTGGTCGAGGCGGTCGAGCGGCACGCCCACGAGTTGGCCGCCGTCGTCGTGGAGCCGGTGGTCCAGGGCGCCGGCGGGATGCGCTTCCACCACCCGCACTACCTGCGGGTGCTGCGCGAGGTGACCCGGGCGCACGGGGTGCTGCTGATCTTCGACGAGATCGCCACCGGCTTCGGCCGCACGGGCGCCATGTTCGCCGCCGAGCACGCCGGGGTGGCGCCCGACGTGATGTGCGTGGGCAAGGCGCTCACCGGGGGGTACCTGACGCTGGCCGCGACGCTCTGCACGGCGGAGGTCGCCCGGGGCATCTCGGCCGCCGGGGTCCTGGCGCACGGCCCGACGTTCATGGGCAACCCGCTCGCCTGCGCGGTCGCCAACGCCTCTCTCGGCCTGCTGCGCGCCGGGGACTGGGCCGGGCGGGTGGCGGGGGTGCAGGCGGGGCTGCGGGCGGGGCTGGAGCCGTTGCGCGGCGCGCCGGGGGTGGCCGACGTGCGGGTGCTCGGCGCGATCGGGGTGGTCCAGCTCGACCACGAGGTGGACCTGCCGGCCGCCACCGCCGCCGCGGTCGCCGAGGGGGTCTGGCTGCGGCCGTTCCGCGACCTGGTCTACACCATGCCGCCGTACGTCACCGCGGACGCGGACCTGGCCCGGATCGCCGCCGGGGTCGCCGCCGCGGTGCGGGCGGGCTGAGCCGCCAGGTCGCCGTCGCACCGGCGGCGGACCGAGCCCGCCGGTCACGCTCCGGCGGGAGTACGCGGGCGGCGCGCCGCCCGACCGACGAGATGCTCCGGTGGTGGACGCCCCGGGGCGCCGAGGAGAGGGAGACAACCGGATGGAGAGCTTCGGAGCCCGCCTGCACCGGGCCGTGGCCGAGCGGGGACCGCTCTGCGTCGGCATCGACCCGCACCCCGGGCTGCTGGCCCGCTGGGGGCTCGACGACGACATCCGGGGGCTTGACCGGTTCGCCCGGACGGTCACGGAAGCCCTCGGTGACCGGGTCGCGGTGGTCAAGCCACAGTCGGCCTTTTTCGAGCGGTTCGGCTCGAAAGGTATGGCGATTCTAGAGTCAACTATCCGACAGTTACGCGAAGCGGGCTCACTCGTTCTGCTCGACGTCAAGCGCGGGGACATCGGCTCCACGGTCGCCGCGTACGCCTCCGCGTACCTCGACCCATCCAGCCCCGTCCATGTCGACGCGGTGACCGCCAGCCCGTATCTCGGCGTCGGCGCGCTCGCGCCGATGTTCGATCTGGCCGCCGAGCACGGGGGTGGAGTGTTCGTTCTGGCGCTCACCTCGAACCCCGAGGGCGCCTCGGTGCAGCGGGCCCGTACGGCCGACGGGCGCACCGTGGCGCAGGCCGTAATCGACGAGATTTCCCAGCTCAACGCGGGTGCGCAGCCGCTCGGCAGCGTCGGGCTGGTGGTCGGCGCCACCATCGGTGACACGGGTCACGACCTGTCCGCGGTGAACGGCCCGCTGCTCGCCCCGGGCCTCGGCGCGCAGGGCGCCACCGCGGCGGATCTCCGCGTCGTCTTCGGCTCCAGCCTGCCCGCCGTGCTGCCCTCGTACTCGCGCGAGGTGCTGGGCGCGGGCCCGGATCCCGAGGCGCTGCGGAGGGCCGCCGACCGGGCGTTGAGCGACTGCCGGGCGGCCCTCGCCGGCAACTGACTGACTGACGGCTCGGTCACTTTGCGGTGATCATCGCGCGCCCACGTTGCCGAATGCGTCGTTGACCGCTAGTTTTCCCCGCGCTGGGAACCACGGACCCCTTGGTTCACAGCGACACCACGTTTCACAGATGCGGCGGCGCGTCCCGCCCGTCGCGATAGGGACCTGAGGAGAACTGGTGCCGCTCCCGTCACTGACCCCCGAACAGCGCGCTGCCGCGCTGGAGAAGGCCGCGGAGATCCGCAAGGCCCGTGCTGAGCTGAAGGAGCAGCTCAAGCAGGGCAAGACCACCCTCGGAGCCGTCCTCGAGCGTGCCGAGTCCGACGACGTCGTCGGCAAGCTCAAGGTCTCCGCTGTGCTGCAGGCGATGCCGGGTATCGGCAAGATCCGGGCCACCCAGATCATGGAGCGGCTCAAGATCGCCGACAGCCGTCGCCTGCGTGGCCTCGGCGAGCAGCAGCGCAAGGCACTGCTTGGAGAGTTCGCCGCCAACTGAGACTGGCTGCGTGTAGAAACAAGCAGTGAGCACGGATGACGAGGCGCGCCCGGCGGCTCGGCTCACTGTCCTGGCGGGGCCTTCGGGCTCCGGCACGGAGAGTGTCGTCGAGCGCGTCCGGGCGCGTTCGCCGTCCGTCTGGATTCCGGTGCCGGCCACCACGCGCCCCCGCAGGGAGCGCGAGTTGGACGGCGTCGACCGGCTCTTCCTGTCCCCGGCCGAGTTCGACCGGATGGTCGCCGCCGGGGAGCTGCTGGAGTGGAGCCGGGCGGGGCCGCACCGACGCGGCACCCCCCTCGCACCGCTGCGCTCCCGGCTCGACGCCGGTCAGCCGGTGCTTGTCGGTCTCGACCTGTCCGGCGCGCTGCTGGCCCGGGCGGCACTGCCCGACGCCCGGCTGGTGCTGTTGCATCCCCCCGGGGTCGTGCCCCCGCCGGCCGTCCTGGCCGTCTTCGCCCACACCCTCGCGCACGACCTGACCGGGCGGGTCGTCGACGAGCTGGTAGGCTTGTCCGGTTCTTCTTTCCTGGCTCCGGCGCCACCGCACCTGCGCGGTTGACCGCCAGCACCGCCCAGCGGTGCGATAGACGCAGAGGTTAATTCGTGGGATCCATCGCAAACCCCGAAGGCATCACCAACCCGCCGATCGACGAGCTCCTCGAGAAGACGACCTCGAAGTACGCGCTGGTCATCTTCGCCGCCAAGCGCGCGCGCCAGGTCAACGCCTACTACAGCCAGCTCGGTGAGGGCCTGCTGGAGTACGTCGGCCCGCTGGTCGAGACCACGCCGCAGGAGAAGCCGCTCTCCATCGCCATGCGCGAGATCAACGCGGGCCTGCTCACCGCCGAGCCGACCGACCAGCCGTAATCCGCCGCGCGCCGATGTCCCCCCGGATCGTCCTCGGGGTCGGCGGTGGCATCGCCGCCTACAAGGCGTGTGAGCTGCTGCGACTCTTCACCGAGTCGGGCCACCAGGTCCGAGTCGTGCCGACGGCGTCGGCGCTCCGCTTCGTCGGGGCCCCGACCTGGGCCGCGCTCTCCGGTCAGCCGGTCGCCGACGACGTCTGGTCCGACGTGCACGAGGTCCCGCACGTCCGGCTCGGCCAGCAGGCCGACCTCGTCGTGGTCGCGCCGGCCACCGCCGACCTGCTGGCCAAGGCCGCCCACGGCCTCGCCGACGACCTGCTCACCAACACGTTGCTGACCGCCCGGTGCCCGGTGGTGCTGGCCCCGGCCATGCACACCGAGATGTGGGAGCACCCGGCCACCGTCGCCAACGTCGCGACGCTGCGGTCCCGGGGCGTGCGGGTCGTCGAACCAGCCGTCGGCCGGCTCACCGGCGCGGACACGGGCAAGGGCCGGCTGCCCGACCCGGCGGAGATCTTCGCGGTCGCCCGCCGGGCGCTGGCCCGGGGCGTCGCGGCTCCCGCCGACCTGGCCGGGCGGCACGTGGTGGTGACGGCGGGCGGCACCCGCGAGCCCCTCGACCCGGTCCGTTTCCTCGGCAACCGCTCCTCGGGCAAGCAGGGCTACGCCTTCGCCCGCTGCGCGGTGGCCCGGGGCGCCCGGGTCACCCTGGTCGCGGCCAACGTCTCGTTGCCCGATCCCGCCGGCGTCGACGTGGTCCGGGTCGGTACCACGATCGAGCTGCACGACGCCACGCTGGCGGCGGCCGCCGACGCCGACGCGCTGGTGATGGCGGCGGCTCCGGCCGATTTCCGTCCCGCCACCTACGCGCCTGGCAAAATCAAGAAGTCGGACGACGGCAGCGCGCCCACCATCGAGCTCGTCACCAATCCGGACATCGCGGCCGAGTTCGGCCGGCGCCGTCGACCCGAGCAGGTGCTGGTGGTGTTCGCCGCGGAGACGGGCGACGCCGAGGCCAACGGCCGGGCCAAACTCGCCCGCAAGCGGGCGGACCTCGTCGTCGTCAACGAGGTCGGGCCCGACAAGGTCTTCGGCGCCGACACCAACGTGGCGACCGTCATCGGCACGGACGGTTCGGTCAACCGGATGCCCGAGCAGTCGAAGGAGGACCTCGCCGACGGCGTCTGGGATCTCGTGGTCGCCCGGTTGCCTGGCCGTTCCTGACGGCTGGAACCGGGCACGACCGAAGGGGCCCGGCTCTGACGCGGATGATTACACTGCCGCGGAACGACTTCCACAATTTAGGAGTGCCGTGACACGCCGCCTCTTCACTTCCGAATCGGTCACGGAAGGCCACCCGGACAAGATCGCCGACCAGATCAGCGATGGAATTCTCGACGCCCTGCTCGCCGAAGACCCGCGTAGCCGCGTCGCGGTGGAGACCCTGATCACCACCGGTCAGGTGCACATCGCGGGCGAGGTGACCACCAAGGCGTACGCCGACATCCCCACCATCGTCCGCCGGACCATCCTCGACATCGGCTACGACTCCTCGAAGAAGGGCTTCGACGGCGCCTCCTGCGGCGTCAGCGTCTCCATCGGCGCGCAGTCGGAGGACATCGCGCAGGGCGTCGACAACGCCTTCGAGCTGCGTACCGGGGCGTCGGAGAGCGCCCTGGACGCGCAGGGCGCCGGCGACCAGGGCATGATGTTCGGCTTCGCCTGCTCCGAGACACCCGAGCTGATGCCGCTGCCGATCGCGCTGGCGCACCGGCTGTCCCGGCGGCTCTCCCAGGTGCGCAAGGACGGCACGGTCCCCTACCTGCGCCCCGACGGCAAGACCCAGGTCACGATCGAGTACGAGGGGCTGCGCCCCGTCCGGCTCAACACGGTTGTCGTCTCCAGCCAGCACGCGGCGGACATCTCGCTCGAATCGCTGCTCACCCCCGACGTGCGTGAGCACGTCATCGCCCCGGAGCTGGAGAGCCTCGGCCTGGACACCGAGGGCTACCGGCTGCTGGTCAACCCGACCGGCCGGTTCGAGATCGGCGGGCCGATGGGCGACGCCGGCCTGACCGGTCGCAAGATCATCGTGGACACCTACGGCGGCTACGCCCGGCACGGCGGCGGCGCGTTCTCCGGCAAGGACCCGTCGAAGGTCGACCGCTCGGCGGCGTACGCGACGCGTTGGGTGGCCAAGAACGTGGTCGCCGCCGGCCTGGCCGAGCGGTGCGAGGTCCAGGTCGCGTACGCGATCGGCAAGGCCCACCCGGTCAGCCTCTTCGTCGAGACGTTCGGCACCGAGACCGTGCCGGTCGCCTCGATCGAGAAGGCCGTCTCCGAGGTCTTCGACCTGCGGCCGGCCGCCATCATCCGGGACCTCAACCTGCTCCGTCCGATCTATCAGCAGACCGCCGCCTACGGCCACTTCGGCCGGGAGCTGCCGGATCTGACCTGGGAGAACACCGACCGGGCCGCCGACCTCAAGTCGGCCGCGGGAGCCTGACCGGCACCAGGCGCAGCGACCGGCGACCCGCGGACGGGTCGCCGGTCGCTCGTGTCTGCGTCGACGTGCCCCTGGCCCACCTGGACCGCCCGTTCGACTACCTCGTCCCGGCCGAACTGGACGCCGACGCCGTCCCCGGGGTCCGGGTGAAGGTCCGCTTCGCGGGGCAGCTCGTCGACGGCTGGCTGCTGGAGCGGGCCGACGACTCGGGGCACACCGGCCGGCTGGCGTACCTGGAGAAGGTCGTCTCGCCCGAGCCGGTCCTCGCGCCGGAGGTCGCCCGGTTGGCCCGGGCGGTCGCCGACCGCTACGCCGGCAGCCTCGCCGACGTGCTCCGCCTCGCCGTGCCGCCCCGGCACGCCCGGGTGGAGAAGGACGTCCGTGCCCGGGCCGCCGCCGCGCCCGGCGAGGAGAGCACCGCCGGCGACGCCACCCCCGCCCCCGCCGGCAGCACCACCATGCCCGACGGCCTCGCCACCACGCCCGACGGCAGCGCCACCACATCCGATGGCGACACGCCCGACGGCAGCACCACCACGCCCGACGGCGGCGGTGACGCGCGCGAGATCACCCCCGCCGCGTCCCACGGTGCCGCCCCGCCGGGCTCCGCTCCGGTGCTCGTGCCCGGTCGGGAGGCCTGGCGGGACTACCCCGCCGGGCCGGCCCTGCTCCGGGCGCTCGCCGACGGACGGGCCCCCCGGGCGGTCTGGTCCGCGTTGCCGGGGGCGGACTGGCCGGCCCGGTACGCCGAGGCCGTCGCCGCCACGGTCGCCGGCGGCCGGGGCGCGGTGGTGGTGGTCGCCGACAACCGCGACCTGGACCGCCTCGACGCGGCCCTGAGCGACGCCCTGGGCCCGGGGCGGCACGTCTGTCTCTCCGCCGCGCTCGGCCCCGCCCGGCGCTACCGGGCGTTCCTCGCCGCCCGGCGCGGCGACGTGCCCGTGGTGGCGGGCACCCGGGCCGCGATGTTCGCGCCGGTGGCCCGGCTCGGCCTGGTGGCGATCTGGGACGACGGCGACGACCTGCACGCCGAGCCCCGGGCCCCCTACCCGCACGCCCGGGAGGTGCTGCTCACCCGCGCCCAGCTCGGCGACGCCGCGGCCCTGGTGGGCGGGTACACGCGCACGGCGGAGGCGCAACTGCTGGTGGAGACCGGGTGGGCCCGCGAGGTGACGGCGGACCGGGCGACCGTCCGGGCCCGGATGCCGGCGATCGCGCCCACCGGCGACGACCCGCAACTGGCCCGGGATCCCGGGGCGGCCACCGCCCGGCTGCCCAGCCTGGCCTGGACGACCGCCCGGGAGGCGCTCCGGGCCGACCTGCCGGTGCTGGTGCAGGTGCCCCGCCGGGGTTACCTGCCCTCGGTGGCCTGCGCCGAGTGCCGCACCCCGGCCCGGTGCCCGCACTGCGCCGGGCCGCTCGCGCTGCCGTCGGCCGAGGGCATCCCGGCCTGCCGCTGGTGCGGGCGGGTCGCCGCCGCGTACGCCTGCCCGGAGTGCGGCGGGCGGCGGCTGCGCGCCTCCGTCACCGGTGCCCGCCGCACCGCCGAGGAACTGGGCCGGGCCTTTCCCGGCGTGCCGGTACGCACCTCCGGCCGGGAGGAGGTGCTGGCCGGCGTCCCGGACGGCGCCGGCCTGGTCATCGCCACCCCCGGCGCCGAGCCCGTCGCCGAGGGGGGCGGCTTCGGCGCGGTGCTGCTGCTCGACTCGTGGGCCCTGCTCACCCGGGCCGACCTGCGGGCGGGGGAGGAGGCGCTGCGCCGGTGGCTGGCGGCCGCCGCGCTGGCCCGGCCCGCCTCCGCCGGTGGCAGGGTGGTGGTGGTCGCCGACGGCGCACTCGCCCCGGTGCAGGCGCTGCTGCGCTGGGACGCCGGCTGGTTCGCGGCCCGGGAACTGGCCGAGCGGCGGGAGCTGGGCTTCCCGCCGGCGGTGCGGATGGCCAGCGTGACCGGCCCGCCGGCGGCGGTGGCCGACCTGCTGGCCGAGGCCCGGCTGCCGGCGGAGGCCGAGCTGCTCGGGCCGGTGCCGGCCGACGGGGAACGGGAGCGGATGCTGGTCCGGGTGCCCCGGTCCCGGGCCGCCGCGCTGGCGGGGGCGCTGCACTCGGCGGCGGGGGTGCGCACCGCCCGGAAGGCGGCCGACCCGGTCCGCCTCCAGGTCGACCCCTTGAGCCTCTTCTGACGGCGTCGCCGCCGGCCGCCCACGGGTCCAGGTGCCGGGCCGCCGTCACGGCCCCGTCGGCCGGCCCACGGTCGGACGCCGTGTCCGCCGGGAGGCCGCCGGACGGGTGATAGCATCGCCCGTCATGCCCGGGCGCACGGATCGCGCGACGATGGCGGGAGCGCGTCGGTTCGGCGCGATGACGATGATGCCCAAACAGCCGGTGATCAGGGGTGAACCAGTCGTGACCGTTCGTCAGTCGATCGTCTTCAACGGTGACCTCGGCAGCGGCAAGAGCACCGTCTCCGTGGAGATCGCCGAGCGGCTCGGCCTGCGCCGGGTCAGCGTCGGCGACCTCTACCGCCAGATGGCGCAGGAGCGGCAGATGACCGCGCTCCAGCTCAACCTGCACGCCGAGCTGGACCAGGCCGTCGACGGCTACGTCGACCAGCTCCAGCGGGACATCGCCGCCTCGGGCGAGCGGCTGATCATGGACTCCCGGCTGGCCTGGCACTTCTTCACCGACGCGCTCAAGGTGCACATGATCACCGAGCCGGGCGAGGCCGCCCGCCGGGTGCTCGCCCGCCCCTCCGGCCCGGCCGAGAGCTACGCGTCCCTGGACGAGGCCAAGGCCAAGCTGCGGGAACGCAGCGAGAGCGAGCGGGGCCGGTTCATCGTCCGCTACGGGGTGGACAAGGCCCGGCTGCGCAACTACGACCTGATCTGCGACACCACCCGCGCCTCGGCCGCCGAGGTCATCGCGCACATCGTCGACGCGTACGAGGGGCGGCTGTGCGCGGACGTGCTGCGCGACGCCCCGCCGCTGCTGCTGCTCGACCCGGCCCGGGTCTACCCGACCGAGGACGTCACCCACCTGCGCGACGTGTGGGAGTCGGAGTTCGTCGGCGAGGTCGCCGCCGCCGGTGACGAGGCGCTGGAGCCCCTGCGGATCGGCTACACCGGGGAGTACTTCTTCGTCGTCGACGGGCACCGCCGGCTCAGCGCCGCCCTGCAGAGCGGTTTCCGCCTGGTGCCGGCCCAACTCGTCGCCGAGGTGGACGAGCCGGTGGTCGGCGGGATGAGCGCGGTGGACTACTTCGCCGCCCAGGCCCGGCCCGGTCTGATCCACGACTGGGAGGCCGCCCACGGCATCGAGCTGCCGCTGCCCGAGCACGCCCTGCTCGCCGGCGACGCGGTGCTGGCCGGGGAACCGGGCACCGCCTGACCCGTACGCCCGCAACCCGGCCCCCGCCGTGACCGTCGACACGCAACCGTGGGCACCGCGACCCGGTACGCCGGCCGGGGCGGCTCCCGGCACTCCGTAGACTGGTACCGCACCAGTCCGCCCGCCGAAGGAGCCATGCCGAGTGACCGTCCAGCCCATCCGTCTGTTCGGGGATCCGGTGCTGCGCACGCCGGCCGATCCGGTGGTCGACTTCGATGTCGAGCTGCGCAAGCTCATCGCCGACCTGACCGACACGATGCGCGAGCAGAACGGCGCCGGCCTCGCCGCGCCGCAGCTCGGTGTGGGCCTGCGGGTGTTCACCTTCGACGTCGACGACGTGGTGGGCCACCTGGTCAACCCGGTGCTGGAGTTTCCGGACTCCGAGGAACAGGACGGCCCCGAGGGCTGCCTGTCCATCCCGGGCCTCTACTTCGACACCAAGCGCCGGCAGAACGTCGTCGCCAAGGGCTTCAACGGCTACGGCGACCCGATGCAGATCGTCGGCACGGGGCTGATGGCCCGCTGCGTGCAGCACGAGACCGACCACCTCGACGGGGTGCTCTTCGTGGACCGGCTGGACCCGGCCGGGCGCAAGGAGGCGATGAAGGCGATCCGGCAGGCGGAGTGGTACGACCCGGCGGCCCCGCCGATGGTGAAGCTCAACCCGCACGCCTCCAGCAGCCCCTTCGGACTGGGTCGGTGAGCCCGTGCGCGTGATCTTCGCCGGCACGCCGGCCGTCGCCGTTCCCGCCCTGGCCGCCGTGGCCGCCTCCCGCCACGAGCTGGTCGCCGTGGTCACCCGGCCGGACGCACCCGCCGGGCGCGGCCGCGGGCTGTCCCGCTCCCCGGTCGGCGCGTGGGCCGACGAGCACGGGATCGAGGTGCTCACCCCCGCCCGACCCCGAGAGCCGGAGTTCCTCGACCGGCTGCGCCAGCTCGCCCCGGACTGCGTCCCCGTGGTCGCCTACGGCGCGCTGGTGCCGCCGGCCGCCCTGGAGATTCCCCGCCACGGCTGGGTGAACCTGCACTTCTCGCTGCTGCCCGCCTGGCGCGGGGCCGCGCCCGTGCAGCACGGCGTGCTGCACGGCGACGAGCTGGCCGGGGCGAGCGTGTTCCAGTTGGAGGAGGGGCTGGACACCGGCCCGGTCTACGGCACGCTGACCGACGAGATCCGCCCCACCGACACGTCCGGTGACCTGCTGGAGCGGCTGGCCCACTCCGGCGCCGGCCTGCTGGTGGCCGTCCTCGACGCGATCGACGACGGCACCGCCCGGGCCGAGCCGCAGCCCGCCGACGGGGTGTCGCTGGCGCCGAAGCTGACCGTCGACGACGCCCGGGTGCGCTGGTCGGATCCCGCCTTCGCGGTGGACCGGCGGGTGCGGGCGTGCACGCCGGCCCCCGGCCCGTGGACGACGTTCCGGGGCGAGCGGGTCAAGCTCGGTCCGGTCACCCCGGTGCCCGACGGCCCCGAGCTGAAGCCGGGCGAACTGCTGGTGGAGAAGTCCCGGGTGCTGGCGGGCACGGCCACGGCCCCGGTGCGGCTCGGCGAGGTCCGGGCGGCGGGCAAGCGGGCGATGCCGGCGACCGACTGGGCGCGGGGCGTCCGGGTCACGGCGGGGGAGGAACTCGCGTGACGGGCCCGGAGCGGCCCACGGGCGACAGGCACGCCGCCGACCGACGCGGCGAGCGGTCCGGTGGCGGTGAGCGGTTCGGGGGCCGTGAGCGGTCCGGCGGCGAGCGGTTCGGTGGCGAGCGGTTCGGTGGCGGCGACCGGTTCGGTGGCGGCGGTCGCGGCGAGCGTCCCTCGGGCGGCCAGCGCGGCGACCGGCCGGCGCG
>NZ_JBEYVB010000048.1:0-46614 GCF_040643815.1 Micromonospora sp. NPDC047074
CGACCTGGGCGGCCACCGCGTCGATGGTCTTGAGGCCCTCGCCGGTGTTGAAGACGACGGTCTCCGCGGCCGGGTCGAGGCGGCCGGACTCGACCAGCTTGCGCAGCACCGCCACCGTCACCCCGCCAGCGGTCTCGGCGAAGACGCCGGTGGTCCGGGCCAGCAGCCGGATGCCGTCGCGGATCTCGTCGTCGTCGACGTACTCCATCCAGCCGCCGGTACGGCGCACCGCCTCCAGCGCGTAGAGGCCGGCGGCGGGGTCACCGATGTTCAGCGACTTGGCGATGCCGGTCGGCTTGACCGGGACGATCGTGTCGCTGTCGGCGTGCAGGGCCGTGGCGATCGGGTTGCAGCCGGCCGACTGGGCGCCGAACACCTTCCAGCCATCGGCAGGCGCCTCGACCAGGCCGATCTCGACCAGCTCGGCGAACGCCTTGTCGATCTTGGTGAGCAGCTCGCCGGAGGCCATCGGGATCACCACCTGCGCCGGGATCCGCCAGCCGAGCTGCTCGGCCACCTCGTAGCCGAGCGTCTTCGACCCCTCCGCGTAGTAGGGACGCACGTTGACGTTGACGAACGCGGTGTCCTCGAACTCGTCCGTCTCCACCAGCTCGCCGCAGAGCCGGTTCACGTCGTCGTACGAGCCGTCGATGGCGACCAGCTCGCCGCCGTAGACGGCGGTGGTGACGACCTTGCCCTGCTCCAGGTCGCCGGGAATGAAGACCACGGACGGCGCGCCGGCCCGGGCGGCGTGCGCGGCCACCGAGTTGGCCAGGTTGCCGGTCGAGGCGCAGGCGTAGCGGCTGAAGCCGAGCGCGCGGGCGGCGGTGAGCGCCACGGAGACCACCCGGTCCTTGAACGAGTGGGTCGGGTTGGCGCTGTCGTCCTTGACCCAGAGTGGGGCGGTGATGCCCAGCTCGGCGGCGAGGTGCGGGGCGGCCACGAGCGGGGTGAAGCCGGGGTCGAGAGTGACCCGGGTGGCCGGGTCCTGACCGGCGGGCAGCAGCGCCGCGTACCGCCAGATGTTCTGCGGGCCCGCCTCGATCTGCTCCCGGGTGACCGTCGCGAGCGCGTCGGCGTCGTAGTCGACCTCCAGCGGGCCGAAACACTCGTAACAGGCGTGCTGGGCGGCGAGCGGGTAGCGGGCCGAGCAGGCGCGACAGACCAGGGCGCGGGCGGGGCTGGCGGTCGTGTCGATGCCGGAGGGGGCGAACGTCGACGTCATGTCGAGGGTCCTCTCATCTTTCCCCGCATCGCACCCTGCGGCGGGGACGGAATTGGCACCTGCCTCGCCGGCCGCTCTGCGATGAGCGCGCGAGGTGGTTGCCGGGGCGTCGTCGGGCCGTATCCCTCAGCCCCTCTGGATGAGGTATGAAGTTGTGCCGCCGAGTCTAGGCAACATCGCCGCCCGCTCCCAGGGGAGATCCCACGGTGTGAGCGATTCCGCAGGCTCCGCGCCGGCCCCCTGACCAGGCGGAGCGGCGGATCCCGGCCGCCGCCACGGACCGGGTTCACACGGTCACCGGGCGGGTCTCGACGGGCCGGCGGTTGCGGAGCAGGGTGTCGACCGCCCACGCGCCGGGCCCGAACACGGCGATCAGCAGGAACGACCAGCAGAACAGGACGGCCAGCTCACCCCCGTTACGCAGCGGGAACAACGCGTCGGGCTGGTGCACCACGAAGTACGCGTAGGCCATCGAGCCGGACGCCAGCAGGGCCGCCGCCCGGGTCAGCAGGCCGACGAGCACCAACCCGCCGCAGGCCGCCTGGATCAGTGCCGCCCACCACCCCGGCCACTCGCCGAGGGGGACCGCCTCGCCGGTACCCCGGTTTCCGCCCAGGACCCCGAACAGCGAGGCCAGGCCATGGCAGAGGAAGAGCAGTCCGACGACGGCACGGAACA
This sequence comes from Micromonospora sp. NPDC047074, assembly GCF_040643815.1. NCBI lineage: Bacteria > Bacillati > Actinomycetota > Actinomycetes > Micromonosporales > Micromonosporaceae > Micromonospora > Micromonospora sp. NPDC047074. The sequence continues at coordinate 1,904 of NZ_JBEYVB010000048.1, forward strand.
GGGACAGGGCCGGGCCGCCGATCCGGTCAGCGAGCATTCGGACACCTCCGATCAGCAGGACAGGACGACCCCAGGATGGCGATGCCAATTCGAAGATGTCGATCCTTTCCCTATCCGTGGGAACGCTCCCACGCGCCGGCCCTCCACCAGGCGCAGCGGGCTGGCGCGCACCGGTTACGGTTCGGGCTCATCGACAGAGAGGAATCGCGTGATGCGGCGCAAGCTCGTCCCGGTGGTGGCACTCGCCATGGCCTGCGTGTTGGTCGTGACCACCGGTTGCAGCTCGGGCAACCGGAAGAAGCGGAACAAGTCCGCCAACCGACCGGGCACCTCCGCGAAGAAGGTCGACGTCGACGAGACCACCGCCGCGACCCCCACCCCCCGCCGGACGTCCCGGGCGGCCGACCGGCTCACCTGCGCGGAACTGCGCAGCGCCCAGGTCGGCAGCCGGACCGTCCGCTACAACGGCAACGCCAACCCGATCACCCTCGCCGCCGGCCGGTGGTCGGGCGACGGAGCGACCGTGGAGTTGCAGAAGCCCTGCGCCATCGGCGACCTCGACGGCGACGGGGCGGGAGACGCCGTCGGCGCGGTCATGCGCAACGGCGGCGGCAGTGGTCGCTTCTTCACCCTGGCGGTCTGGCGCAACGTCGACGGCGACCCGGCCTACCAGGCCCAGGACGACCTCGGCGACCGCACCCCGGTCAGCAGCATCAGCGTGCGCGACGGCCAGGCGACGGTGGTCTTCCTGACCCGCTCGCCGGGCAGCACGACGGCCGAGCTGAACATCCGGCGCACCGCCGTCTACCAGCTCCAGGGAGCCTCGCTGACCGAGCTGCGCCACACCGACGCCCCGTACCGCCCCTGACCGGAAGGACCTACAGATGGGGCAGGTCGACAGCGCCGAGCCGCGACCGGGCCGGTGCGACGAGCAGGCGGTGACCGACCAGCCGGACTGGACGACAGCCGTCCGGGCGGTGCACGTGCGGCACGGCACCCAGACGTCCTGCGGCGGGATCGCCGTCGTGCTCGCCGACGTCGAGCCGCATCCGGCGTACGCCTTCGTCGCACGGTTCGGCGGGGAGCCGCCGGGCCCGGCCGACCTGCGCGGAGAGTGCGTCGAGGGATTCGCCGACGGGATACGGACCGAGCTGGCGCGGCTCTGCGGCGGACAGCCGCCCCCGGTCCGGGTCGTGCTGCGCCGCATCCTGGTCCACGAGGTGGACTCCTCGGCGGCGGTCAACCGGGCGGCCGGGCGCCGGGCCGCCGCCGAGGCGGTCCGCCGCGCCGCCGAGGGCCGGCGGACCCAGAGCAGCCGCCACCTGCCACCGGACTGATCAGGCGAGCTGTGGCGAGTGGGGCTCTTCGAGGGAGATGTGCGCGGACAGCGCGCGGAGAAAGTCGCGCGCGTCGAAGATCTCGCCGGCTGAGGCGACGCCGCTCGTCCTCGTCCGTCCGTCGAGAATCCGCTGCACGGCTTCGACCGCCAGCGGCGCGCTGATCGCGTAGATGTCCTGGCCGCGGGCGACGACGCGGCGCCGCGCGGCGCCGGAGCGCACGACCACGTCGACGGTGAACGTCTGCGCGGACCGGCCGCGCTCGTCGACCGCGGTCGGTGCGGGTGTATCCGGACCGGCCAGGTCCCTCGCCGCGTCGGCGGTCATGTACGTACGCACCTCGGGGATGGACAGGTGGCTGGGAATGGTGACGACGTCGGCCATCGTGAACTCGCCGAGAACCGTCCGGCGGCCCAGCGGAGCGGGAAAGTCCCACTCCAGGCTCGGCAGGCCGCCCTCGGCGGCGAGGTACTCCAGCCGGCCCCCGGTGTAGCGGACCCGCCTGCCGTCGCGCCGCTCCCGGGAGACGGCGCCGGCGGCGACGGTCCCGGCCGTGGGGTGCCAACTGCTGAGTCCGTACGCGACGTGCGCCTCGTCGGCCGCCGTCCAGTCGCCCATCGCCATCGTGACCAGCAGATCGCCGAGCCCGCCGAAGAAGGCCATCGCCGGAACGACCGCGACACCGGCGGCCCGGGCGCGGTCGGTGAAGTGCGTGAACGTGTCGAGGTTGGCCTCGATCTCGGCGGCCACGTCCACGTACGGGATCCCGGCGCGCAGGGCGGCCTCGATCACGGGGGCCGCGGTCGAGGCGAACGGCCCGGCGCAGTTGACGACCGCGGACGCGCCCTTCAGCGCCCCGTCGAGCGAGGCCGGAGCGTCGACCGACGCCACCCGGTGTTCGCGCCCCGGATGCGACGCCGCCAGCGCCTGGAGCCTGCCCGCGTCGCGGCCGAGGAGAAGCGGGACGAACCCGCGGTCGCGCAACTCCGTCACCACGAACCGCCCGGTGTGTCCGTACGCGCCGAACACCGCCACGGTCTGACCCGAACCCATCTGCGTCTCCTCTTCGAAAGATCGACCAAGGAGATCCTTTCAGCGGGGCCGGCCCCGCAGCAGTGTCTGGAACGCCATGCCCCATACAGTTTCGGACATGGCCACTGTCGCGCTCGCCGCCACCGACGGGATGCTGCACTTCGAGTTCGCCATGGCCTGCGAGGTCTTCGTCCGCGACCCCTCCGGCCTGGCAGACCCGTGGTACGACCTCGTGGTCTGCGGCCAGGCCCCGGTGCGGATCGGCAGGTTCGGGGTGGAGCCCGACGACGGGTGGGACCGACTCGCCCGCGCCGACACCGTGATCGTCCCCGCCGTGGCGGACACCGACGCGGACGTGCCGCCCGACCTGCTCGACGCCGTCCGCGCGGCCCACGAGGCGGGCGCCCGGATGGTCTCGCTGTGCACAGGCGCGTTCGTGCTGGCCGCCGCCGGGGTGCTGGACGGGCTGCGGGCGACCACGCACTGGGCCCACACCGAGGCGCTGGCCGCCCGCTACCCTCGGGTGCGGGTCGACCCGGACGTGCTGTACGTCGACAACGGCAACGTGCTCGCCTCCGCCGGCAAGGCCGCCGCGATCGACCTGTGCCTGCACCTGATCCGCCGCGACCACGGTTCGACGGTCGCCAACGCGGTAGCCCGCCGCCTCGTCGTGCCGCCGCACCGCGCCGGCGGCCAGGCCCAGTTCGTCACCACCCCGGTGCCCGCCCGCGACGATCATCCCCTCGCCGACCTGTTCCCCTGGGCGCTGGAACGGCTGGACCGTCCGCTGACCGTGGAGGACCTGGCCCGCCGGGCGAACATGAGCTCGCGCAACCTGGCCCGCCACTTCAGGTCGGCGACCGGCACCACACCGTTGCGGTGGCTGGCGACGCAGCGCATCCGCCGGGCCCAGGAGTTGCTGGAGAACACCGACAGAGGCATCGACGTCATCGCCCAGGCGGCCGGCATGGGCACCGCCACGACGCTGCGCCGGCACTTCCACCGCACCGTCGGTGTGCCGCCGGACGTCTACCGTCGCACCTTCCGCCCGGCCGCCCCGGTCGCACAGCCGGGGCAGCTCGACAGCGCCCAGCTAGTAGCCGGGCAACGTGCCGGGATCGGCTCCGCACCCGCCGGTGCGATGATCAGGTGATGACACGCCCGGCGCACCGATCCGCACCGCACCTTGGCGGTGGAGGTCGGGGTCGGGGTCGCGCTCGCGCGGTCGGGCTCGCGATCACCGGCCTCGTCCTGCTGGCCGCCTGCTCGCCGGCGATCGAGCGGACGGCACCGGCACCCGGCCGGACCGCGCGGGTGACAACTGCCGGGCCCGACACGGCCGCCGGCTGCCCGGAGTCGGGCGTCCGGATCACCTCGCGCGGCACCGAGGCCGCCATGGGCCTGCGCGCGCTCGGCCTGGAACTGGTCAACTGCGGTACGCGGCCCTACCCGCTCAGCGGCTATCCGGTGCTGCGGCTGTTCGACGCCGACGGCAATCCGATACCGGTCCGGGTGATCGAAGGGGCCGAAGGGATCACCTCGGGCTTCGACCAGCCGCCCCGGGCGCTGACCCTGCGACCGGGCGAACGGGCCGGTGCCGCCGTGCTGTGGCGCAACCTGGTCACCGACGCGACCGTGACCGCCACCAACGGCGAACGCCTGGAGGTCGCACCGGCCGTGGATCGGGCCGCGCAGGACGTCGACCTGGACGGCTCGATCGACCTCGGCAACACGGGCCGGATCGGGGTGAGCGCGTGGAAACCGCTCGCGGGTCCGGCGCCCACCCCGACGCCGGACACCCCGGACAGGCCGGTGCCGACCAGGTCGGTGCCGCTGCTATGAGACAACGTCCTTGCGGGTGAACCGCCAGAACGCCAGCCCCCAGAACAGCGTCGCGTAGCTGATCGCGGAGATCGTGCCGCGTACCACGTCGTCGGTCTGCACCGGCGTCGACAGCAGCCCCAGCCAGGCGGTGCTGTAGTGGGTGGGCAAAAACGCGCGCAGCGCGCCGAGCGCGGTGATCTGGTCGAGGATGCTGGAGAGGATCCAGAGCAGCACCGCGCCGCCGACCGCGCCGAGCGCGGCGTCCGTGACCACCGACAGCAGGAACGCCAGGCCGGCCACCACCAGGAGTACGACCGCCAGGTAGCCGAGCACGCCCAGCAGCCGCAGCAGGCCCTCCCCCGGTTCGAGCTGGGCGGCGACCGTGCTGCGCAGCGGCTCCCAGCCGTAGCGGGCGGTGCCGATCAGCAGGGCGGTGCCGGCGAGCAGCAGCAACGCGAGGGCCGAGTAGGCGAGCGCGACGAGCAGCTTCACCGTGAGCAGGCGGGCCCGGGGCACCGGCACCGCGAGCAGATAGCGCAGGCTCCCCCAGCTCGCCTCGCTGGCCACCGTGTCGCCGCAGAACAGCGCCACCACCACGACCAGCAGGAACGACGCCGAGACGAAGATGGTGAAGAGGGTGAAGTTCAGCCCACCCGAGGTGGCGAACTCCACCAGGCTGCCGAACTCCCCGCGCCCGTTGTCGTCGTCGCCCGTGTCGAACTGGAACGCGATCAGGATGATCAGCGGCAGCAGCACCATGAACCCGAGCGCGAGCTGCGTACGCCGCCGGGAGGCCTGCCGCCGGAACTCGGCGCCGAACGGCAGGGTCGCCGACGGCCGGTAGCCGGCCGCCGCTCCCACCGTGGGTGACGTGCCCGCCATCATCGGTCCCCGCTTCCCCGAGAGTTCTCGCCCACCAGGGCGAGGAACGCGTCCTCCAAGCGGCGCCGCGGCACCACCCGGTCCACCCCGATGCCGGCCCGGACCAACTCGGCGACCACCTCGCTGCGGGCGGTGCCGTTGGTGTCCACCACGAGCTGGCCCTCGCCGTCGGGGAGCACGCGCACCCCGTGCAGGCCGTCCAGCACCGCGCGGGCGGCCTCCGGGTCGGTCACGTCGAAGAGCACGCTGGGCGACTCGCCGACGATCTCCTCGACCGGGCCGCTGGCGACGATCCGGCCCTTGTTCACCACCACCGCGTGCGTGCAGGTCTGCTCCACCTCGGCCAGCAGGTGGCTGGAGACCAGCACCGCCCGGCCGTCGGTGGCGTAGCGCTGGAGCACCCGGCGCATCTCCGCGATCTGCGGCGGGTCGAGCCCGTCGGTCGGCTCGTCGAGCACCAGCAGCTCGGGCAGGCCCAGCATGGCCTGCGCGATGGCGAGCCGCTGCTTCATGCCGTGGCTGTAGTTCTTGATCCGCCGGTGCACGGAGTCGCCCAGGCCGGCGATCTCCAGGGCCTCCTCGAAGTGTGCGTCCTCGGCCGGCCGACCGGTGGCCCGCCAGTACGCCTTCAGGTTGTCCAGCCCGGACAGGTGCGGCAGGAAGCCTGGCCCCTCGACCAGCGCCCCGATCCGGGACAGCACCGGCGACCCGGGCACCAGCCGGTGCCCGAAGACGTAGATCTCGCCGGCGGTGGGTTGGGTCAGCCCCATCAGCACCCGCAGCGTGGTGGTCTTGCCCGCGCCGTTCGGGCCCAGCAGACCGACGACCTGACCGGGGTGCACCTCGAAGTCCACGTTCGAGACGGCGACGAAGCCGTCCGCGTACTCCTTGCGGAGCTGCCGCACGGCCAGCGGGACGCCCGCGTAGTCCGGGTGGACGGAGCTGTCCTGGCGGCGGTGCCGGCGGCGGACCACGGCGACGACCACGACGAGCCCGACCGCGATCGCGGCGACCAGCCCGGCCAGCACCCAGCGCCACACGGTGGCGGCGGTGGGGATCGGGTCCCCGGCGACGGTCGGCAGGCTGACCGCGCCGGTGGCCTCGACGGTGTGCACGGCCGGCTCGACCGGGGTGGCGTACGCCTGGTCGGAGGTCGCCACCACCACGCGCAGCCGGTGCCCGGCCTCGACCCGGCGGACGATCGCCGGCAGGGTCACGGTGACCGGCCGCGCCGCGTCGATCGTCGGCGGCAGGCCGGTGAGCCGGACCGGGGCGACCAGGCCGTTGGGCAGGGTGGCGGCGCCGTTGGGGTCGACGTCGTAGAGCTTGACGAAGAGCACCGCCTCGCCGGTCGGCGACGCCGCCCGGATGTCGACGGTCGGCGCGCCCACCACGTCCACCGTCTCGGCCAACGGCTCCGACTCGAACCGGGCGTGCTGGCCGGGAATGTCCCCGGCCACGCCGCCGAGCAGCGACGACAGCTCACCGGCGAAGGGCACCGTGGAGATGGCGGCCGGGTTACGCGACGGCGGGTTGGCGACCGGCTGGGCGGGGCCGGTGACCGGCACGTCCCGGCGGGCCGTCCCGGCGACCCCGGGGTAGTCGGTGGTGCGGTAACCGGTGGCCACCAGGCCCCGGTCGAGGGCGTCGAAGCCGGCGATCCGGGACCAGGTGAAGTCGTCGCCCGGCGCCTCGCCCTCGCCCTTGACGTAGTGGTCGAGCCACTGCACGGTCAGGAACTTCACCCGGTCCGAGTCGGTCTTCGGGCCCTCGCCGCCGTCGTGCCCGCCGGTGAACCAGGCCACCCGGACGGGCGTGCCGGTGGCGGCGATGCCGCGCGCGTTGGCGTCGGCCTCACCGAGCGGGAAGAGGGTGTCCGCCGCACCCTGCACCAGCAGGGTCGGCGCCTTGATCCGGTCGAGCACCCCGGCGGGGCTGGAGCGGCGCAGCAGGTCCACGGCGGCCTGGTCGGCCCGCCCGGTGGTGGCGATCCGCAGGTAGGCGGCGCAGATGTCGGCGGCGAACCGGCCGCACGCCGGGTCGCCGGCCCCGGCCGGGGCGCGCCCCGGACCGGTGCCCGGACCCGCACCCGGCCCCGGGCTGGGCGGACCGGCGGAGGCGGGCGCCCCCTCGGGCTGGGCCGCGCTGGCCCCGGAGAGCCCGGCCGGCCCGGAGCCGACGTTGCCCCCGCCGCCGAAGAAGAGGCCGGCCCAGCCGGACTTGAACACGCCCTCGGTGGGCTGCTTCCCGGTGCTCTCGGGGAGGAAGGAGCGGGACAGGTCGTTCCAGGTGATCATCGGTACGATCGCGTCGACGCGCTGGTCCTGCGCCGCGAGCAGCAGCGCCAGGCCGCCGCCGTACGAGCCGCCGACGACGCCGACCTTCGGGTCCCCGGCCGCGTCGGTGCGGATCTCGGGACGGTCGGCGAGCCAGTCCAGCAGGCGGGCGGCGTCCCGGACCTCGTAGTCCGGGTTGTTCAGGTGGATCTGCCCGCCGCTGCGGCCGAAGCCCCGCGCGGTCCAGGTGAGCACCGCGTAGCCGCGCCCGGCGAACTCCTCGGCGTCGGCCCGGACGGACTCCTTGGTGCCGCCGAAGCCGTGCGCCAACAGCACCGCCGGCACCTTGCTCCCCGCAGAGGCGTCCTCGGGCAGATAGAAGGTGGTGTCCAGGTCGACGGGCTCGTCCCCGCCCGGCCCGGAGGGGACGTTCACGAACGCCGCCTCGCTGCGGACGTCCGGCCCCTGCGGCAGCACCGCCCAGGTCACGGCGGCGGCGAGCAGCACGACGACCGCCGTCGCGGCGACGGCGCGCCGACGGGTGGGCAGGGCGCGCCGGATCCACGCGGCCGACAACGGCGATCTCATTCGGCACACGGTACGGCCCGGATCCTGAGCGTTGGCTGAGATCCTCCGTACGTTCGTCCGGTTGATCCGATCGGTGTCCGAGGCGGTGCGACCGCCGCGCGTCCGGAGCGCCACGGCGAGATGAATTCGGATCACGTGAATTCCGATGTTCGTCGGAAATCCACTCCGATCCATCCAGGTCACCCGCGGACGAGGCACGCAGGGTACGAGTTTTACCTACCGAGCGTCACATCGGCGTTCATGACGCAAAGCCGACTCTTCACCAGCCCGACTGCTCCATCGTGGTCGGTTACCTTTCCGGTCCGGTGCACGGGACTCACCGTCGACCCCCGACACCCCACCGATCCCGCGCTCCCGCCGGAGGAGACAGACCATGACAGCCCCCGCGCCACCGGCCCGTCGGCGGGCCCGGACGGTCGGCCGCGTACTGCCGCTGCTGCTCCTCGTCGCCCTGCTCGCGCCGATGGCCCTGCTGTTCGTCCAGACCTGGCGGCTCACGGCCGACGACCGCGACCTGGCCGGCCGGGAACGACTCGGCGTGGAGTACCTGCGTGCCCTCGCCCCGGTCACCGACGCCCTGGTGGACGCCCAGTCCGCCGCCGTCGCCGCCCGACCCGCCTCCGGCGAGGCACTGACCCGCGCCGTCGAGACCGCCGCCTCGGTCGACGCGCGGATCGGCGACGAGCTGCGCAGCCGGGAACGCTGGGCCGGCCTGCGGGCCGGGATCGAGGCGCTGGGCGCCCGGGGGCCCGCCGACCCGGAGGCGGCCTTCGCCGCGTACGCCGAGGTCACCGACCTGCTGCTGGCGCTGCACCGCAAGGTCCGGGAGACCTCCGGGCTGGTCCGCGACCCCCGGTCGGACTCCTTCTTCCTGCAGGACGGCGCCGGCCGGGACCTGCCCGAGGCGGTGGTGGCGACCGGCCGGCTGGCCGACCTGGCCCTGCTCGCCGCCCGCCGGCCCGACACCGACCGGAACCGCACCGCGGCGGAACTCGCCGCCCTCCGCGTGGCCGCCCTCACCCCGGCCGGCGACCTGGTCACCGACCTGCGGGCCGCGGTCGACAGCTCGGAGAGCGCCGACCTCGGCCCGAGCGTGCTGACCCCGCTCGACACCTACCAGCGTGCCGTCGAGGCGCTCGCGGCCCACTCCACTCCGGCCGGCCGCGCCACGCTGCCGGACCAGGCACGGATCGCCAGCGCCCGGCTCGACGCGCAGTCCGCCGCCCGGCGGCTCCAGCCCGTCATCCTGGGCGAACTCGACGCCCTGCTCGCCGAGCGCCGCGACGGCCTGGACCGGGACCGCTGGCGCACGGTCGGGGCGGGCGTGCTGGGCGTCCTGCTGTGGGCGGCGCTCGGCGCGGTGTGGCTCGCCGCCGCCCGGCGCGCCCGACGCGGCGCGGCGGAGGACCGGCCCGACGGGGACGACGCCGCCGGGTCGGGCGACACCCGGTGGCAGCCGACCGGCGCCCTGGACGCGGAGCCGCGTCAGCTCCAGCCGACGGGAGCAGCCCACCAGCCCGCCCCCGCGGGGTGGGGGGCCTTCGATGCTGCTCGCTAGGCTCCGGATCCGCGGCAAGCTCGCGCTGCTCGTCGTCATCCCGTTGCTCAGCATGGTGGTGCTGGCCGTGCCGGTGGTGCTCGACCGGGTGGCCGCCGCGCAGCGGGCCGGCGACATCGCCGACCGGGTCCGGATCGCCAGCCGGATCGGCAGCCTCGTACAGGACCTGCAACAGGAGCGCGTCCTCTCCGTCGGCCTGCTGCTCGGCCGGGTCGCCCGTACCGAGTTGGTGCAGAAGACGGCCACCGTGGACGACCGGGTGGCCGACCTGCGGGCCGCCCCGGGCGGCCGGCTGCCGACGCGCGTCGTCGAGGCCCTGCACGGCATACGCCGGCTGAGCGACCTGCGGGCCGCGGTGCTCGCCGGGACCGCCGGCCCGGACCAGATCATGGCCGGCTACGGGCCGGTCAACACGTCGTTGATCGATTCGCTGCGGCTGCCGTTCGGGATCGACACCGACACGGCGGCCGGGCGGCAGGTGCTGGCCCTGGACGGGCTGCTCCGGGTCGACGAGGGGCTGGGCGCCTGCGCCACGCTGATCGTGCTGGTCAAGGCGACCGGCTCCGCCCGGGTGAGCGCGTCGTACGTCGCCTGCATGGCCGCGCTCCGGGTGGACAACCAGCGGTTCCGCAGCCTGATCACGCCTGAGCAGCTCAAGCTGGCGACGCTCAACGACGCGGCGGTGGCCGCCCGCACCAGCGCCGACTTCCTCACCACGAGCACGCTGGACCCGGCCGGGGCGACCAGGAACATCCCGCTGGACGCGCTCTTCCCGTCGGTCCGCTCGATGATCACCTTCGGGCAGTTCATCGAGAAGAAGCTCGTCGCCGACGTCATCGCCGAGGTGACGACGCAGCAGCGCCGGGCACTCACCGAGGCGTACCTGGTCGGCGGGGTGGTCGCCCTGATCCTCGCCGGGGTGGTGCTGCTCGGCGCGGCCGTCGCCCGGACGGTGGCCCGGCCGCTGACCCGGCTGACCCGCTCGGCCGACCGGGTCGCCCGGGTCGCCGAGGAGGAGCTGACCCGGGTCGCCGACGACGAGGCCGAGAGCGCCGCGCCGGTCCGCCTCGACCCGGTCGACGTACGGGCCCGCGACGAGATCGGCGACCTGGCCCGGGCGTTCGACCGGGTGCAGAGCACCGCCGCCCGGCTCGTCGAACGGCAGGTCGCCGGCCGCCGCAACGTGGCGCAGATGTTCGGCCACGTCGGCCGCCGTACGCAGAACCTCGTCGGCCGGCAGATCGCGCTGATCGACCGGTTGGAACGGCAGGAGACCGACCCGGGCCGGTTGGAGCACCTCTACCGGCTCGACCACATCTCCAGCCGGTTGCGCCGCAACGCCGGCAGCCTGGTCGTCCTCTCCGGCTCAGCCGGCACGGATCCCCACGTGGCACCGGTGCCGCTCGGCGACGTGGTCCGGCTGGCGCTCGGCGAGATCGAGGACTACACCCGGGTCGACGTACGGGTCCCGCCGGGCGTCTCGGTCGCACCCGGCGCGGTCGGCGACCTCGTCCTGGCGCTGGCCGAGCTGATGGAGAACGCCACCGTCTCCTCCCCGCCGCACACCCGGGTCACCGTCGGCGGCGAGCCGACCGGCACCGGGGCGCGGCTGACCGTGGTGGACCGGGGCATCGGCATGACCCAGGAGCGGATCGCGGAGGAGAACGCCCGGCTCACCCGGCGGGAACGGCTCGACCTCGCGCCGACCGAGGTGCTGGGGTTGTTCGTGGTGGGTCGGCTGGCCCGCCGGCACGGCTGGACGGTGGAGCTGGCACCGACCGCCGGCGGCGGGGTGACCGCGCACCTGGACGTACCGAGGGCGTCGCTGGTCCTGCACCGCGCCGAGCGGGCCGGAGTGGCCGTGGCCCGGGCCGCCGTGCCCGTCCGCGACCGGCGCGCTCCGGTCGGCGCGCCCGACGCCGCCCGGGCCGAACCGCCCCGCGCGGCGGTCGGGAGCACGCCGGACGCGCCGCCCTCCGGGTTCGACGCGGCGCTGCTCAGTCGTGCCAGCCGCACCATGGAGTCCGGCCAGTCCTGGAACGCCTTCGATGCCGGCGCCGAGCCCGCCGACGCCGCCCCGGAGGTAGCTGCCGCGCCGGTCGCCGGCCGCCCGCCGAGGGGCCCCGGCCCGGCCGCCGCGTTCCCGGGCACCGCCGGCCCGGCCGGTTCCGCCCCGACGGACATCCGGCGGCGGGTTCCGGGCGCCGCCCTGCGCCCGGCCGGGCCGCCGGCCCCGACGCCGGCCGGCCCGCCGACGGTCGGGCCGGTGCGGGGACCGGTGGAGGGCGTCGTCGCGGACCCCGCCGCCGCCCGTGCCCTCGTCGAGGCGGTCGAGTCCGGCGTACGCCGGGCCGAACTGGGCCGGCCGCCCGCCGGCCCGGCACCGTCGCGGCTGACCCGCAGGGTGCCCGGGGCGAACCTCACCGTCGCCCCGGCACGTCAGGCCGGCAGCCCGCCGCCGGAAGACCCGGAGGAGGTCCGCGACCTCCTCACCGAGTTCGAGGCGGGCGTCGCCCGCGCTCAGCGTGAAGTCAGTCAAGTCCGCCGCTACGAAGAGGGAACATCACGGTGACCAGTCTCTTCCCGCACGACGACGTCGACCACCAGGGCCCTGGCACCGGGGACCTCAGCCCGGAGGCGCGCACCTTCAACTGGTTGCTGGACTCCTTCACCTCCAGCACCGCCGGGGTGCTGGAGGCGATCGCGGTCTCCTCGGACGGGCTGCTGATGGCCATGTCGGCGATCAAGGACCGGTCCAACGCGGAACGGCTCGCCGCGGTGGTCTCCGGCATGACCAGCCTCGCCGGTGGCGCGGCGAGCTGGTACGCCCTCGGCGGGCTGAACCGCGTGGTCGTGGACATGACCGAGGGATACCTGTTGATCAGCGCGATCAGCAGCGGCTCGGTGCTCGGGGTGGTCGCCGACCGTTCGGCGAACCTCGGCACCGTCGCCTACGAGATGACGCTCTTCGCCGGGCGGGCCGGGGGCGCCCTCACGCCGAAGCTGATCGCCGAACTGAAGAACGCCGTGCAGCAATGACCCCCGAGGCCGCCGGCAGGGAACCGGACCCGGAGCCCACGGTCCGGATCCGGCCCTACCTGCGCGCGTCGCCCCCGGACGGCGCGCCGCCCGGCATGCCGGCGGCCGTACCCGAGCCCGAGGACGGGCCGGCCGGCCTGCGCCCGTTCGTGCTCACCGCCGGGCGGGTAGTCGCCGCCGACCCGGACATCGGGCTGGAGACCCAGGTCACCGCCCGGCCGGCGACCAACCGCGCGACGCCGCTCACCTGGCTGGCGCCCGAGTCGCAGGCGATCGTCGCGCTCTGCGTCGAGCCGCTCTCGGTCGCCGAGATCTCGGCCCGGACCCGGTTGCACTTCGGCGTGACCCGGGTGCTGGTCGGCGACCTCCGCGCCGCCGGCCACCTGGACGTGCACGACGGTGCCGACGTCCTGGACACCGACATCATCCTGCGAGTGATTGATGGACTCCGTGCGATCTCCTGACTGGTCGGACACCCCGCTGGGCGGGCTCGCCGCCAACAGCGCCGCCGCCCGCTACGGCTCCCCGACCGGCCCGCAACCCGCCGCGTCGGCTCCGCCGCCGTACCGGCCGCCGGCTCCTGGTACGTCCGCCGCGCGCCGGCCCCCGCCGCCCGCCGCGCCACCGGTCCCGGTCAAGATCCTCATCGCCGGCGGCTTCGGGGTCGGCAAGACCACCACGGTCGGCGCGATCTCCGAGATCGCCCCGCTGACCACCGAGGCGGAGATGACCAGCGCCGGGATCGGCGTCGACGACCCGGGCGTACGCTCCGCGAAGACCACCACCACGGTGGCGATGGACTTCGGCTGCGTCACCATCGACCGCAGCCTCAAGCTGTACCTGTTCGGCACGCCGGGACAGGCCCGCTTCGGCTTCATGTGGGACGACCTGGCCCGCGGGGCGCTCGGCGCGCTCGTCGTGGTGGACAGCGCCCGGCTGGACGACTGCTACCCGGCGATCGACTTCTTCGAGCGGGCCGGCCTGCCCTTCGTCGTCGGGGTGAACGCCTTCGACGGGCGGCTGGCGCACGATCTCGACGCGATCCGGTGGGCGCTGGCCGTCGGCGACCAGGTGCCCCTGGTGCAGTTCGACGCCCGGGACCGGCTCTCGGTGCGGGACGCCCTGCTGGTCGTCCTGAACCGCGCACTGGAGCGGGCCACCCGGGAGGGCAGGCCCTGAACCGGCCCGACGGTTCGACCCGTTTCCCGAGAAGGGGTGGTCGTGGTGAGAGGTGGACTGGACGAGACCCTGGCCCGGATGGCCCGCCGCGAGGAGGCGCTGCGGCGGCGGGCCGCCGACGCGGGGGCGCCGGGCGGCCGGGCCGACGCGCCGCCGGGGAAGCCGGCGGAACCGGTTCCCACCGGTGCCCGGGGTGAGGGGCGCAACGCCGGGCCCGGCTGGGTCGACAACCGGCGGGACAGGCAGCCGCACGACCTGGTGACGGAGGTCACCGAGGCCGTCCGCCGGGTGGTGGCCGGGCACCCCGGCACGGCGGTCAGCATCCGGGTCGAGCACGACGGGCAGGCGTACCCGCTGCGGGTCGCCTGGACCGCCACGGGCGTGACGGTCGGGGCCGCAGCCGCCACGGGCGGGACGGTCGGGGCGGAGGGCGCCGCCGGCGTCCCGGCCGACGCGGAGGGAGCCACGCCGCCGCCGACGTGGCCGATGTCGGACCGGACGGTACCGGCCTGGACAGCGGCCCGGGACGGGCTGGCCCCCGACCCGGCGGCGCGGCTGGCCGAACTGATCCGCCGCGACCCCGCCCTGCTCAGCGAGGGTGACCCGCCCCACTGACGACGTCGACGCCGGAGGGTGACAGCGGCGGCTAGGGTCGGGCGGTGGCGCAACCTGACCTGACCCTGACCGCGAGCCTGCGGCCGGCCGCGCTGGACGCCCGACGGGGCATCGTCCGGCTGCACCCGGAGGCGCTCACCGCGCTGGCGCTGCGCCCTGGCGACCCGGTGCGGCTGGCGGGCCGGCGGGTGACCGCCGGCATCGTCGCGCCGGCCGAGCCGGCGACCAGCACCGCGCTGCTCTACGCCGACGACCTGATGCTGGGCAACCTCGGGATCCGGGACGGCGGCCAGGTGACGGTGAGCCCGCTGCCGGTCACGGCGGCCCGCCGGGTGCTCCTCGCCGGGCCCGCGCAGATCGCCGCGGTGGTCTCCCCCGAGATGCTCCGGCTGGCCCTGCTGGGCAAGGTGGTGACGACCGGGGACGACGTGTCGCTGCTGCCGCAGGACGTGCTGCCGGACGCCTCCGTGCGCAGCCTGGTGGAGGCCGCGCGGCGCAGCCTCTCCAACAGCGTCGGCTACGCCTGGACCAGCACTCTGCTCACGGTGGTCGCCGCCGAGCCCGGCACCGGCTCGCTCGTCACCATGGACACCGTCGTCGGCTGGGAGCACGGCCAGGAGACCCACGGCTGGGCCGGGGACGGGTCCGGTCCGGGCGCGGGGCACGGCCGCGGGGACGGCCCGGCGGGGCGCGGGACCGCCCCGGCCCCCGCAGCCGGCGTACGCCCCGGCGGGCCGCGCGTCGCGGACACCACGGGCCGGGCCGGCGGCAACGACGACGAGTCGGCCCCGACGGTCGACGAGCTGCCCGGGTTGCGGGCACAGGCCGAGGAGCTGACCGAACTGCTCGACCTCGGCTTCCACCACCGGGAGGTGCTCGGCCGGCTGGGCACCAGCGTCTCGCTGGGCGTACTGGTCGCCGGGCCGGCCGGCTCCGGCAAGGCGGCGCTGGTGCGCGCCGTGGCCGCCCGGGTCGGGGCCCGGGTCTGCCCGCTCTGGGCGCCCGAGCTGGCCGCGCTGACCAACCAGGCCGCCGCCGACCGGCTGCGCGCCGCCGCAGCCGAGGTGCGGGGCGACGCCGCGGGGGTGCTGCTGGTCACGGACGTGGAGGCGCTCGCACCGGCGGACAGTCCCGGGCCGGTGGCCACCGTGTTCCGGCAGGTGGTCGCCGAGACCGTCCGGGCGGGGGCGGCGGTCGTCTGCACCACCGGCCGGCCCGAGGCGGTCGACCCCGCGCTGCGCGCGCCGGACCTGCTGTCCCTGCGGATCAGCGTCCCCCTGCCGGACGCGGCCCTGCGCCGGGAGCAGTTGGCGGTGCTGACCCGGCAGGTCCCGCTCGCCGACGACGTGCGGCTCGACGAGGTCGCCGGGCGTACCCCCGGCTTCGTCGCCGCCGACCTGGCCGCGCTGGTCCGCGAGGCCGGGGTGCGCGCGGCGCTGCGACAGAAGTCGGCCGAGACGCCGACGGTGGGGATGCCCGACTTCACCGCCGCGCTGGAGGTGGTGCGGCCGACCACCATGGCGGCGTCCACCCTCGAACTGGCCTCGGTGACGTTGGACGACGTGGGCGGGCTGACGGAGGTCAAGGAGACGCTGACCGAGTCGGTGCTCTGGCCGCTGACCTACCCGGACACCTTCGCCCGGCTCGGCGTGCAGCCGCCCCGCGGCGTGCTCCTCTACGGCCCGCCGGGCTGCGGCAAGACCTATCTGGTCACCGCGCTGGCCGGCTCCGGCCGGGCGAACGTGCTCTCGGTGAAGGGGGCGGAACTGCTGTCGAAGTGGGTCGGCGAGAGCGAGCGGGCCGTCCGCGAGCTGTTCCGCCGGGCCCGGGAGGCCGCACCCACCCTGATCTTCCTGGACGAGGTGGACGCCCTCGCCCCTGCGCGCGGCCAGGCCAGCGACGGCGGCACCACGGACCGGGTGGTGGCCGCGCTGCTGACCGAGCTGGACGGCGTGGAGGCGCTGCGCAACGTGGTGGTGGTCGGCGCGACGAACCGGCCGGACCTGGTGGACCCGGCGCTGCTGCGCCCGGGGCGGCTGGAACGGCTGGTCTACGTGCCGCCGCCGGACGGGCCGGCGCGGGCCGAGATCCTGCTGGCCTCGGCGCGGAACGTGCCGCTGGCGCCCGAGGTGGACCTCGCCGCGCTGGGTGCGGAGCTGGACGGCTTCTCGGCGGCGGACTGCGCCGCGCTGGTGCGGGAGGCGGCGCTGGCCGCCATGCGGGAGTCGCTGACCGCCTCCACGGTCACCGCCGCCCACGTGGCGGCCGCCCGTGCCCGGGTCCGCCCGTCCCTGGACCCGGCGCAGGTCGCCGCGCTCGCCGCGTACGCCGAGAAGCGGGCCGGCTGACCCGGCGGCGGGTCCGGTGCCGCCCGGCCGGCGGGGTCAGTCGGTGGGCAGGAGGGGGCCGAGGGGCCCGAGGTCGAGGTTCAGGTCCTCGGGGGCGAGGCCGAAGTACTCGCGTAGTCCCGTCATCTGTTCCTCCAGCGCCATCAGCGTGGTACCGATCCGCTCGACCTGCTCCTCGGTGAGGTCGCCGAGGTCGACCCGGCGCAGCGCCTGTCGCTCCATGAGCTGCCGCAGCAGCTCGATCACGGTGAGCACGAGGCTGGCCAGTCCCCGCTCGACGGAGTCCCGGTCGACGGCGAGCCGGCGGTCCAGCGGGGTCACCCGGGGCGGCTGCCACCGGGTGTCGCCGAGCGCGGCGGCGAGTTCGGCCGCCTCGTCGCGCCGCGCGTCACCCCGGCCCGGGCCGCCCACGCCCGCTCTGCCACCCCCGCCGCCACGGCCGCTGTCCGGGGCGGTCATGCCGGCGCGCCCGGCGTCGGGAGGACGTCGCCCGGGGCGCCGTCCCGCAACTCCGGCGGGGCCAGCGCGCCGACGGAGGCCACCAGCGCGCGCAGGGAGATCCGGACCAGGTCGACGTCGGCGATGGCGATGGTGATGTCACCGCTGATCACCACGCCGGTGGCGAGGACCCGGTCGAGCAGGTCGACCAGGGCCACCGGCCGGTACGCCAGCGGGTCGTCGGCGCTGCTCGGTGCGAGCGACGTGGTCACCACGACCACCGGGCCGTCAGCACGCCGGTTCCCGTACGGTCAGCGCCGGCCCCGTGGGCCGTTCGTCGGCGAAGGAGTACGGCGGCCATGGGCCGGTCAGCTCCAGCCGGATCTCGGGGTGCCGCCCGGCGAGCGCGCCGACCAGTTCCCGGAATCCGGCGATCGCCCCGCGCCCGACCAGGTACGCCCCGTTGAGCACCATCGCGGTGGGCGCGCCGGAGAGCCGGCGGTCCTGCGGGGGGTGCCGCCGGGCGGCCACCGCGTGCCCGGCCACTGCCTCGTGTACGGCGGAGGCGGCGTCGGCGGCGATCCGCTGGCCCTCCTCGCGGGCGGTGAGCTGGGCCCGGCGCCGCCGCAGGTACGCCGCCCCGGCGCCGCCCGACCCGGCGGGCTCCGCCGCGCGGGGTGTCGCACCCGGCACGACGTATCCCTTGACGCCCCACTCGTCGTGGCCGGTGAGCCGGTCCAGGACGGCGGTCAGCTCGGCCCGGCGGGCGGTGAGCTGCCCCGCCACCCGGGCGTCGTCGTGGTGGACGGTGGCCAGCCGGGCGGGCACCACCGCGCCCTCGCGGGACAGGGCCGCGACCACCGCGTGGTGTGTCCGGGCCGCCCGCTCCAGCCAGGCCAGGTCCTCCAGGTTCCGGCGCAGCGCCTCCTCCCCGTACTCGGACAGCGGCGCGGCGCTGACGACGGCGACCAGGCCGGCGGCCCGCACCGCGCGCACCGGAGCGCCGTCCATTCCGGAGGTCGTGGCGAGCAGGGCCGGATCGACGTCCCGGGTCACGCCGTGCAGCCACACCCCGAGGCCGGGGCCGGCCGGCCCGGCGGCGGGCAGGAGGTCAGCCGTCGAACTCATCCCACTCCTCCCCGCGGGCGGCCCGCCGCGCGACCCGGGGGCGGCGTTCCGCCTCCACCTGCTCCGGGTCGCGGGGGCCGGGCTCCACCGGCGGCCTCGCCCGGGAGCTGAGCCACGGGTCGTGCTCCCACCAGTCGATGCCGATCTGCCGTGCCGTGTCGACCGAGGCGATGACCAGCCGCAGCTTGAGCGTCAGCAGCTCGATGTCGAGCAGGCTGACGCGGATGTCGCCGGCGATCACGATGCCCCGGTCGAGCACGCGTTCCAGGATGTCGCCGAGATTGGCCGGCTCGTGCCCGGCGGGCAGGACCTGGCCGGAGTTCTGCACCACCGGCGGCGGCTGCGTGGTCACCTCAACCCACCTCGCCCTTGCCGCGCTGGTAGCGCCGCACCCGCCGGTAGCCGAGCAGGCCGCCCTCCAGGTCCAGCTCCACCTCGTAGAGGCCGAGCAGGTCGGTGGACGCGGGGATCCGGCGGTCCTCGACCACCTCCACCCCGACCAGCCAGCCGTCCCGCGTCGACGTGAGCGAGGTGGTCCCCACGGGGTCCCGGCCGGTCAGCTCGACGATCTGCCGCGTCCCCTCGCGCGCCGCCTCGGCGGCCGGGATCGGTTCGAGATAATCCTCGTCGTCGTACCGGTCGTCGTCCGGCTCACTCCTGCGCGCCCGACCGCCGTCGCCGCGGATCAGATCCACCATCGCGCCCACCTCCCTCGCCACCGCCGCGCGGCACCGGGGCACCGCCCGTCAGCCGTTCCAGCACCTGCTGCTGCCCCCGGTCCCGTTCCGCGGCGCTGATCTCGCCAGCGGCCTCCGCCGCGTCCAGCGCCTCCAGCTCGCGCCGGACGTTGACGGGATTGTGCTGCCGCGACTCCGCCTCCCGGGCGACCACCTTCACCACCGCGGTCAACCCCCGCACCGGCGCGTACGGCAGGGTCAGCAGCGTCCACAGGATGTCCATCGGTCACCCCGTCAACTGGTGGGCGCTGACGAAGTCGTACGGGGCCAGCGGGCCGAGCAGCCGCGCCCGGATCAGCTCCCGGCGCTGCTCGGCGTACTCCTCGACCGCCGCGACGAACTCGTCCTCCCGGTCCTGGTCGACCAGGAAGGCGGCGTGCGCCGCGTCCAGCTCGTTGCTCGGCGCCCGGGGTGCGCTCGCCACGACGAGTGGACCGAGCGCGTCGACCAGCTGCCGGTTCTCCGCCTCCCGGTGCAACTCCACCGCCTGGCTGATGATCTCGCCGAGGCGGATCCGCTGCGGCCGGGTGGCCGCCTCCGGCTGCCCGCGCACCTGTTCCGCCAGCTCGGCGGCAGACGGGTTCTCCGCCAGCACCCCCGCGATCAGGTTCGCCTCGTCGTAACGCCCGTGCACGGTGTACTGGATCCGGCCCTCGAACTCGTCGAGGGCGGCGGCGAACCGGTCGTGGTGCGCGTCCAGCAGGTCGGCGACCGCGTCGGGCCCGGTGAAGACCGTGCCGAAGCGCACCGGCAGCACCGGTGCCACCGCCGCCGAGCCGTCCACCAGTTCCTGGTACGCGGTCAGGTCCGCCGGCCGGCCGATCGGCGCGGTCAGGCTCACCTCGCTGACCAGCGCGGCCAGTTCGGCATGCCGGACCACCGTCACCTCTCCGGGCGGGTCGCCGACCCCGGCGGCGTCCGGGGTCGGCTCGACGTCCGAGGGCACGATGCCGTAGATGAACAGTCCGGTCTCCTCGGCCATGCTCAACGCTCCTCGTCCCGGCGCCGCCGGGGCCGGTCGCGATCCCGGTCCCGGTCCCGTCCGTCCGGTCCCAGCTCGTCGACGGCGTCCTTGACCGCGCCACCGATCGCCCCGACCGTCTTGCCGATACCGGACGCCGCCTTGCCGGCGCTGACCGCTCCCGAGGCTCCCTCGACCAGGTCGGGCAGCCCTTTCTGGTTCCTCGGGGTGATGTCGAACCGGTCGACCGCCTCCGCGAAGCGCAGGTAGGTCTCCACGCTGGCGATGACGATCCGGGCGTTGATCTCCAGCAGCTGGATGCCGACCACGGCTACCGAACCCTGGGCGTCGATCACGACGCCCTTGTCCAGCACGGTCTCCACGACATCGGCCAGGCCGGACCCCGCGCCGCCGCGTTCCAGGGCGCCGCCGACCTGACCCTCGCTCGTCGCGATCGTCACTCCCGCTCCTCCCGTCGGCGACGGACCACGGGCCGGCGGGGCGCCTCCGGGGAACGGCGGGCCCGGGGCTCCTCCCGCGACCGGGGCTCCTCCCTCGGCTGCGGGCGGCGGGCCCGCTCCGGGGCGCGGCGGCGCGGCGGGGGCTGCTCCTCCTCCGGCTCCTCCTCGTACTCGTCGTACTCGCCCTCGTCGTACTCGTCCTCGTACTCCTCATCGGCTGGGCGGCGGCGCTGCGGCGGCCGGCCACGGCCACGCTCGGCGGGCCGGCGCTCCTCGCTCGGCTCCTCCTCGGCCTCGGGCCCACGCCGGCCACGCGGCTCGCGCTCCTCCTGGCCCTCGCGCTCCTCCTGCCGCTCGCGCTCCTCCTGCTCCTCGCGCAGGGCGGTCTCGTGGTCCCGGACCACCTGGGAGTCCTCGATCTCGCCGCGCCAGCCCTGCACCGAGTCCGGGTCGAGCACGGTCTGGGTCATCACGTGCCGGACGAAGTGCTTCAGCTCCAGCCGGACCCGGCGGCCCTGGGCCCGCCACAGGTTGCCGGTGTGCTCGAAGAGACCCTGCGGGTGGTATTCCAGCACCACCAGGATCCGCGTCAGGTCGGGCGTCAGCTCGTGGAAGCTGACGGTGCCGTCGACCGAGCCCTTCTCACCCTTCGAGCGCCAGTGGATCAACTTGTCCGGGATCTGCCGCACGACCGTGGACTCCCAGGTGCGGTGCGACCAGAGGACCTGGGCCTTCCAGGTCAGCTTCTCGTCCGCCTCGGTGTCGACGCTCTCGACCTTCTTCATGAAACTCGGGAAGTCGCCGAACTGGGTCCACTGGTCGTACGCGACCCGGACCGGCACGCCGACCTCGATCGTCTCCACGATGTTGGTGACCTTGAGCTTCTTGCCGCCGCCCTTGCCACCGTTGCCGCCCTTGCCCTTGCCCTTGCCGAGAGCCGACATCACCTTCTCCTTACCGCCGGCCAATCCGGCTCGGGCCATCGCCTTGACCGGTGAGCCGCCCTCGGCGAGCTGCTGCGCACCGGTGGCGGCGGCGATCAGGCCGGGCCCGCCGCCCTGCTTCGCGTAGTCGCTGAGCCGGCCGGTCGCGCCCGTGATCCGCTCGGTCACCGCCTGGACGGCGCGTTCGCCGATGGCGCTGGCCAGGTTCCGCGCCTCACCGGCGAGTTGGCCCCGGACCTTGTCCCCGAGGCCGCCGGGGTTCGTCGAGTTCGCCATGGTCACCGCCCCCGCTGCCCGGCGTCGGCGTCGGACCGCCCGCCCCCGGCGTCCCCGCCCGGCTGGTTGCCTTCGGCGGACGGACCCTCGGGCGCCCCGCCGCCCTTGCGGCGCAGCGCGTCCGCCGAGCCACGCAGCTTGCCGCTGAGGGCGTCGATGCCGCTACCGGCGGCGGCGGTCGCGGCCGCCTTGGAGGCGGCGGCGAGGGGGCCGCCGAGGCGACCGATGTTGCTCAACTGGGGGGACGACTTGAGCAGGTTCCCGCCCGCCTTCAGCAGCCCGCCGTGCTCCCGACTGGCCCGGCCGGCCGCGACCGCGGCGGCCAGGGTGAGGGCGGTACGCAGCTTGCGCCGTCTGCCCAGCAGGTAGCCGAAACCGACCGCGAGCCCGATTCGTGCTCCGCTGTTCATCAGTTCTCCTTCGCTCCCCGGAGCGTCGGACACCTGACGGTAAATGGTCGAAAGAATGGCCGCCGGGGATCAGCACGAGCCGTACCGCACATCAGGTGTCCCGTTCGATCGGACCCGGCCGGCAGTACCCGTTGACCTGTCGGTAAAACATCCCGCACATTTCCGACCTCAATGAGTCGGAGCCTTTGGCCACACCTTCCGGCAGGCCCGAAAAGGGACGTCAAAGCACAGGGGAGCAGGAGAAACGCCAGGAGACGAAGAGCTGCGTAATACCTCTCAGCCGGCCGGCAACGCCGAATCGAGGCATATTTCGGCGTGCACCTTGCCGCCGTCCTCGCGCAATTTGGCGCCGCACTTCTCGAGTACGGACATGGCGCCGTGGTTGTCGGTCGTCGTCTCCGCGACGACGAGGCGCATTCCGGCCGCCGCCGCCTCGTTCAGCAACGCACGCAGGGCGGCCGCGCCGAGACCCTGGCCCCGGGCCGAGCGGCCCAACCACATTCCCGTCTCGACCGTGCCCGGCTCGTCGCAACGGGCCATCCGGATCATGCCGACCACCTCGCCGCCGGCCAGGATCGCGTACATGCGGTTGCCGGTCGGGCCGTCCAGGCCGCCGAAGCTCGCCCGGTGGAACTCCCGGAAGGCCTCCCGCCGGGCGTGCGACCACCCCGCAGGGGCCTCCACCGGCGGCATCACGTCGCCAGGCTCCGCCTCAGCAGCCGCTACGGAGAGCAACGGCTCCAGGTTCCCCTCGTCCACCGGCTCCAACCGGACCGATCTCGCCACGTGCCGCAGTCTGCCGCGCCCACCGGCCCGAGTCCACCCCGATGGGCGTCGACTGGCGGTCCGGCGGCAGGGATCAGCCGGTCGGCCCGCATCGTGTTCCGCCTCACGCTGCGTCGCCGGGCACGTTGTGAGTCGGGGCGAGGTGCGAGTCGGGGCGGCCGGCGGGAGGGCCGTCCGCGGCACCAACTCACCCTGCCCGCCCTCGACCTTCTCCCGCCCGGCCTGGGCGCAGCGGTCCGATGCCCGGGACGGCAGTAGATCTTGGTAGGAAACGGCCCTCCAAGGGGCCACTTTCGTACCAAGATCTACGTCGCTCCTACCCCGCGGGCACGCAGGCGGTCGCCGGTCAAGGCGCCGCGGCGTCGAACTCGCAGAGCACCACCGAGGCGTCGTCGGCCGCCTTGTGCCGGCGCAGCCGGTCCGGGTGGTCACGCTCCGCGGCGCGTACCCGGTCGATCAGCGCGCCGGGGCCCTCGGCGGTCGCCACCTCCAGCAGTTCCGCCCAGTCGAGGAGCCCGAACTGCTCCGCCAGGACCGACACGCCGTCGCTGAGCAGCGCCGCCCGGCGCACCGCGCCCGGCCCCCGCAGCGGCAGCGTCCCGGTCACCGCGTGGAACGCCGCGTCCGGGTTGGCCGCCGCCACCCAGTAGCCGTGGGTGCGGTTCATCCGCGCCCGCTGCGCGTCGGCCGCCTGCCGCACGCGGGCGGACCGGTCGGCGGAGGTCGCCGGCACGGCCGCCACCATGGCCCGCAGCTCGGCCGTCGCGGCGTCCAGCCGGTCGTCGGTGACCACGCTGACCCGGCCGCCGGCGTCGAGCACCAGCGGGCTGTCGCAGAGCACCAGGTAGTCCACGTGGTCGCCGCCGTCGCGCAGCAGGCAGACGGTGCTGGACGGGGTGCCCGGATGCTCCAGGTCGCACTCGTCGCCGTGGTCGGACCGGACCGCGAGGATCGCCGCCGCCAGATTGCTCATCAGGGTCGCCGTCGGGCGGATCGCCTCCGCCAGCCCGAGCCGGGCCGCGAGGTGCCGGACGTACCAGGCGGTGTCGTGCACGCAGCCCGTGTCGAAGCCCTCCGGCACGCTGGCGCCGTCCAGCACGCCGGCCAGCGGCCCGAACCGGAATACCAGGTCCTCGTTGGCCGGCCGGCCGGGAGCCGGCGCGGACGCGGAGCGTACCCGCATCGTCCGCGCCGCCCCGACCACCCGGGTCGCCTCAGCGGCGACGGAGCTCGTCGGCGCTCGCATGCGCCTGCTCCTGCATCTGGTGCGCGGCCGAACGGCCCTGTTCCCCGACGGCGGAAGCGCCCCCGGCCGCGGTGGCGCGCACCGCCTGGGCCGCGTGCTGGGCCGGCTCCCGCAGGTTGTCGCGCATCTCGTGGCCGACCTGGCCGGCCTGCTCCCGCAGCCGCCCGGCCTGCGCGCGGAGCTGGTCGGAGTGCTCGCTGACCATGCCCCGGGCCTGCCCGGCCCACTGCCGTTCGGGCCGGCTCGGCGGAATGAGCGACGAGACCAGCAGCCCGGCGCCGAAGGCGATCAGCCCGGCCGCGAGGGGGTTGCCCTGCGTCTGCTGGCGGGACTGCTGCCCGAGCGACCGGGCCTCGTCCCGCATCGAGACCGCGGCGTGCGACATCTGCTCGCGGGACTGCTCCCCGAACGCCCGCGCCGACCCGGTCGCGTGCGACATCCGCTGACCGGCACCGTGCCCGTCCGACTGCACGCCCATCACCTTCTCCCTGGCCCGGGTGAACGCGCCACGGGCCTGCCCGACGCGCTCACCGGCGATCCGTCGCGGGTTGACCCTGTCGGCCAGCGCGTCGACGTCGCTGCTCAGTTCGTTCCGGGTGTTCTCGATCTCCCACCGGATCCGGTCCGGATCGTTTGACATGATCTGCTCCCTTCCGGCTGGTTCACCGGCCTCGCATCGCGTTCGGCAGCTCCCGTGCGGTCTGTTTCGTCCGCGGCAGCACCGAGCGCAACTGCGCCATCTTCGCCCGCGCGTTGGTGAGCAGGACACCCGTGACGACAGCCCAGATGACGGCCACGATCAGCGCGGCCCAGCCCTGGTCCATCACGTTGGACAGCCCCCACCACAGTGCGTACGACACGAACAGCACCGTCAGGAAGCCGGCCAGCGCGGCCCCGCCGAACATCCCGCCGGCCTTGCCGGCCTGGGTCGCCTCCTCACGCAGCTCCGCCTTGGCCAGCTCGATCTCCTTGCGGACCAGCGTGGAGACGTCCCGGGTCACGTCGCCCAGCAGTTCGCCGACCGACTGGGTCCGTTCCTTCTCCGGGGCGCTCACGGCGCCACCCCACCCGGGATGTCCGGCCCCTGCCGGCCGGGAGGCGAGGCGTTGCGCACCCGGGCCATCCCCGTGTACGCCTCCTCGGGCAGGTACGGCGCCTCGACCGTCCGCTCGTACGGCTGCGGCCCGATGGTGGCGGGCGCGGCGGACGGCGGCGGGGTCGACGGCTGACCGGCACCCCGCGCCCCGTCGCCCGAGGCGGTCAGGTTCCGGGTGAGCCGCCCGACCAGCATGCCGGCGACGGCCGCGCCGGCCAGGAAGGTGCCCGGGTGCCGGCGCGCGTACGCCCGCACCTCGTCGACCACCGCCCCGGGCTCGCGCTCGTCGAGCCAGCCGGCCGCCTGCTGGGCGGCGGCCGCCGCCCGACGGACCGCCTGACCGGCCAGCCCGGAATCCTCGCTCCGCTGGGCCATCGAGTCGAGTTCGCGCCCGATGCCGCGCAGCCCGTCGGCGGCCCGCCGCTGCTGTGCGCGGGCCTGGTCGCGCAACTGCGTGCCGGCCTCGCCGGTCAGCTCGTGCGCCTGCCGTCGGGCCTCCGACGCCACCTGGCCGCCCTGTTCGGCGGCCGCGTACGCGACCCGCCCGCCGGCCTGGGCGGCCTGGTGTCCGACCCGGGACGCCTCCTGCCGGGCCTGCTGGGTGTTGCCGGTCGCACCGTCCGGTGGTCGGCTCGGGTTGAGCTGTGTCATCGCCCGCTCCCTCCATCGGCCCCGGCCGCGGATCACGGCCTGGAACGTGAACCGGCCGCGAGTCGCGGCCCGGAACGACACCCGCCTACCCGCGGGGGTCGCTCACATTCCGCCCGGCCCGGACCTGGGAGGAGCGCCGGCCGACCGGAAAGGGCCGGACGGGTCGCCGGGTGCGACAGCGCTCAGCGACGCCGGTTGCGGGCCCGGGAGGAGCGCAACCGGCGCAGCCGCCCGATCAACACCGGCTCGGCGGCCAGGGCGGCCGGGTTGTCGAGCAGCCCGTTGAGCAGTTGGTAGTAGCGCGTCGCCGAAAGGCCGAAGGTGTCCCGGATGGCCTGTTCCTTGGCACCGGCGTGTCGCCACCACTGCTGTTCGAAGGCGAGGATCCCCCGCTCCCGCTCGGTCAGCTCGCTCTCCGGCCGGGCGCCCGCGAGTTCGCGGGGCTGCGCTCCGGCGGTATCCGGTTCCGCCGCCGGACGTGGCGGCGCTCCGGCCGCGTCCGGTTCCGCCGTCGAACGTGGCGGCGCTCCGGCGGCGTCCGGTTCCGCCGTCGAACGTGGCGGCGCTCCGGCGGCGTCCGGTTCCGCCGTCGAACGTGGCGGCGCTCCGGCGGCGTCCGGTTGCCCCGGCAGCCGGGGCTGCGGGACGGCTGGCGCCCCGGCTCCCGGACCGCTGCGGGGTTGGGGGACGACGCTTCCTGCGTCCCGTACGTCGCCCGTTCCGCCCGCCGCCGGCGGCTCGGTGGCGGCCGGGACGGCATCGGCGGGCTGCATGGCGCTCCTCGTGGGGCTGGCGGGCGGCACACCACGAAGCCGACCGGGGGGAGACACCAGCCTAACCAGGGCGGACCTGGATCGCATCGGACGAAGAGCGCCGGAATGACCGACCCGGTTGGCGCCGTGCCGCCACGCCACACGGCGCCCGTCACGCCAGCGGGGCGCCCCGCCCACGGGCGGGCTTCGCCGACGGGGCGCGCCTCGCCGACGGGACGCGCCTCGCCGACGGGACGCGCCTCGCCGACGGGACGCGCTTGGCGAGGGCGGGGCGACCGGAGGCCGGGGAGGGCCACCGGTCGCCCCGCCCGGGCTCAGGAGATGTCGCGCCTGCGCATCGCCCAGAGGGCCGCGCCGAGGATCACCACGAACCCGACCGTCAGCAGCACGGAGGACTGCTGCCAGGTGATGTCCAGCGTGTCCGGTCTGCACTCACCGAAGTAGGTGGCCTGGCAGGTGTCCCAGTTCTCCAGCGTCACCTTCTTCTGCATCCACGCCAGGGCGTAGGTGGGCAGCAGCCACGCCTCGGCGAAGCGCACGCCGGCCATCTCCAGCAGGATGCCGAGACCGAACTGGCCGACGACCATCAACGCGATCACGCCACCCAGGGCCATCGCGGTGTGCCGCCCCAGCGACGCGAGCGCGAACCCGATCGTCGCGGTGACCAGGGCCAGCACCAGCCCGCGCAGCCCGGTCAGGGCGAAGGACTGCCAGGCCCCGGACGTCATCTTCGCCGTACTGCCGCGGAAGTGGGCCACCAGCCAGAAGCTGCCGAACCAGAGCGCCGTCGTGGGCACCGCCAGGGCGAGCAGCCCGGTGAGCAGCGCCGCCAGCTTCGTCAGCAGTACGGTCAGCCGCTTCGGCCGCCACAGCAGCAGGTTCATCATGCCGCCGGTGTTCCACTCCGCCCCGACGAAGGAGGCGCCGACAACGAACCCGATCAGCGCCAGGATCGCCGCGAGCGGCAGCAACGTGAAGCCGAAGTTCTCCCGGAAGTCGAAGGTGGAGGGCAGGAACCAGCGCGCCTCGATCGCGTCGCGCGGCGGCGGCTGGATCATCGCGCAGTCCTCCGGGAAGCGGTCGGCCCCGCTCGTCCCGGCGGCCTTCGCCCGCTCGCACTCGGCGCGGTACTGCGCGTTGTGCTCGACGTCCCGCTGCCACTGCTGCTCAGCGGCGCGCTCGGCCTTCGCCAGTGTGGCGGCGTCGATCTTCTCGTTGGTGACGAACACCCCGACCACGACGGCCGCGAGCACCAGCAGGCCCAGCAGGCTCATCCAGCGGGTGAAGCGCCGCTTGGCGAGCCGGCGCAGCTCCGTACGGTAGAGGCTCACGCGCCCCACCCTCCTCCGGCGGCGCCGGGCTGCCCCGCCCCACCGACCTTCGTGGACTGGTCGACCTGCCGGTGCTGGCCGGGTACCGGCGCGGTGGCGGTCAGGTCGAGGAAGACGCTCTCCAGGTCGACGGCGACCGGGGCGAGCTCGCTGACGTAGAGGCCCTGCTCGGCGAGGAGCCGGGTCACCGTGGCCGGCTTGTCGACTCCGGCGAGCATCAGGTGGTCGGGCTGGCCGTTCACCCGGATGCCGGCCCGGGTCAGCGCCTCGGCGGCGACCGGCAGGTCGGTGACCGCCTCCAGCCGCACCCGGACCGCGCCGGAGGAGTGCTGGGCGAGCACCTGCTCGACCGGGCCGAACGCCACCCGCCGACCCAGCGAGATGATGGTCACCGAGTCGCAGATCAGCTGGATCTCGCCGAGGATGTGGCTGGACAGCACCACCGTCATCCCGGATTCGGCGAGGCTGCGCATCAGGGTGCGCATCTCCCGGATGCCGCCCGGGTCGAGGCCGTTGGCCGGCTCGTCCAGGATCAACAGCTTCGGGTTCTTCAGCAGGGCCGAGGCGACGGCGAGCCGCTGCTTCATGCCGAGCGAGTAGGTCTTGACCCGCTCGGCGGCGCGGTCGCGCAGCCCGACCAGCTCCAGCACCTCGTCGACCCGGTGCTGCGGCACGTCGCCGGCTCCGGCGAGCAGGGACAGGGTGTCCCGTGCCGTGAAGTGCGGGAAGAACTGCGGGCTCTCCACGATCGCGCCGACCTGGCCGGCGACGGCGGGCAGCGCCGCGGGCACCTCGTGCCCGAGGATCGTCATCCGGCCGCCGTTGGGCCGGATGAGACCGAGCAGCGTACGCAGGGTGGTGGTCTTGCCCGACCCGTTGGGGCCGAGGAAGCCGTGCACCTGTCCCTCTTCGACCCGCATGTCGAAACCGTCGAGCGCGTTGCGGGTGCCGCGCCGACGGCTCTTGTACGTCTTGCGGAGACCTTCGATCTCCAGGACAGCTGGCAAGCTGCACCTCCCCCGATGGGCGTATGACACGCGACACCATACGCGGTATGCAACGCCACGCAATACCCGGTATGCATGCGACGCGCCGATCGGATGTTAGGAAGGGCCCCTTCCTATGCACCAGGCGTTAGGAAGGTGCCCTTCCTTTCAACGTCAGGCGCAGACGACGGTGACGCCGGCGGCGCGGAACGCGTCCACCACCTCGGGGTTGGCCCCGGAGTCGGTGACCAGCGTCTCCACCCGGTCCACCGGGCAGATCCGGGCGAACGCGTGCCCGCCCAGCTTGGACGAGTCGGCGATGATCACGACCCGCTTGGCCCGGGCCACCATGAGGTTGTTCATGGCCGCCTCGCCCTCATGGTGGGCGGCGGCGCCGAGCTGCGGGTCGATGGCGTCCACGCCGAGCAGGGCCACGTCCAGGGTGACCTCGCGCAGCAGCGCCCCGCCCAGCGGGCCGACCAGCTCGAACGACTTCGGGCGGACCACGCCGCCGGCCACCACGACCTTCATCCGGGACCGCACCAACAGCTCGTTGGCGATGTTCAGCGCGTTGGTGACCACGGTGAGCTGGGCGCCCTCGGCGCTGGTGTTCAGGTCGGGCCGGACGGCCAGCGCCCGGGCGACCTCCGTGCTGGTGGTGCCGCCGTTGAGGCCCACCACGGTGCCCGGCGAGACCAGCGCCGCCGCGGCGGTGCCGATTCGCTGCTTCTCGGCCGAGTGCTTGGCGGTCTTGTAGCGCAGCGGCAGGTCGTACGAGACGCCGTTGGCGACCGCGCCACCCCGGGTCCGGGTGATCATCTGCTGCTGGGCGAGCTGGTCGAAGTCGCGCCGGATGGTGGCCTGGGAGACGTCCAGCCGCTCGGCGGCCTCCTCGACGCTGACCCGGCCGCTGTCGGTCAGCATCTCGAGCAGGGCGTTCCATCTGGCGTACCGGTCCACCCCGTGCCCTCCAGTTACTGCGCGGTCGGTGATTGATTGCGTGCACAGTAGTGCGCGAAACTACGAGGACGCAAAACCTTGTTGTGCGCGATGCCCGACCCGGTTGCCACAGCCAGGCGCTTTCGCGCAGAATAACGCGCGAAAGGCGGCCCTTACGAGCCGTATTGCGCACCGCTCCCCTGGGTAGGAGTTCTCATGTCGTACGTCGACGCCGAGATCGCGAGCCAGCCCGACTGCTGGCGGGAGGCGGCGCGACTCGCCGTCACCGCGTCCGCCAGCCTTCCCCGCCCCGGCGAGCGGGTCGCCGTCGTGGGTTGCGGCACGTCGTGGTTCATGGCGATGGCGTACGCGGCCCGCCGCGAGCACCTCGGCCAGGGCGAGACCGACGCCTTCCAGGCCTCCGAGTTCCCCGCCGGTCGGCGCTACGACCGGCTCATCGCGATCACCCGCTCCGGCACCACCACCGAGGTCGCCGAACTGCTCGCCGCGTTGCGCGGGCGGGTGCCGACCACCGTCCTGGTCGGCGACCCGGACTCCCCGGCCGTCGCGCTGGCCGACGACGCGGTGACCATGCCCTTCGCCGACGAGCGCTCGGTGGTGCAGACCCGCTTCGCGACCACCGCGCTGGCCCTCCTCCGCGCCCACCTCGGCGACAACATCGACGCGCTCGCCGCCGACGCGGAGGTGGCCGTACGCGCCCCGCTGCCGATCGACCCGACCCGGATCGAGCAGGCCACCTTCCTCGGTCGCGGCTGGACGGTCGGGCTGGCCCAGGAGGCCGCGCTGAAGTGCCGCGAGGCGGCCACCTTCTGGGCCGAGGCGTACCCGGCGATGGACTACCGGCACGGGCCGATCTCGATCGCCGCGCCGGGCCGGCTGGTCTGGGCGTTCGGCGAGCTGCCCGACGGGCTGCCGGAGGACGTGGCCGCGACGGGCGCCGCGTTCGTGCACAGCCGCACCCACGGCTGCCGCACGGTGCTTGGCAGTTGGGCGGCGGGCCGGACGCCCGTCGACCCGATGGCCGACCTGATCCTGGCGCAACGGTTCGCCGTCGCGCTCGCCACCAGCCGGGGTCTCGACCCCGACGCGCCCCGGCACCTGAGCCGTTCCGTGGTACTCGCGTGAGTTCGACGGAGGTCGTCGTCGCGTTGGACGTCGGCGGCACCGGGATGAAGTGCGCCCTGGTCCGGCCGGACGGCACCGTGCCGCACACCGAGCGCCATCCCACCGACGCCGGGCGCGGCCCGGACGCCGTGATCGACACGATCCTGGAGGTCGCCGAGGGGCTGGCCGGAAAGGCCCGAGCCGACGCGCTCGACCCGGTCGCGGTCGGCATCGCGGTGCCCGGCGTGATCGACGAGGCGCGCGGAATCGCCGTCTGGTCGGCGAACGTGGGCTTCCGGGACGTACCGCTGCGGGACCTGGTGCAGAAGCGGCTCGGGCTGACGGCGGCGCTCGGCCACGACGTGCGCGTCGGCGGCCTGGCCGAGGCCCGGCTCGGCGCCGGCCGCGACGCCGGGCACGTCCTCTTCGTCGCGATCGGCACCGGGATCGCCGCCGCGCACCTGGTCGGCGGGACGGCGGCCACCGGCGCGCACGGCGCCGCCGGCGAGATCGGCCATGTGCTGGTACGCCCCGGCGGGCCGCGCTGCGGTTGCGGCCGCCGCGGATGCCTGGAGGCGGTGTCGTCCGCGTCCGCGATCGGCCGGCACTACACGGAGCGGGCCGGTGTCCCGACGACCGCCGCCGAGGTGGCCGAGCGGGCGGCGGCCGGCGAGCCGCTGGCGGCGGAGGTCTGGCGGGAGGCCGTCGAGGCGCTCGCCGACGGCCTCGCCACCGGTCAGGCCCTCTTCGACGTGGAGACCGTCGTGCTCGGCGGCGGGCTGGCGCGGGCCGGTGCGCTGCTGTTCGACCCGCTGCGGGCCGCGCTGCACGAACGGATGACGTTCCACCGGGAGCCGCGCCTGGTCGCGGCTGCCCTCGGCGACGAGGCCGGCTGCCTCGGCGCCGCCCTGCTCGCCCTCGACAGTCTGGAGAAGTGATGGCCCACCGGGTGAACGGCAAGGTGGTGACCCCGACCGGCGTGATCCGGCAGGGCTGCGTGGAGCTGACCGGCGATCGGATCACGGCGGTGGCCGAGTACCCGTCGGTACGCGACGGCCACTGGATCGTGCCCGGCTTCGTCGACATCCACACGCACGGCGGCGGCGGGCACACCTTCACCACGGGCGACGCCGAGCAGGCCCGGCAGGCCGCCGACTTCCACCTGCGGCACGGCACCACCACCCTGCTGGCCAGCCTGGTCAGCTCGCCGTTCGTCCTCATGCGCGCGGCGACCGAGGCATTCGCTCCGCTGGTCGCCGACGGGGTGCTGGCCGGCATCCACTTCGAGGGCCCGTACCTCTCCTCCGCCCGCTGCGGCGCCCAGAACCCCGAGTACCTCCGCGACCCGTCCACCGACGAGCTGACCGAGCTGATCGAGCTGGGCGGCGGGGCCGTCCGGATGGTCACCCTCGCTCCCGAGCGGGACGGTGCGCTGGAGGCGATCAAGCTGTTGACCGCGCACCGGGTGGTCGCCGCGGTCGGCCACACCGACGCCACGTACGACGAGACCCGCGCCGCCGTCGCGGCGGGCGCGAGCGTCGCCACCCACCTGTTCAACGGGATGCGGCCGGTGCACCACCGCGAGCCCGGTCCGGTGGTGGCCCTGCTGGACGCCCCGAACGTGGTCTGCGAACTGGTCGCCGACGGCGTGCACCTGCACGCCGGGATGCTGAACTTCGCCACCTCGACGGCCGGCCCCGAGCGGTCCGCCCTGATCACCGACGCGATGGCCGCTGCCGGCATGGCCGACGGCGAGTACGACCTGGGCGGCCAGGCGGTCACGGTGGCGGACGGGGTCGCCCGGCTGGCCCGCGACGGGGCGATCGCGGGTAGCACCCTGACCATGGACGCCGCGCTGCGGCACGCGGTGGCCGCCGGGATTCCGATCGCGGACGCCGTCCGGATGGCGGCCACCACGCCGGCCCGCGCGATCGGCCTCGGCGACCAGTTGGGCGCGCTCCAGGTCGGGCTCCGGGCCGACCTGGTGGTGCTCGACGACGACCTGAACGTGGTCCGGGTGATGCGTGAGGGCTCCTGGGTGGAGTGACCGGACGCGCTGCGCGGCGCTGGCCTGCGCGGGCCGGGCCGGGCTGGCGCGGCTCCGCCATGCCGGCTGCCGCGGGCGCTGTCGAGCTGCCCCACCTGTGAGACCACTGCGCCGGGCTGGCGTCATCGCCTCTGTAGGCCACGGCATGTGGGAGCTGCGACGAGGGCGTCCGGGATCTACCGGGGGACAGTACGGCGGCACGCACCCGCCGGGCCGCCCCATCCATAGGGGCAGCTCGACAGCGCCGGCCGAGGCACACCGGCCGGACACGAACGGCGGGCGCCGGACGGCCGGCAGCAGGCGGAGCGGCGGCAGGCGGAGCGGCGACAGTGGTCCGTCAGGCGACGGTGGGGACCTCGACGCCGAGCACGGCCTGCTCGTCGGGGCGGTGCACCAGCACGTCGGAGAGGAACGACTGCACGGCCGGGGCCATCCCGACGTCCCGGCCGGCCTGCTCGGAGAGCAGCCACTTGTGTTCGATGATCTGGGCGAAGAGTTCCTGCGGCTCCAGCTTGCGGCGCAACTGTGGCGGCACGGCCCGGACCACCGGCTCGAAGACCTCGGTCAGCCAGCGGTGCGCGGCCTGCTGCTCGTCCATCAGGTCGCTCTCGGCCCGGTAGGCGTCGAGGTCGTTGAGCAGCCGGCGGGCCTGGTTCTCCTCGGCGTCCAGGCCGGTCAGGCGGAGCAGCCGCCGGGTGTGGTAGCCGGCGTCGACCACCTTCGGGCGGACCAGGTAGCGCCCGTTGTCGATCGTGGACATGGCCACCTCGGCCACGTCGAAGCCCAGCTCGTTGAGGCGGCGGATCCGCCCCTCGATGTCGTGCCGGGCCTCCCGCTCGACCTGCTGCTCGTAGGTGATCTCGTGCCACAGCCGCTCGTAGCGCTGCACGACCTCCTCGCAGACCACCTCCGGGTCGATCGACTCGTGCAGCAGCCCGGCGGCCTGGAGGTCGAGCGCCTCGCCGAAGATGTTGACCCGGGCGATCTCCAGGTCCTCGCCGCGCTGGCCGTTGGAGAGGGAGTTGTGCAGGGCGCCGGTCTCGGCATCCACCAGGTAGGCGGCGAACGCGCCGGCGTCCCGGCGGAAGAGGGTGTTCGACAGCGAGCAGTCGCCCCAGAAGAAGCCTGTCAGGTGCATCCGGACGATCAGGGCGGCCAGCGCGTCGAGCAGCCGGCCCATCGTCTCCGGGCGCAGGGTGTGCGAGAAGAGCGCCCGGTAGGGCAGGGAGAACTGCAGGTGCCGGGTGATCAGCACCGGGTCGAGCGGCTCGCCGTCGTCGGTCTGCCGGTCGGCCACGATCGCCACCGCCTCCACCGACGGGAAGTCGATCCGCTCCAGGGCTCGGAGCAGGTCGTACTCCCGCTCGGCGACCCGCTCGCCGGTCTCCTTGACCGCGTAGACGTAGCCGCCCAGCCGGACGAAGCGGACGATGTGCCGGGAGATGCCCTGGGGCAGCGCCACCAGGTGCTGCGCAGGCCACTCCTCCAGCGGAGTCGACCAGGGGAGATCGAGCAACGCCGGGTCCACGAGGGCCGAGGTGATCCGCACGGCGACAAGTCTGCCGGCTGCGCCCATCGAGCGCCTCCATTCGTGGCTGGGCACACAGCCACCCCGGCCCGTCCCGGTCCGGCGCCGACCGGGGCCGGTAGCGTGGTCGGCGTGCGGGAGACCACGACGGTACGCGCGAAGGTGCGGCTCAGGCCGGTCCGACCGGCCGGCTGGTGGTTCGACGCGCTTTTGCTCACCGCCCTGATCGGGTTGACGGTGGCGCTCGCCGCCGAACAGTTCTTCGGGATCGACCGCGCGGTCGCCGACTGGTCGGAGGCGCACCGGCCGACGGTGGCGCACTGGACCGCGGTGGTCCTCAACTACCTCGGCCAGGGCACCCCGTTGACGCTGATCGCCCTGGGGCTCGGGGTGCTGCTCGCGGTGCGGCTGAGATCGGTCCGCCCGGTGCTGCCGCCGGTGCTCGCCTTCGCCCTCAGCTACCTCACCATCGGCCCGCTCAAGGTGTGGACCGCCCGGCCCGCGCCCAGCGCGAGCCTCAAGGAACCCTTCCTGCCCGCTGAGCAGACCCTGCCGTTGTTCCAGGACGAGTTGCCGTTGCGGTTCGCCCAGTCCTACCCGTCCGGCCACGTCGCGAACGCGATCCTCTGGTACGGCGTCATCGCGCTGCTGCTCGCCCCGCTGCTGCGCACGTTCGGCCGGACCGTGCCGCCCCGGCTGGTCACCGTGGTCCGGGTGGTGCCGCCGGTCGTCGTGCTCTGCACCACCACCTACCTGGGCTTTCACTGGCTGACCGACTCGGTCGCCGGCCTGCTGCTGGGGCTGCTGCTCGACCGGCTGGTGCACCGGGTGCCGTGGGACGACCTGCCGTTGCCGGGGGCGCTGCGGGACTGGAACCGCCCGTTCATCTCCGCCCCCTAGGGTCGCGCCGTGGATCAACTGGC
The DNA here is from genome assembly GCF_040643815.1 of Micromonospora sp. NPDC047074. Lineage (NCBI taxonomy): Bacteria > Bacillati > Actinomycetota > Actinomycetes > Micromonosporales > Micromonosporaceae > Micromonospora > Micromonospora sp. NPDC047074. Next base: position 37,368 of record NZ_JBEYVB010000048.1, read on the forward strand.
GCGCCGGCTGGGCGTACGGGATGCGGTGGTCGTCGGGCTGGGGTCGATGCTCGGCGCGGGCGTCTTCGTGGTCTTCGCGCCCGCCGCCGCGGCCGCCGGCGGGGCCGGGCTGCTGGCGGCGCTCGTACTGGCCGGCTTCATCGCCTTCTGCAACGCGACCAGTTCGGCCCGGCTCGCGGCCCGCCACCCCGAGTCCGGCGGCACCTACGTGTACGGCCGGGAACGCCTCGGCCCGTTCGCCGGTTTCCTGGCCGGCTGGGGTTTCGTGGTCGGCAAGACGGCGAGCTGCGCGGCGATGGCGCTGACCATCGGGGCGTACCTCTGGCCGGGGCAGGCCCGGCTCGTCGCCGTCGCCGCAGTGGCGGCGGTGACCGCGGTGAACCTGCGCGGCATCGGCAAGACCGCCGCCGCGACGAAGATCCTGGTGGGCGTGGTGCTGGCGGTGCTGGCCCTGGTCGCGGTGACCGGCGCGGTCGGCGGCGACGTGTCGCTCGATCGGCTCGGTGACCTCGGCGGCGGCGGACGGGGCGTGCTCACCGCCGCCGGCCTGCTCTTCTTCGCCTTCGCCGGGTACGCGCGGATCGCCACCCTCGGCGAGGAGGTACGCGCCCCGGAGCGGACCATCCCCCGGGCCGTCCCGCTGGCCCTCGGCGTGGTGCTGGCGGTCTACCTGGTGCTCGCCGTGGTGACGGTCGGCGTGCTCGGGGCCGACCGGCTGGCCGGTTCCGCCGCGCCCCTGGCCGACGTGGTGACCGCCGCCGGGCTGCCCGATCTGGCCTGGCTGGTCCGGGCCGGGGCGACCGTGGCGGTGACCGGGGTGCTGCTCTCCCTGCTCGCCGGGGTGGGGCGCACCGCGCTGGCGATGGCCCGCCGCCGCGACCTGCCGGGGGCGCTCGCCGCCGTCCATCCCGTCCACCGGGTGCCGCACCGGGCGGAGCTGGCGGTGGCCGCCGTGGTCGTGGCGATCGTGCTGCTGGGCGACGTACGCGACGCGATCGGCTTCTCCAGCTTCACGGTGCTGGTCTACTACGCGATCACCAACGCCGCCGCGCTGACCCTCGGCCGGGACCGGGGCCGGCGGCTGCCGGTGCGGGCGCTGGCCGTGCTGGGGCTGGCCGGCTGCCTGCTGCTCGCGGTCAACCTGCCGCTGTCCAGCGTGCTCGCCGGCGGTGCCGTGCTCGCCCTCGGCGCCCTCTGGTACGCCGCACGTCCCCGGCGGGTCTGACGGGTCACTCCTCCGCCTGCCGGGGCACCGGCGTCGCGGAGGGCTCCGGCGGGGGCGGCGCCGCCTCGCGGAGCAGGGCGTTCAGGCCGGCCCGGCGGGCCACCACCGTCAGCCGGTCGCCCGCGACGATCACCAGACGCGGGTCGGGTGCCCAGTCGAGGCGCTGGCCGGCCCGGGTGTGCCCCAGCAGGCGTACGCTCTCGGCCCGCCCGACGGCGGCGAGCGGCCGGCCGTCCAGCGACGAGCCGGCCGCGACGGAGACCTCGGTGACCAGCAACGCGTGCCGGCCGACGGGGATGGTGGCGATCACCGCGCGGTCCAGCAGCGCGGCGGCGAACGACGGCGCGGCGAGGTAGGACACGCTGCGCGAGACGCCGATGCCGAACGCCTGCTGGATGCGTTCGGCGAAGTGGCCGTCGAAGAGGCGCAGCACCACCTGGAGTTCCGGGTTGACGGCCCGGCCGATGAGCGCCGCCTGGAGGTTGGTCTCGTCGTCGGTGGAGACCACCACCAGCGCCTGGCAGCCGCCCACGGACGCCGACTGGAGGGTCTCCTCCAGCGCGGCGTCGCCCACGATCAGCGGTACGCCCAACCGCCGGGCCAGCGCCCCACCGCGCGGCTCGGCCAGCTTGTCGATCGCCACCACCTCGACGCCGAAGTCGCAGAGCTGGGCCATCACCCGGGTGCCGACGTTGCCCAGCCCGACCACCACCACGTGCCCGGAGCGCTCCGGCTGGATGCGGCCGGAGTGCAGGGCCAGCCGGGCGTTGACGACGCCGTCCACCACCACGGCGGTGATCAGCGGGATCAGCGCCAGCCCGGCGAGGTTGAGCACCACCTGCATGATCTGCTCGGCGGCTGGCTTGTTCGGATCCGGATCCTGCCCGGTCAGGGTGGTCACCAGCGTCAGGTAGAGCGAGTCGGCCCAGCCCCGGTGCGAGGCATAGCTGTTGAGCCAGCCGAGCCCGCCGATCACCGCCAGCAGCACGATCACCGCGACACCGATCTTGCGGGTGGCGAAGCTGCGTACCGCCCGCAGCAGCACCGTCGCCGGGCGGCGGCGTCGGCGGGCCCGCACCAGCCGGCGGGCGGCCAGCTCGGTCCCGGGCGGCGTCCCGGTCGCCTCGGCGATCACCAGGTCGGCCGCGCCCTCGTCGGCGGGCAGCAGCCGGACCTGCTGCGGGTCGCGGGTGTCGGCCACGCCGCAGACCACGTCCGTCGGGCGTACGTCGTCGCGGCGGGCCACGTAGAGGGTGCGCCCGCCGTGCCGGAAGTGGGTGGGGGCGACCTCCCCGAGGGCCGCGGCCACGAACGCGGGGGCCGCCATGGAGGCGTCGGAGAGCACCGCCGAGTCGGGGAAGATCTGTCGCACCCCGTTGGCGAGGCCGGTGTTGAACATCCGTACCACCAGCCGCAGCCGGGGCTCGACCTCCTGCGCGCAGAGCGCGGCGTGCATGTTGCCGACGTCGTCCTGGTGCAGCAGGGCCAGCCCGTCGGCGCCGGCCAGCCCGGCCCGGCGGAAGGTGACCTCGTCAAGCCGGTCCGCCCGCACCACGTCCACGCCCGGGAGATCCCGCCCGTCGGGCTCGTCGGAGCTCGGGCGTTCCGGCACGACCAGGGTGATCCGGACCCGGCCGGCCTGCAACTCGGTGGCGAGCAGCGTCCGCATCACCCAGTAGGCGAGAGCGTCGCGGCCGCAGATCACGTAGTGCGCCCGCGCGTCCCCGTTGACCCGGAGCCGCCGACCGGCACGCCGCGCACGATCCAGTAGGGGCTCCGCCATGCGCCGCATCGTAGTCAGCCGGTCGCGCCGCGCGCAGCCCCTTGATCACGAACAAGGGTCGCCGGGTCCCGGCGCGCCGGCAGATTCCCCGGCCCGTTGCCGGGTAGACCAGCGACATGCAGACGTTCCTGCCGTACCCGGACTTTCTGGCCAGCGCCCGGACCCTGGACCAGAAGCGGCTGGGCAAGCAGCGGGTGGAGACCATCCAGGTGCTGCGCGGGCTGACCTGGCCCACGTACGGCTGGCGCAACCACCCGGCGGTGAAGATGTGGGCCGGGTACGAGGAGGCCCTGACCCGGTACGGGCTGGACGTCTGCGCGGTCTGGTGCGAGCCGGGCCGGGCGGACACGTGCGCGGCCACGATGACCGCCGACCTCGCCGCCGCCTGCGGGCTGACCCGGGTCCGCACCCAACGGGAGCTGGCCGAGGCAGGGGAGCTGCCGCCCTGGCTGGGCCGCGACGACCTGCACCTGAGCCACCGCTCGTCGCTGCTGCGCAAGGACCCCGGGCACTACGGCCCGATCTTCGGCGACGGCGTCCCGCCCGACCTGGAGTACGTCTGGCCCGCCTCCGACCGCGAGCGCCGCTGCCTCCCGCCCACGTGAAAGGAAGGGCACCTTGTTAACGCTTTAGGTAGAGGAAGGGTCCCTTCCTTACACCTGGGGCGGGAGACTGGAGACCCACCTGGCGGGAAGGTGCACATGGCGCTGTCGCAAGTGGTCGGTCGGCTCGTCGGCGTACGCGAGCACGTGGTGGACCCGGGCGGTGGTGGCGCCCCCCGCGTGCCGCACCCGGTCGAGGCCGTGGTGGTCGGCGGCGGGATCGCCGGCATGTCGGCGGCGGCGGTGCTGGCCGAACGCGGGGTGACGGTGACCGTGCTGGAGGCCGCGCCGACCCTCGGCGGCCGGCTCGGGGCCTGGCCGGAGACGCTCGCCGACGGCACCCGGCAGACCAACGAGCACGGCTTCCACGCGTTCTTCCGGCAGTACTACAACTGGCGGTCCATCCTGCGCCGCGCCGACCCGGAACTGGGCTTCCTGAAGCCGATCCCCGGCTATCCGGTCCTCAGCGAGCGGTGGCCCACCGAGGAGTTCGGCCGGCTGCCGCCCGCGCCACCGGCGAACCTCCTGGCGCTGCTGCTGCGCAGTCCCAGCCTGCGCCTGGCCGACCTGCGCCGGATGGACCGGGACGCCGCGCTGCCGCTGCTCGCCTACGACCCGGTGCGCACGTACGCGGAGTTCGACGACTCCACCGCCGACGCGCTGCTCACCTCGCTGGGGCTGCCCGACCGGGCCCGCGCGATGCTCTTCGAGGTCTTCTCCCACTCGTTCTTCAACCACGAGGCGGAGATGTCGGCGGCGGAGATGATCGCCCAGTTCCACTTCTACCTGCTCGGCAACCCTGAAGGGCTGGCCTTCGACTGCCCTGACGAGGACTACGCGACGGCGATCTGGGGGCCGCTGGCCCGGCACGTCGAGCGGCACGGCGGCCGGGTGGTGACCGGGGCCGCCGCCACCGCGCTGAGCCGCGACGGCGCCGGCTGGCGGGTGGCGACCGCCGACGGCACGTCGTACCCGGCCGGGCACGTCGTGCTCGCCGTCGACCCGCCGGCCCTGGCCGCGCTGGTCGCGGCCTCGCCCGGCCTGGGCGACCACGCGCCCCGGCTGGTGGCGCGGATGCCCGCCTTCGGCCGGCCCGGTCCGCCGTACGCGGTGGCGCGCTACTGGTGCGACGGGGACGTCTCGGCCGACCGGGCGGTGTTCAGCGGGGTGTCCCGGCAGCCCACCCTGGACTCGGTGACCCTCTACCACCGGCTGGAGGACGAGCCCCGCCGCTGGGCCGAGCGCACCGGCGGCTCGGTCGTCGAGCTGCACGCGTACGCCTGCGAGCCGGGCGTGCCCGCCGAGGAGCTGGCCGAACGGATGCGGGCCGAGCTGGTCGCGCTCTGGCCGGAGGCGGCCGGGCTGCGGGTCCGCGAGTTGCGCGCCCGGGTCGAGGCGCAGGCGCCGGCGTTCACGCCCGGCAGCCACGCCTGGCGGCCGGGGGTACGCACTGACGCCGAGGGGCTGTACCTGGCCGGCGACGGCATCCGGACCGACTTTCCCAGCGCGTTGATGGAACGCGCGGCGGCGACCGGGATCATCGCGGCCAACCACGTCCTGCGGGCCGAGGGCGGCGCGGCCGAACCGGTCCGCTCGATCCGACCCCGGGGCCTGCTCGCCGGGCGGGGCTAGACCGGCCTCGGGGTCTACGCGCCGGGCGGGCACGACCGGGCCTGCTCGCCCGGCGATGATGAGCAAAACGGGCAAAACGGCCGTTCGGCTGGCCTAGGCTGATCGTCTGGGATGAGCCGGGAGGTCAGCGGGATGCCGCCGCACACGGACGACGGCCCGCTCGTCGCCGACGTGCCGCGGGACGACGCGTACCCGCTGATCCGGGACGAGCGGGCCTGCGTCGTGACCGCGCTCCGGCTCGGCTGGTGGATGGCGGACGCCTACCACCACGCGCAGACGGCCGAGCTGCTCGGCCCCGACCGGCCGGCGGGCGCACCGGCGAAGCTCTCCAACCTGACCGAGATGTCGGGGCGGCGGCGCATGCAGATGTACCTGGACGGCGTGGAGGTGGCGCTCGCCCAGATCGCCGAGCTGACCCGGCGCGTCGGCCCCACACCCGCCACCGCCGACGCGCGGGACCGGGTGGCCGGCGGGTCCGGCGACGCCCTGCTGCTCGCCCTCGACGACCTGAACGTGGAGCTGCTGCGCTGGACGATGGCCACCAACCAGCGGGTGGGGCTGGCGTACCGGCTGGGGCGCTCGCTGGCCGACACCGTCCGGTACGGCGACGCGGTCCGCAACGGCGACGCCGGGCAGGTGGCGCACCGCTTCGGCGGCCGGCAGTTCGAGATCGGCCGCTGGCTGGGCGAGCTTGCCAGCGTGCTGCCCCCGTACTCGGCCGCGGTGGTCCGCCGCTCGCTGTCGACGTGGACGTCGGCGGTCACCCGGGCGGCCGTGGGCGACCCGGCTGAGGCGGGTCTGCCCGAGCTGGCCCGCGAGCTGCGCAACCAGGGCGAGCTGTGGCAGGGCGTACTCACCGGCGGGCTGCACCCGAGGGACCTGCTGGACGAGGAGGACTACGCGATCGTCGCCCGGAACCTGATCGTCCGGGACCGGAAGCTGGTGGTGCAGGCCGTGCGGGGAATCTTCTGGCCGGTGCTCGTACCGCTGCTCGCCGTGCTGTTCGCCGTGGTGGGGGTGAGCGCGCTCGCCGCCGCCGGCTCGCCGGTGACCCGGGCCGCCGTGGCCCTGCTCGGGCTGGGCGCCGGGCTGGCCGCGATCTGGCGTACCGTCTCGGGGCCCGCGCTCGCGGTCGCCGCGGAGGTCAACCGGCCGCTGCTGGAGAGCGAGCTGACCGCGCGGATGGCCGTACGCATCGACCGGCCGCTGGCCGCCGCGCGGGCCACCGGCCGGGCCCGCCGGCAGCGCCGCCCCGACGAGCCGCGATCCCGATCGAAATCCGTTGCCCCTCTCTCCCCCGCCGACCTACCGTGATCGCGCAAGGTCAACCACCGCCACGGGAGCTGGTCATGTCGATGTCGCACGTCAACCGCGTGCCGTCGGGCCTGCCCACGCGTCCGGCGACGTCGGCGAGCGGCGGCGGTGACCGCGCCGAAGACCCCGGGGGCGGCCGGCCCGACTGACGTGTGCCCGCACGACGTCGAGCCGCCCGTCCGCACCAGGACCGGGCGGCTCTTTCGTTGTCCGGCCCGTCCAGATCGTCACCGCCACGAAGGGAGACACCGGTGGACGCCGTCCTCGTCGTCAACGCCGACCTCGGCCCGCTGCACCGGGTCACCGTCCAGCACGCGATCCGGATGCTCTGCCGTCGGGTCGCCGAGATCCACGAGGCCGAGCCGGACCGGGTGATCGGGGTGTTCCCGGTTCCCCGGGTGGTGCGTCTCGTCCGCTACGTGGTGACCCGGTGGCGGTTCAGCGCCGGCCCGGCCTGGTCCCGCGCCGGCGTGCTGCGCCGCGACGGGCGCTGCTGCGCGTACTGCGGTGGGCCGGCCGGCACCGTCGACCACGTCCTGCCCCGCTCGCGCGGCGGCCGGAACACCTGGCGGAACACGACCGCCGCCTGCTACGGCTGCAACCAGCGCAAGGGCGACCGGACGCCGGCCGAGGCGGGCATGCCGCTGCGGCGTGAGCCGGCGACCCCGACCTGGGCGTCGCTGGCGGGTCGGTGACGGACCGGCCGGCGGGAACGGGGGGCCGCGTCGGGGCGTACGACCTCGGCGCGGCACCCGTCGGCCCCACGTCTTCGGACCCGCGACCAAGGGTCAGGGCCGGGCGGGGGGTGCCCAGCCGAAGGCGGGCGGGCGGCGCTCGTGGAACGCGGCCACGCCCTCGCGGGCCTCGCCACTGGCCCGGACCTGCCCGTGCCACCAGGTGATCCGGTCCTGGTCCGCGCGGCCGTCGACGATCTCCTTGGCCGCGGCGACGCTGAGCTGCGAGCGGGCGGCCACGGCGGCGGTCAGCTCGTCCACCCGGGCGGCGAGCCCGTCGGCCGGCAACACCTCGTCGACCAGGCCCACCCGCAGCGCCCGCTCGGCGTCGATCAACTCCGCACTGAAGAGCAGGTGCTTGGCGGCGGCCGGGCCGACCAGCCGGGCCAGCCGGCGGGTGGTGGGTGCCGGGTACACCAGGCCCAGCCGTGCCGGTGGCACGCCGAACCGCGCGTCGGCGGCGGCGATCCGCAGGTCGCAGGCGACCGCGAGCTGGCAGCCGCCGCCCACGCACGCGCCCCGGACGGCGGCGACGGTCGGCTTGGCGAAGGCGGCGAGCCGCTCCTCGGCGGCGACCGCGATGCTGTCGTCCCCGGCGTCCAGCAGTTCGTCCAGGTCACCCAGGTCCGCGCCGGCACAGAAGGTGCCCTCGGCGCCGGTGAGCACCAGCACCCGGACGGCGGGATCGGCCTCCAGCCCGTCGAGCAGCTCCGGCAGCCGCCGCCACATGCCGGTCGTCATCGCGTTGCGCCGGGCCGGGTTGTGGATCACCACCGTGGCCACCGGCCCGGTCACCTCGACGAGGAGTTCCGCGTCCGCCACCGTCACCATCCCCTTCGACCGTCGGCGGCCCACCGCCGGGGTCGGCGGCGCGCCGGTGCGGCGACCATAGCGACGAGGGCCCGACGACCACCCGGGCGGGGTGGTCGCCGGGCCCGACGACGGCGTGGCTAGGTCAGGAGACGTTCAGCGCGGTGTCGTCCACGACGAAGGACGTCTGGAGCGAGGAGTCCTCGGTGCCGGTGAACTTCAGGGTCACGGTCTGCCCCTTGTACGCGGCCAGCGAGAACGACTTCTGGCTGTACCCGGCGGCCTTGTTCAGGTTCGAGTACGTGGCCAGGGTCGCCAGCACCGTCCCGGAGGAGTTGAGCACCTGCACCCGCAGCGTGTCGTACGCGGTGCCGGTGGTGGTCTCCGCCGAGTCGATGTGCAGCCAGAAGGTGAAGTTGTACGACGTGCAGCCCTGCGGCAGGCTCACCGACTGGGCAAGCGTGTCGGTGCGGGTGGTCCCGTACCCGTTCAGCCAGGCGCTCCAGGTGCCGGTGCGGGCCGGCTGGTCGGTGCCGTGCTGGCCGATCACGCCCGAGGTCTGCGTCCAGCCGGTGGCACCGGACTCGAAGCCCGAGTTGCCGAGCTTCTGGCCCGGGCTGGTGCAGCCGCCGCCGGTGCCGTTCACGGTCAGCGTGTAGCTGGCGCTGCGGGTGACCGAGCCGGCCCCGTTCACGGTGACCGTGTAGGTGCCGGGGGCGGTGCTGGCCGTGGTGGCGACGGTCAGCGTCGACGAGCCGCCGGAGGTGACCGAGGCCGGGCTGAACGAGGCGGTCGCCCCGCTCGGCAGGCCGGTGGCCGACAGCGTCACGGTCTGCGCCGTGCCGCTGGTGGTGGCGGTGGCCACGGTGCTGGAGACCGAGCCGCCCGGGTTCACCGCGCCGGAGGTCGGCGAGAGCGACACCGAGAAGTCGTTCCCGGTCGAGCACGGCGCGTCGTTACCGGCCACGTTCACGGCGGTCCAGGCGGCCTGGACGGTCTTGTACTCGGTGGAGCAGCTGCCGTACAGGTCGGTGGCGGCGCGCAGGCTGTAGGCGCGGGCGGTGTTGGCGGGGTTGCTGGTGTTGACGTAGGCGGTGTTGGAGGTGAAGTAGGCGTCCAGGGCCCGCCACCAGATCTTCTCGGCCTT
>NZ_JBEYVB010000049.1:0-43447 GCF_040643815.1 Micromonospora sp. NPDC047074
TGCATGGTGGGGGGTATTGGGTGGGAAGTGTGGAGTTGCTGGTCAGGCATTGTGGACGGGTGGTGGGGCATGAGACCGTCACACCGGTGTGGTGACCTGGGCACGGACGATGCGGGAACGACGCTCGCGGAATCGGGTGGGTCGTTACCGGCGATCAATTGACGAGGTTAACCCGTTGTCGACGCGTCCGGAGCGTGATTGTTCGCGGGGTCCGGCGCCCGGAGAACGGGGACACGGCACGCCGCCGCCGGGGACAGGGACCCGGGTGGATCGGGTCCACGTCCCCGGCGGCGGTCCGCCCGTTCGGCAGGGCGGGCTGATCAATTCGCGCTACCGCGCGGGGCGTCGAACGACGCCTGTGGCCCTGGGGCGGGGCGGGGCGGGTCCGAGTTCGGCGAGGTGGCCGTGATCGTGTCGGCCGTGGCACCGGCCCTCCGCGCGTCCCGCGGCGACGGGCCGGGCGGCGCCCGTCAGACCGTGACCGGCAGCGACAGGAGCGCGGGAATGAACGGATAGGGGCGGCAACGCCAGCGACTCCCGGGGCACGGCCAGCCTGATGTCGGGGAACCGGGTGAACAGCTCCCGCAGGGCGATGGTCACCTCCATCCGGGCCAACTCCGCTCCCGCGCAGAAGTGCGGACCGCCGCCGAAGACCAGGTGCGCCTTGTCGGGGCGGTCGATGTCGAACACGTCGGGGTCGGGGAACCGCCTCGGGTCGTTACCCGCGGCGGCCACGTGCAGGACCACCGTGTCGCCTTTGTTGATCTTCGTGCCGTCGATCTCCATGTCCTCGGTGGCGAAGCGGCGGAAGGCGTGGTGCACCGAGGGGTTCCGGCGCAGCATCTCCTCGACGGCCTCGCCGAACAGGTCCGGGTCCTGCCGGAGCCGCTGCAGCGTCTCCGGGTTGTCCAGCAGGGCCAGCGCGCCCCGGCTGATCATGCCCGCGGTGGTGTCGTAGCCGCCCAGCATCGTCAGCGCGGCCAGGACCAGGACCTGCTCGACGGTCAGCATCGGGTTGCCGTCGTCGTCCCTGGTGTGGATCCAGTACGAGAAGAGGTCCTCGGTGGGCTCCGCCGCCTTCTGGCTGCGGATCACCTCGAGCATCTCCAACATGTCCGCGCGGAGCTGGGCGTTGGTCTCGTCGTCGCTGCCGAAGCCGAGGTCCGCCATCCTCTTGAGGTCCTTGCGGTATTCGTCGGGGATGCCGAGCACGTCGCAGACGATCGTGATCGGCAGGACGGCCCCGAAGTCCCCGACCAGGTCGCCGCCGCCCGCCGCCTCGAGGGCGTCCAGCCGTGCGGCGACCAGCTCCTGTATTCGGGGGCGGAAGGTCTCCAGGTTGCGGGGCAGGAAGGTGAAGTTGATCATCTTCTTGAGCCGCGTGTGCTGCGGTGGGTCGAGGGTGACGATCGTGCCGGTCGGCGTGCCCTCCGGGAAGCGCTGACTGGTGAAGTCGCCGTTCGAGTATTCACGTGGCCGCGCCAGGCGTTTGTCGCGTAACGCGGTGTAGACCTGGGCGTGGCCGGTGACCAGCCACACCCGGCCGTGGTCGTCCATGCACGTCCGGTGGACGGTGCCCTGCTCGTGCATCGCCGCGTAGCGCTCGTTCGCCACGTACGGCGTCGCGAAGTAGTCGTCGTCCATCAGCTTCGTCAGCCCGTGCACCGGGCACCTGCTCGCCATGCCGCCCTCACAGTGATCGATGAAAGAATCGCCGGCGGCATCCGGTTCGACCGGATCCGCCCCCCGACAGCGGTCCGCTCCTCGTCTGGGAGTGGGATGATCAGTTGGCGCTGCTGAGCACGTGCCCGTCAGCCGGCCGCATGGCGCGCGAGCGCCGGAAGTCGCGGTGTACGAAGATCCGCTGGAGCCAGCGGTCACGGCCGTCGTAACGGGGAGTGAACTCGGTCCGGCCGTGCAGGGCCAGCCGGTTGTCGACGAACGCGAGGTCGCCGGGTTCCAGGATGAAGGTGCGGCGGACGGTGCGCAGCGCGTCGCCGAGCATCGACAGGGCCTGCGTGGCCTCGGGATCGAGGGGGAAGGAACTCTCGAAGTCGACCTGCACGTCCGGGTCGTCGAGGCTGCCGCTGAGGATGCCGTGCGGCTCGGGCGCGCTGCGCAGGTCGCCGAACGACGCGGGCGGCTCGGTGACGAAGCGCGGTTCGTGCAGCACCTGGCGGACCTGCTCGGACAGCAGGGGCAGCGCGTTGCGGATCGACGTCACCTGCAACCCGGCCACGTTGTCGTGGTCGTTACGCAGGCAGTGCAGGCCGACGTAGTCCGGGCGGTGCAGGTGGAAGGCGTTCTCCACGTGCATCGACAGCGACACCGAGCCCGCGTTGCCCTGGAACTTCTCCATGCCCGGCACCGGCACGACGTCCTGCACGAGCGCGCCGCTCTTCTCCTCCTTGAAGGCGATGAGTTCGCCGAGTTGCAGCCCGAGCAGCACCTGGGCGGCGGCGGGCACCGTGGACTCCCGCTGCACCGAGCCGGCCACGGTGGGCGTGGCGGGCAGCTCGTCGACGTCCACGGGCAGGTTCCGCACGAGCAGCACGGCGTCGAGCCCGGGGTCCCAGGCGAAACGGCGCACCATCTGCCGCAGGCGTACGGGCAGGTTGCTGGACAGCTCACGGGCCGTTTCGAGCCAGCCGGCCGCGTCCACCAGACGCGGCGGCCGTCCCGCCAGGTAGCGGGCGATCGTGTCGACCTCGATGTTCTCCTCTCTGGTCAGGGTGATCATGCGGTCGGTGCCGCGGGTGGGTTGGACGTCTACGGTCACGCCGAGCCTCCTCTGCTGAAGGGTCGAGACGGTGTGGGGGTGCGCGATCGGTCAGTCGTCGTCCTCGTCGTCGTCCCAGATCGCGGATCGGAGGTGCTCGGCGAGCTGCCGCGGCGTCGGGTTGCCGAACAGGTCGGCGAGCGCGACCGGCTGGTTCAGCTCGCTGCGCACGCGCTGCACCAGCTGTGCGCCCAGCAGGGAGTGGCCGCCGCTGGCGAAGAAGTTCGAGTCCGCGTGCAGGTCGGGGCGGTCGAGCAGCGCGGCCCAGATCGCGACGAGGGCCGAGGTCGTCTCGTCCGGCGGCTCGGCGTCCGCGGCCGCCCGGGACGCGGCGAACGCGACGAGGGCCGCCCGGTCCACGGTGCCCGCGACGGTGAGCGGCAACTGGTTCAACACGACCAGCTCGGGCGCGAGCGACAGGGCGGCGCGGGCGTGCTCGCGCAGCCGCTCCGCCACGTCCGGCTTGCGGGACTCGACGAACGCGACGACCGAGGCGTCCGGCGCGTCCCCGCCAGAGCTCACAGGGTCGACGGAGCCGACAGGGTCGACGGAGCCGACAGGGCCGACAGGGCCGACGGAGCCGACGGCGGCGACCGCGTCCACGTCCGGGTGGGCGGCGAGGACGGTCTCGACGTCGGCGAGGTGGATCCGCTGCCCGGCGACCCGCGCCTGGGCCGACAGCGGGCCGACGACGTCGATCTGGCCGTCGGGCAGCAGCCGCGCCAGGTCCCCCGTGCGGTGGAACCGCCCGTGCACCGGGTGCTCGCCGAACCGGGCGGCGGTCAGCTCCGGCCGGCCGTGGTAGCCGGCCGCCAGCGTGTCGCCGGCGACGCACAGCTCGCCGCGTACGCCGATGCCGACCTCGTGCGGCGTGCCGGGTTCGGTGACGAAGACGCGGGCCGTCGGGAGGACACCCGTGCCGTCCCAGCCGCCGCCGAGCCCGGCGTACCCGGCCACGCCGGGCGTGGTGTAGCCCTGCTGCGGCGTGCCGCCGGTGGCGCGCAGTTGCGCGGCCAGCTGCTGGGGGAGCGGGTCGTGACCCACCAGGACGGTGCGGCCCGCGAGCCGGCCGCCGGCCTGCTCGACCACCTGACGCCACACCGCCGGCGGCGCCTGGACCACGTCCACCCCGTGCCGCTCCAACAGCTCGCCGAGCGCGTTTCCGTCGGTGCGGGCCTGGTCGGGGACGACGACGACCCGGCCGCCCGTGGTCAGCGCCACCAGCAGCTCCGTCAGCGACGCGGCGGTGGCCGAGCTGCTCAGCCACGACGTGACCACCGGCCCGCTGGCGACCCGCTCGGCGAGCTGCGCCACGGCGCCGGCCAGGGCCCGGTGGGTGACCGTCACCGCGAGCGGCGTGGGCGTGTCGAGGTGGTACTCCAGGTAGGCCACCGCGTCCGGGTCGGGGCCGGCCGGCTCGTCGGTGGGCACGGTCGCGGCGGCGGGGACGGCGGGGAGGCGCACCGCGCCGGGCACGGGGAAGCCCTCGGCTGCCAGCACCGGGCCCGCGCCCGAGTCGGTCAGTCGCGCGGCGAGGTCGGGCACCGGTTGGGTCGGGTCGAGCAGGACGCAGCGCGCGCCCGCCAACCACACGCCGAGCCAGGCGGCGGCCAGTTCCGCGCCGCGTGGCGCCAGCACGGCGACCGTGCCTCCGGCCGAGGCCGCCACCAGGTCCCGGGTGGCGAGCGCCGCCGACCACAGCTGGCCGTACGTGACGGCTCCGGTCACGTCCTGCACCGCGACGCGCTCCGGGCTCGCGGCGACCGTCGCGCGCACCGCGTCGAGCACGGACGCGGTGGCGGCCGTCCGTGGCGGTGGCACCGGTAGGGCGAGGTCGCTCGCGCCGTGGCGGGGCAGCCGCGCCACCGGCTCCTCCAGGGCCTCGCCCAGCCCGACGAGCAGGGCGTCGTAGCGTTCCAGCAGCAGCACGACGTCGGCCGCGTCGAAGGCGTCGACGCAGAACGCCGCGCGGACGGTGGTCTCGTCCGCGCCCGGCATGATGAAGAACTCCAGGTCGAAGCGGCTGTAGCCGTTCTCCACCAGGACGTGCCGCACCGGCATCCCGGTCAGCGTGGCCGACGCGTCGACCGTGCCGGGCACGTAGTTGAACAGGTGCCGGAAGAACGAGCTGCGCCACGACGAGGGCGCGTCCCCGAGCACGGCGGGGGACACGTGCTCGAGCGGTACGTCGGCGTGGCTGATCGCCTCCAGGAAGGTGCTGCGGGTCTGCTTGACGACGGCGCGGAAGTCGGCCGCCGGGTCGACCCGTACCCGCAGCGGCACCAGGTTCGCGTGGTAGCCGATGGCGCTCATGCTGCGCTGGTCGCGGACGTTCACCGGGGTGCCGATGACCACGTCGGAGCCCGCGCCGTGCTGGGCGAGCAGCACGGAGTACGCCGCGAGCAGCACGACCGCCTCGGACGCGCGCAGCTCGCGTTGGAACCGGCGGACCACGGCGCGGGCCGGCGCGGAGAGCGCGTGGTGGACGGTCCGGGCCCGCAGGGACGACGCACCGACGGAGGGGCGGGCACACCACAGGCCGGACTCGGCGGGCCGCAGCCCGTCGAGGTTCTTCCGCCAGTACGCGACGCTGCGCTCGTCCGGCGCGCGCTCGGCGAGCGCGGCCACCGGCGAGCCGTCCGGCGTGCGCCCCGCCGCGACCGTCTCGTACGCGGCGAGCAGCTCGCGCAGCAGGATCGTGGTCGACATGGCGTCGAAGTTCAGGTGGTGCACCACGACGCAGCACACGTCGCCCTCGGCTCCCGTGTGGACACCCGCCCGCACCAGGGGCCGGCCGTCGATCGGAAACGGTTCGGCGGCGAACGCGGTCAGGTCGGCGTCCCGCCCGGCCGCCCCGGACGGGATGTCCAGCACGGGCACGTCGACCGCGTCGGGATCGAGCACCTCCCGGGTGAGCGTCGCGTCGTCGGCACGGAACACGGTGCGCAGCACCTCGTGCCGGACGAGGACCGCCCGCAGCGTCGCCGCGAACAGCCCCCGGTCGATCCTGCCGGCCACCTCGAAGGCGACCGTGACGTTGTTGACCCCGGTGTCGGGCACCAGCCGTTCGAGCAGCCACATGGCTGCTTCCTTCCTGCTGGCCGCGATGCTCATGCTCACTCGTCCCCTCCATCGGCGTCGGCGCAGATCTCGGCGAGTCGCGCCACGGTCCGGTTTTCCAGCACGTCGCGCAGCGACAGCGTGAGCCCGCGCCGGCGTGCCTCGTTGACCAGCTGGGCGGCGCCGAGGCTGGACCCGCCGCGGAGGAAGAAGTCGTCGTCGACGCCGATCGAGGAGGCTGCCGTGTAGGTGGCGAACAACTCGCACAGCAGCGCCTGCAACTCGTTGACCGGGGCCCGCCCGCCCGGGGTGCCCGCGACCTCCGGCATCGGCAGGGCAGCCGTGTCGAGCTTGCCGTTGACGGTCAGCGGCAGCGCCGCGAGGGTCACCACGACGCTCGGCACCATGTACTCCGGCAGGGCCTCCCCGAGGTCCTTGCGTAGCTGCTGCGGGTCGATCCGCGCGTCCGCCTCCGGCACGACGTACGCGACGAGCTGCTTGACCTCCGGGGCGTCGGTGCGGATCACCGCCGCCGCGTGCCGCACCTCCGGTCGGCGCAGCAGCGCCGCCTCGATCTCCCCGAGTTCGATCCGGTAGCCCCGGATCTTGGCCTGGTTGTCCACCCGCCCGCAGAACTCGTACTCGCCGTCGGCGGTGGGGCGGACCCGGTCGCCCGAGCGGTACATCCGGGAGCCGGCCGGGCCGAACGGGTCCGGGAGGAACCGTTCGGCGGTCAGGGCGGGGCGGCCGAGGTAGCCGCGGGCCAACTGGCCCCCCGAGATGTACAGCTCGCCGATCACGCCGGGCGCGACCGGCCGCAGCTGCTCGTCGAGCACGTGGAAGCGCACGTCCGGCATGGGCTGGCCGATGGGCAGCGGCCCCGGCGGCACCGGCTGGTCCGGCTCGATGACCACGGTGCTGCACCCGACGGTCGTCTCCGTCGGGCCGTACTCGTTGACCACCCGCGCCCCCGGGTGCCGGCGGCGCCACGCGTCGACGGTCTCGCCGAGCAGCAACTCGCCGCCGGCCATCAGCTCCCCGGTCGGGGACGCCTCGGCGGGCAGCGCGGTGAGCAGCGGGATGTGCGACGGCGTCACCTTGACGAACGTCGGGCGCTGCTGGCCGTACGGTCCCGCCGCCGGCGTGCCCATCTCCTCCAGCGCGCCGAGGTGCACGCAGCCGCCCGTCGCCAGCGGCGCGTAGAACGCCGTCACCGTCAGGTCGAACGCGAAGGACGAGTGCAGCACCGCCCGCCCGCGCACGCCCGGGTAGGAGCGTTCGACGTGGCGCAGGTACGTGTCGAGCTGGCGGTGCTCGATCACCACGCCCTTCGGGCTGCCGGTGGAGCCGGAGGTGTAGATGACGTACGCGGAGTTGGCCGGCCGCAGCGGGGCGAGCCGGTCCGCGTCGGTGGGATCGGTGGCCGGCTGGTCGGCGTACGCCTCCGGCCCGTCGAGCAGGAGCCGCGGCAGGTCCGAGCCCGGCACCGCGTGCTGGTCGTCGGAGGTCGTCAGCAGCAGCATGGGCCGCGCGTCGGTGAGCATGTGCTCGATCCGTTGCGCCGGGTAGCTCAGGTCCAGCGGCAGGTAGGCCGCCCCGGCCTTGACGGTGGCCAGCGCGGCCACCACCAGGTGCGCGGAGCGGATCCCGATGGCGACGAGCCGCTCCGGACCCGCGCCGAGCGCCACCAGCCGGTGCGCGAGCCGGTTCGCCTCGGCGTTCAGCTCGGCGTACGTCATCCGGTGCTCGCCCCACACGAGGGCGGTGGCCTCCGGGGTGCGCCGCACCTGCTCGGCGAACAGGTCGGGAAACAGCGCGGGCGCACGGCCCGCCCGGCTCGACGCCATCGCGTTACCCCGCGATCCGCGCGTCGGCGTCCGAGCCGGTCATCAGGCCGGAGACCGCCGCGGCGACGTCGGGGTGCCGCAGCATCTGGTCGTGGTCGACGTCGAGCCGGATGTTCCGCCCGAACACCTGCTCCCGCTGGGTGGAGTGCGCCGAGGTGATCGCCGTCGCCGTCTCCCACCGCGCGGTCGGGTCGATCTCCGTCGCCGCCCGCAGGTAGCCGACGAACGAGGCGAAGCTGCCGCCCAGTTCGCCCCGGACGTCGTCGTCCAGCCCGAGCCGGCGGCCCGCGACGTCGATCGCGTCGGAGAAGATCCCGGCGAGCGCGGGCCCGATGAGGGTGAGGTCGTCGAGCCCGTACTTCTCCTGGACCGCCTGTCCGTCGGCGTGGAACGCGGCGATCTCCTCCGGGGAGAGGATGGTCCGCAGCGCGTCCGCGGCGGCGTGGAAGTCCCGGTACAGGCCGACGATGTTCGGCAGCTCCGGGTCCAGCAGGATCAGCGTGGGCGCCCCGTCCTGCACCTCGGCCAGCCGGGACGCGAGGGGGGCGGCGAACACCGCGCCCACGCAGTAGCCGATCACGGTGTCGACCGTGCGCTCGCGTCGGCGTACGCCCTTGACCCACCGCTCGACGTAGTCGTCGCCGGACATGGTCTCCTCGGCGCCCGAGGCCGGCGCCACCGTCTCCCAGATCTCGCCGGGCGCGCTCAGCAGCGGGACCAGGTCCCGGAAGCACGCCTGGGTGCGGCCGGTGCTGGTGAAGTCGACGGTGAGCGTGAGGCCGCCCGGCCCGCCCTTGCGCAGTATCTGCCAGGAGTTCTTCTTCACGATGCAATCCCTCGTCGTAGCGGTGCGTACGGTCGTCGTTCAGGGGGCCGGGGTCCGTCCGCCTCCGGGCGGGGGCGCTCAGACGCGGGCGCTGTCCCGCAGGTACCGCATGATCACGGCGCCGCCGAGCACCACGGTCCAGCCCGCGAGCACCACGGCGGCGAGCCCGAGCCGGGCGCTGTCCTCGAACGGGCTGTGGCCGACCTCGGCCAGCCAGTGGCTCGGCATGATCGCGGACACCGTCTGCAGCCACTCGGGGAACGCGACCGACGGGATCAGCGCGCCGCCGAGCACGCCGAGCAGCATGTGCGAGACGGAGGTGAGCACCTGCACGCTCTCGGCGGTGGCGACCTGGCCGATGAAGACGCCCAGCAGCGCGAACGGCAGCGTGCCGAGCCAGACCCCGAGCACCAGTTGCAGCCAGCCGCCCACCGGCAGCCGGACGCCCTCCAGCAGCGCGCCGGTGAGCGCCACCACCGTGATCGCCGGCAGCGCCACGACCATCGCCGCGGCCAGCTTCGCCGCCAGGTAGGAGGTCGGCGACAGGGGGGTGATGCGCAGCTGGCGCTGCCAGCCCGTGGACCGCTCGATGGCCACCCTGGTGCCGACGTTCAGCGCGACGAAGAGCGCGCCGAAGGCGGCGAGACTGCCCAGCAGGTGCTCGCTGAAGTTGATGGCGGTGCCTCCGCCGCCTCCACCGCGGAACATGTTTTCCTGCATCAGCCCGAACAGGTTGGCCTGCATCAGGTAGAGCAGCGTCGGGAACAGGAACGCGACGATCCAGAACTTGCGGGCCCGGATCACCCGCTTCACTTCGAGCTTGAGGAAACCGGCGCTCATCAGGCGGCCCCGCCCTTCGTCGCGGTGAGGGCCAGGAACGCCTGTTCCAGGCCGAGGGCGCCGATCTCGACGTCGTACGCCCGGGGAAAGCGCGCGAACAACTCCCGGGCGGTGGCGTCGGAGTCGGAACTGACGAGTTCGACGCGCTGGCCCCGGGCCTCGGCGGTCATCACGCCGGGCAGCAGGCGCAGCTGCTCGACCGTCGCGTCCGGAACGGTGGCCGACAGCGAGCGCCCCGCCACCACACCGCGGATCTCGGCGACGGTGCCGTCGGCGATGATCACACCGGACTGGACGAGCACCACCCGGTCGGCGAACTCCTCGGCCTCCTCCATGTAGTGGGAGGCGAAGACCACGGTGCGCCCGGAGTCGGTGAACTCCCGCATGGCGGCCCAGAACACGTGGCGGGACTCGACGTCCATCGCCACCGTCGGCTCGTCCAGCACCAGCAGCCGCGGGTCGGACACCAGGGTGAGCGCCAGCCGCAGCCGCTGGCGTTGACCGCCGGAGAGCCGGGTGCGCCGGTCGGCGACGTCGGTGAGGTCGGTGCGGCGCAGCACCTCGGCGATCGGCAGCGGGGCGGCGTGCAGCGACGCCACCATCGTGAGCAGTTCGCGGACCGACACGTCGTCGAGCAGCGCGCCGTCCTGGAGCGTCGCCCCGATGACGCCCCGGAGGATGGCCTCCCGCGGGGTGTGCCCGAAGACGCGGATCTCGCCACGGTCGGGGCGGGTGAGCCCCAGGATCATGTCGACGAGCGTGGACTTGCCGGCGCCGTTGGGCCCGAGCAGCGCGACCACCTCGCCGGGAGCGATCCGCAGGTCGATGCCGTTGACGGCGCGCACGTCGCCGTAGCTCTTGTGCACGGCCGACACGTCGATCGCCTGTGGGTCTACCGCACCGAGCGTGGGTGTGGCCACGAGGTTCCCGATTGCGTTGGTCATTGAATTCCCCATTAGATCGGTGCGGGTATCCGAATAGTATTTAGCAGCGTGACTCGGTCGGAATCCAGGAGTTCCGGGGCCAGCCATCGCGAGAATTGGCGTCCGACGCGCCTTATTCCGGGGGGGTGAGGGGTGTCCGTAGGGGTTACCCCGCGGCGGCCGTACGCGCCATCGTCGGACCTGTCGTGGTCTGGGCTGTGCGCTCCGGTGGCCCGTACGTGGAGGAGTTCTTCTGTGGCGCGTTTGAAGGGGAACGGTCACCGCCATTCATTGGACGGTGCCGGAAAATCGGCCGGCAAGGCCCGTGCCGGCGCCACCGGTGGGCTGTTCGTATTTCCCGCGGCGAGCCGGCGGACGCTTTCGGTGGTGAGCTGACATGGCCGACGACCGCCTCGCCGAGGCCGCCGACCGGGCGGACCGGCTCGACCCCGTACTCGGTACTTTCCTGCACCGGTTCCCCGTCGACGACGCCCGCCCGGACGGTCCGCTGCGCGGCACGCTGATCGGCGTCAAGGACGTCGTCGCCGTGGCCGGCGCCCCGAGCACGTGCCAGAGCACCGTGCACGACGCGAGCTGGTGGGCCGACCGCGACGCGCCCGTGGTGGCGCGGCTGCGCGCGGCGGGCGCGGTGATCGTGGGCAAGACCACCATGGCGGAGCACGCGCTGTCCCGGCCGGACCCGGACGCGCGTTTCCCGCTGCCCCGCAACCCGTGGGATCCCCACCGGTGGACCGGCGGATCGAGCTGCGGCAGCGCCAACGGCATCCCCGCCGGGTTCTTCGACGCGGGCATCGGCACCGACAGCAACGGCAGCATCCGGATCCCGGCCGCGATGTGCGGCGTGACCGGGCTGAAGCCGACCCAGGGGCTCCTGCCCGCGACGGGCGTCCACCCGCTGGCGCGTTCCGTGGAGACGGCGGGGCCGCTGGCGCGTACGGCGCGGGAGTGCGCACGGCTGCTCGCCGTCATGGCGGACCGCCCGGCGGAGCTGTCCCGGTCGCCGCTCGCCGACCTCGCGGGCGTACGCGTCGGGGTCCCGCGCGACCTCGTGCAGTACGCCGCCGCGCTGACTGACGACACCGCCGCGGCCTTCGACGCCGCGCTCGACGAGCTGCGGGCGGCGGGGGCCGAGGTCGTCGACATACCGCTCGACGAGGCGTTCCCGCTCTTCGCCGCGCAACTCGTGACCATGATGGTGGAGGCGTTCGAGGTGCACGGGGCGCGCTTCCGGGCGCGCTGGGCCGACTACGGCCGACCGTTCCGGTGGAACGTCGTGCTCGGCGGGGTGCTCTCGGCGGAGACGTACCTGCGCGCCCAGCGGGTGCGCGGCTGGGGCGCCGAGGCGCTGCGGGCGCGGCTGCGCGACGTCGACGTCATCGCCACGCCCACCTGGCCCTCCGTCGCCCCCCGCTACGACGACCCGGCCAGCCTCCAGATGATCTCCCTGCTGCCCAGCGTCTGGAGCGCGGTCGGTTTTCCCGCGCTGGCGCTGCCCATGGGGGCGGACGGCGACGGCCTGCCGCTGTCGCTGCAACTGGCCGCCGCTCCCGGCCGGGACTTCGAGCTGGTCGACATCGCCGACGTGTACCAGCGGCGGACGGGTTGGCACGATCGGGAGCCGAAGCTGGACGTCGTCTCGGACCTCGCGCCCGTGTGCTCGCCGGAGGCGCCCACCGACAGCGTCGACCCCGCCCGGCGGGCCCGGCTGGCGGAGGCGACCGCCGCGCTGGGCGTACCGATGGGCGACGACGACCTCGACCAGGTGACCATGACGTGGTCGAAGGTCGACGCGCTCGTCGGGGTGCTGCCGGACCTCCCGGTCGACGTGGCCCCGTTCACCCCCAGGTAGTACGTGTAAGGAAGGGCACCTTCCTGTCGCCCGGGCGACAGGAAGGTGCCCTTCCTTACACCCGGGGTGTGGGGGACGCATGGGTGAGGTGTGTGTACGACACGGTCGGGACGTGACGCCATGGGGGTTGGAACTGTCGCCGTCGGACGGCAGCCTGATAACCATGGATGACGTCGTGATCGAAGTGGACGGGCTGCGCCGCAGCTACGGGGAGTTCGAGGCGGTCCGCGGGATCTCGCTGAGGATCCGCCGGGGCGAGCTGTTCGCCCTGCTGGGCACCAACGGTGCCGGTAAGACCACCACCATCGAGGTGCTGGAGGGGCTGCAGCCGGCCAGCTCCGGCCGGGTCCGGGTGCTCGGGCTGGACCCGGTGCGGGACCGCACCGCGCTGCGTCCCCGGACGGGGGTGATGCTCCAGCACGGTGGGTTCACCGGCGCGCTGACCGTCCGGGAGACGGTGGAGGCGTGGCGTTCCCTCACCGTACGCCCGCACAGCGCCGTGGAGGTGCTGGAACTGGTGGACCTGACCGGCCGGATGGACGTGGCGGTCGACCAGCTCTCCGGCGGGGAGGGGCGCCGGCTGGAGCTGGCGTTGGCCGTGCTCGGCAAGCCGGAGGTGCTCTTCCTCGACGAGCCGACCACCGGCATGGACCCGGCATCCCGGCGCCGCACCTGGGACGTCGTCCGTGAGCTGCAGAAGGGTGGGACCACCGTCCTGCTCACGACGCACTACCTGGAGGAGGCGGAGGTCCTCGCCGACCGGGTGGCGATCATGCGGGGTGGGAACCTGGTCGCCACCGGGGCCCCGGAGGACGTCGTACGCACCCTGCCCGCCCGGATCACCTTCCGGCTGCCGGCCACGGACGTGCCGCCGGACCTGCCGCACGCAACCCGCCTGGTCGACGGCGACCGGGTGATCTACGAGTCCCGTCAGCTCCAGGCCGACCTGACCCGGCTGCTCGAGTGGGCCAACGCGGGCGACATCCGGCTGGCCAGCCTGTCGGCGCGACCGGCCACCCTGGAGGATGTCTTCCTGGACATCGCCGCCGACCACGACCTGACCGACCAGCACGCGGAAGCGGAGGCCGCCCGATGAGCGAGACGATGACGACGCAGAAGCCCGCCACCACCGTGTCCCGCGACCGCGCCGCCAAGCCGATCTGGCAGGTCATGGCGATGCTGCGGATGGAACTGTTGGCGCTGCGGCGCAACTGGACAGCCACCGCCATGTCCGTGGTGACCCCGCTGATGATCGCCCTCCTGCTCGTCACCGAGTACAAGGGCCAGACGGTCGCCGGCGTCGGCCGGGTCGTCAGCGTCACCACCCTGATCATGGTCTTCCTGGTGCACCATCACCTGACCACCGTGTACGCGGCCCGCCGCCAGGAGTTGGTGCTCAAGCGGCTGCGCGCCGGGCTCCCCTCGGACCGCACCATCCTGTTCGGCACGGCCAGCAGCACCGTGGTGCTCTTCATCGCCCAGTTCGTCGCGTTGGCCGTCTACGCCGTCCTGGCGCTCGACCTGCCGGTGCCCAGGAACCCGCTGGTCATGGCGGTGGCGCTGCTGCTCGGGTCCGCGATCATGGCGGCGTTCTCGGCCGCCCTCTCCGCGATCACCCGCAGCTCCGAGGCGGCCATGCTGACCACCCTGCCGACCGTGGTGATCTTCCTCGCCACGCCGGGCGCGCTGCTGCCGCTGAACACGTTGCCGGAGTCGTTGGAGCGGGCGCTCTGGTTCCTGCCGAACGGGCCGTTCACCGAGGTCATGCGCATCGGCTGGCTCGCCCGTACGGACGAGGGGCAGACGCTGAGCCTGGTGGAGACCTTCGTCGAGACGCTGCCGTCCTTCGGTGTGCTGCTGGCCTGGCTGGCGGTGTCGCTCATCGTCGCCGGCCGGTACTTCCGGTGGGAGCCCCGGCACGGATGATCGAGGCAGCCATCGCGTCACCCGGTACGGGGAACGTGCGCATGGAACGGGCGCAGGTCGAGCGGGAGCTCGGCCTGCGCCGCGCCCGTGCCGTCACGTTGAGCACCGTCGGCAGCGGCGTCCTCGGGACGCTGCTGCTGGCCGCGACCGGGTTGGCGCGCGAAGAGGATCCGCGTTGGACGGTGGTCGGGGCGGTGGGGATCGCCCTGTTCGTGGCAGCGCAGGGTGGCGCACTGTACGGGGCGATCACCCCCTGGCTGGCGGCGGTGACGCGGCGTCGGCTGCTCGCCGCGTTCGTCTGTGCCGCCGTGCTCTCCGTGCCCCTGGTCGGGCCGGTGGGCGGGCCGGAGTGGGCGACCTGGGGTTTCCTCGGCGCCTCCGTGATCGGCTCGGTGCCGATGCTGTCGCGCTGGTGGGCCGCCGGCCCGGCGGTGCTGCTGACCGTGACCGTGGCCGCCGGGGTGGCGGCGTGGACGGGGGCCCCGATCCGCGACCACGTCACCATCGTGGTGGTCGCCGGGCTTTCCATAGCCGCGTGGAACGCCCTTCAGCTCTGGCTGTGGGGGCTGCTCGTCGAGGCGCAGCGCGGGCGGGCCGCGCAGGGGCGGCTCGCCGCGACCGAGGAGCGGCTGCGGTTCGCCCGGGACGTGCACGACCTGCTCGGGCACAGCCTCTCGGTGATCGCGCTCAAGGCGGAGCTGGCGTCCCGGCTCGCGGCGTCCGACGCCGGGCGGGCCAGCTCGGAGGCGGCCGAGGTGCAGCGGCTGGCCGCCTCGGCTCTGGTCGAGCTGCGCGAGGTCGTGCACGGCTACCGCGCGGTGGACCTGGGGGACCAGATCGCCGCCGTGGAACAGGTGCTGCGTTCCTCCGGGATCCGCTGCGCGGTGGCGTTGCCCCCGGACGACGTACCGTCGGAGGTCGCCCGGCAGTTCGTCGCGGTGCTGCGGGAGGCGAGCACCAACGTGTTGCGGCACAGCAGAGCCACCTGGTGCACCATCGAGATCAGCCAGGACGAGGACGAGGTACGGATGACGATGACGAACGACGGCGCCGAGGGGGCGTCGCCGGACCGGCACAGCTTCGGGCTGCGCGGGCTGGCCGAGCGGCTGACCGAGGCGGGAGGGACGCTGCGCCACCGGCTGGACGCCGGGGTGTTCCGCCTCGACGTGACGGTGCGGACCCGCCCGTGATCCGCGTGCTGCTCGCCGACGACGAGGACCTGATCCGGGCCGCGCTGGCCGCCCTGCTCGGCCTGGAGTCCGACCTGGAGGTGGTGACCGAGGCGCCGGACGGGCGGGCCGCCGTCACCGCCGCGCTCGCCCACCGGCCGGACGTCGCGGTGGTGGACCTCCAGATGCCGGCCCTGGACGGGCTGGAGGTGACCGCCGAGCTGGCTCGTGTCCTGCCCGCCTGCAAGGTGGTGATCCTGACCGGGCACGGCCGGCCGCCGCACCTGCAACGCGCGCTGGCCGCCGGGGCCAAGGGGTTCCTGCCCAAGGGCGCCCCGGGCGGGACACTCGCCGACGTCATCCGCCGGGTGCACGCCGGTGGCCGGTACGTCGACCCGGCGCTGGCGGCCGACGCGCTCACCGCGCCGGAGTGCCCGCTCACGCCGCGGGAGCTGGACGTGCTCCGGCTGGCCGAGTACGACACCCCGGTGGCCGAGGTGGCGCGGCGTACCCACCTGTCGGCGGGCACGGTCCGCAACCACCTCTCCGCGGCGGTCAGCAAGCTCGGGGTGGCCAACCGGGCGGAGGCGTTCCGCACCGCCCGGGACAACGGCTGGCTCTGACGGGGCTCGTCAGATGAGCACGCTCCAGGTCACCGGGCCGACGAGGCCGTCGGCGACGAGGCCGTTGCGGCTCTGGAAGCTGCGTACGGCGGTGGCGGTGACCGCTCCGAAGCCGCCGTCCACCAGCAGGCTCGCGCCCCGGGCGTTGAGCGCGGTCTGGAGGCCGCGTACCAGGTCGCCGGAGTTCCCCTCCCGCAGGGGCAGGACGAGCGCGGTCCAGGTGATCGGGCCGACCAGGCCGTCGGCGTAGAGGCCCCGGGCGCTCTGGAAGCTGCGTACCGCGCTGGCGGTGGCGGCCCCGAAGTTGCCGTCCACCACGACGGAGATACCGCGCGCCCGCACCAGGTACTGGATCACCCGGGGCACCCACCCCGAGGCGCCCTGGCTGACGCTCGGGTAGCCGGTGCTGCCGACGGGAGCCGTCGAACCGAGGGTGATGCCGCGGTTGGCCAGGAAGACCCGGGGGTCGAGCGAGGTCAGCCGGGGGTTGTGGATCTCGAAGTGCAGGTGCGGGCCGGTCGAGTTGCCGGTGGTGCCCATCAGGCCGACCAACTGGCCGCAGCTGATCTGCTGGCCGTCGCTGACCAGCACCCGGTGCAGGTGGCCGTAGTAGGAGAAGTACCCGTCGGCGTGGTTGATGTGGACGCTGTTGCCGGTGCGACCGGCCAGGGGGCCACTCGTCGTGTCGCCCGGGTACGAGTTGGTCTTGATGTCCCGGACGGTCCCGGCGGCTGTCGCGTAGACCGGGGTGCCCTGGCTGTTGGCCACGTCCCAGCCCGTGTGGGTCGGCCGGCTGGGGGTCTTGTAACCGGAGGTCAGCGATCCGAGGGTCGGGTTGCTCCAACCGGCGACGGCGGCCATCGCGGGGCCGGGCAGGCCGACGGCGCCGACTCCCATGCCGACGCCCAGCGCCGCGAAGAGGGTGCGGCGCCGGGCCGGTACGTCGATCAGTCGCCTTGTTTCCGGAGCGTCGCTCATCGTTGTCTCCTGATGCTGGTTTTCGTGAACGGAGGGGCGAGCAAGATCGGATCGTAAATCTTCTATATGGACGGAGGCAACGATGAAACTTTCCTACCGTCGGCCACCGGCCCGGCAGCGCGGGTGGGAAGGCCTGGATCTGGGTGCCGAGGCTGGTTAACATTCCCCGGACCCGCAGCTCAGCGGGGTTCCGGTCGGTCTGCTGGTCGCCGTCACAGGGAGGTTTCGTGTCCGCACTCCCCGTCCGTCGCCCGCGCTGACATGCTCGAGGGCATCGGGATCGGTCCCGCCGAGGAGCAGGTGTACGGCGAACTCGTCGCCGGGCCGGCGACCGGGGCGCGCGAGGTGGCCGACCGCACCGGGCTGGCGGAGCCGCAGGTGGAACAGGTCATCGCCGAGTTGGAGCGCAAGGGCCTGGTCACGGTGCACCCGGGGCAGCGCCGCCGGCTGCACGCCGCACCGCCGGACATCACCCTCAAGCTGATGGCGCTCCAGCGCATCGACGAGGTGCACAAGGCGCAGCTGGCCATCGCGCGGCTGGCCCAGCGCTACCAGCGCAACGGCGCGCCGGACGGCGCCGCCGAGTCGGTCGAGGTCGTCGAGGGTGGTGCGGCGGTCGCCGAGCGCCACGCCCAGCTCCAGCGCGACGCCCGCCAGGAGATCCAGTCCCTGACGCCGACAGGACCCGCCGTGGCCGTGCCGGCCGCCGCCAACTACGGCCAGCGGGACGCCCTGCGCGCCGGCGTGCGGTACCGGGTCGTCTACGACCGGGCGCTGCTGGAGTTGGGTGGCTCCGACGCCCCTCTGCTGCTGGAGGAGTGGGCGGCGCTCGGGGAGGAGATGCGGGTGGCGGTCAACGTGCCGCTGAAAGCATTCGTCTTCGACGGCCGGCTGGCCCTCGTCGTGCTCGACGACGGCCCGCCCGGCGAGGTGAAGGCGCTGGTCATCCACGTCCCCACGGTGGTGCGGGCGATCGAGTGGATCTTCCGCAGGGTGTGGGAGTCCGCCGTGCCGGTGCCCGTCGCGCTGGCCGCCCCCATCGACGGCCCGCTGGCCCCGGACGACCGGCGGCTGCTCTCGCTGCTCCTCGCCGGGTACACCGACCAGGTGATCGCCGTACAGGTGGGCGTGAGCATGCGGACCATCCAGCGGCGGGTGCAACGGCTGCTGCTGCTCGCCGGGGTGCAGACCCGCCTCCAACTGGGCTGGCAGGCGGCCCAACGGCACTGGATCTGACGCGTCGTATTTCCGCCAATGCGCAAAACCGCCAGGTCAGAAGGCTGATCAAGCAAGATCCGTCGGTGGCATCATCCCCCGTGTCGTTCCCCCTCGACAGAAGGACGCTGATGCCACGTCACACACCCCCGAGCCCGTACCGGTCTCGGTGGACGGCCGCGACGCTCGCCGCCGTCCTCACGGCCGCCGGACTGTCCCTGGGCTCCGCGCCGGCCCTCGCCGAGCCGCAGACCGCCGCGGGAGACAAGCTCGGCAGCCACGACCGGGCCCTGATCGCGCAGTACTCCCGTCAGGTCGGCGCCCGGAGCCTCTCGGCCACCGCCGACCGTCCGGTGCCCGACTTCGTCACCCTGATGCTCGCCGTCAAGGACGGCCGGACCGCGCAGGCCGAGCAGGCGCTGACCGCGCTCGGCGCCACGGTCACGAAGACCGAGTCCCGGGTCGGCTACGTCAAGGTCAACGTGCCCTTCGACAGTGTCGACAAGGCCGTCGCGCTGGACGACGTGCTGCGGGCGGACGTCGACGAGTTGCTCACGATCGAGGACACCCGACCGGACGCCGCAGTCACCGCCACGCCGGTGGCCGCCAGTTCCGATGACAGGCCGGCGGCGCCGTCCGCGACCACCCCGGACGCCAACAGCTACCTGCCGACCAGGGAGACGGGGTCGGTCGCCTTCAAGTCGGAGAACCCGACGTACGACGGCCGTGGCGTGACCATCGGGATCATGGACAGCGGGGTCGACCCGACGCACCCCGCGCTCGCCACCACCACGACCGGCGAACACAAGCTCGTCGACACGGTCGTGGCCACCTCCCAGACCAACTTCATCGACCTGCTCTTCGACACCAGCTGGTACAGCATGACGGCGTCGAACCGGGTCACCGGTCCCACGTTCGTCGACCCCCTGCTCAAGCAGACCTGGACCGGCCCGGCCGAACCCGGCCTGGCCGTCTCGGTCAAGAAGGCGGCCGTCTCCAGCCTGGCGGGCACCTACGTGGGCGTGCTCTTCCGGGAGTCCGACCAGGCGGTGTGGGTCGACACCGACCAGGACCGGGACTTCACCGACGAGGAGCTGATGCGGCCGTTCAAGGTCGCGCGCCAGATCGGTCACCTGGGCACCGACGACCCGGCCACCCCGGTCAACGAGCGGGTGCCCTTCACGGTCGACGTCGATCTGAACATCTTCTCCAACGGCTCCGACGCGGTCAGCATCGACGCGCTCACGGAGGCTCACGGCACGCACGTCGCGGGCATCGCCGCCGCCCACGGAATGTTCGGCGGCGCGATGAACGGTCAGGCTCCGGGCGCCAAGCTGGTGTCGATGCGGGCCTGCCACGTCTCCGGCTGCTCCACGGCGGCCCTCACCGACGGCATGGTCGACCTCGCCACCGTGCACGGTGTGGACGTCATCAACATGTCCATCGGCTCCAGCCCGACCCTCAACGACGGCCAGAGCGCCCGGGCGCTGCTCTACAACCGGCTGATCGACGAGACCGGCGTGCAGATGTTCATCTCGGCCGGCAACTCCGGCGCGGGCGCCAACACGATCGGCGACCCGACCGGTGCCGACCGGGTGGTCAGCGTCGGCGCCTCCGTCTCGAAGGACACCTGGTGGGTCAACTACGGCTCGAAGGTGGCGTTCGACAAGGGGATCATGCCCTTCTCCTCGCGCGGTCCGCGTGAGGACGGCGGCTTCAAGCCCGACCTCACCGCTCCCGGCTCGGCCGTCGCCCCGACGCCGGACTGGATCGCCAGCTCGTCGGTCGCCGAGACCGGCTACACGCTGCCGCCGGGCTACTCGATGATGAACGGCACCTCGATGGCGTCGCCGCAGGCCGCCGGTGCCGCCGCGCTGCTGCTCTCCGCCGCCAGGCAGGCCGGGGTCAGCGTCACCGCCGCCGAGCTGCGCAACGCGATCTACACCTCGGCCGACTTCAACAAGGACGTGGACGCCATCGCCCAGGGGCGCGGCCAGCTCGACGTGCGGGAGGCCTGGAAGCACCTGCGGAAGGGCGAGAAGGGCGTCGCGAACGACGACGTGACCGTCTCCGCCCCGGTGTGCACGGTGCTGTCCGGCAGTCTGCAGACGCCGCACCGCGGCAGCGGGCTGTTCAACGACTGCGCGCCGGGCAGCGGTGGCCAGAGCGTCGGCGAGGCCCGCGACTACGAGGTCACCCTGACCCGTACCGGTGGGGCCGAGGGCTCGGTCCGCTACCAGTTGCGGCTGGTCGGCGACGACGGCACCTTCGACGCGCCGCAGACCGTCGCCCTGGCGAAGAACGTCCCGACGGTGGTCCGGGTGACCGCGACCCCGCGCACCCAGGGCACCCACAGCGCGATGCTGGTCGTCGACAGCGCCCGGACGGCCGCCGTCGAGCAGTACGCCATGCTCGTGGTCGAGGCCGCCGCGCCGCTCACGGCGGGCACGACCTGGTCGGCGGACGGGACGTCGTACCGCAACGAGACGGTCCACTACTCCGTGGCGGTGCCGGCCGGCACCAAGTCCCTGACGGTGAACCTGTCCGGCCTCGCCGAGGGCAGCCAGACCCGCTGGTGGGCCGTCAACCCGAACGGTGTCAGCGGCGAGCGCTCCGCCCCCGGCACCACCTACTGCTACGCCAACTACCTCGACGGCAACGGCTGTGACCCGGCCACCCGCACCTACGCCAACCCGCTGCCCGGGGTCTGGGAGTTCGTGGTCGAGTCTCGGCGCACCAGCCCGCTCGGGACCAACCCGTTCCACCTGGAGGCGTCCGTCACCCAGTGACCTGACGCGACCGCGTGCCCGGCCGGGTTCCGCCCCGGCCGGGCACGCTTCGTCAACATCGTCAACTTGCGGTTGACGACGAGCGCGCGTCAACCTATGGTTGACGCATGACGGAGCCAACCCAGACGAGCAACCCGGTACGTCTCGACGACCTGATCCGGGCGATCAAGAGGGCGCACCCGGACGCGCTCGACCAACTCACCGACGCGGTCATCGCGGCCGACCACCTCGGCGAGATCGCCGACCACCTGATCGGCCACTTCGTCGACCAGGCCCGCCGCTCCGGCGCGTCCTGGACCGAGATCGGCCGCAGCATGGGCGTCAGCAAGCAGGCGGCACAGAAGCGCTTCGTGCCGAAGGCCGACGACCCGCCGCTCGACCCGCAGCAGGGTTTCAACCGCTTCACCCCCCGCGCCCGCAACGTGGTGCTGGCCTCGCAGAACGAGGCCCGCACCGCGGGGCACGCCGAGATCCGCCCCGAGCACCTGGTGCTGGGGCTGCTCAGCGAGCCCGAGGCGCTGGCCGCGAAGGCGATCGTCGCCGGGGGGGTGCCGCTGGAGCGGGTACGCGAGGCCGCGACCGCCGCGCTGCCGCCGTCGGCGGCCGAGGTGCCCGACCTGATCCCGTACGACGCCCAGGGCAAGAAGGCGCTGGAGTTGACCTTCCGGGAGGCCCTGCGCCTGGGGCACAACTACATCGGCACCGAGCACATCCTGCTCGCCCTCCTGGAGCAGGAGAACGGCACGGGCGCGCTCAGCGGGCTCGGCCTGACCAAGCCCGCCATCGAGGCGACGGTGTCGGCGGCGCTGCAGGCCATCCAGGCGCAGGGCTGACCCGGGTCAGGGCACGGT
This sequence comes from Micromonospora sp. NPDC047074, assembly GCF_040643815.1. Lineage (NCBI taxonomy): Bacteria > Bacillati > Actinomycetota > Actinomycetes > Micromonosporales > Micromonosporaceae > Micromonospora > Micromonospora sp. NPDC047074. The sequence goes on from NZ_JBEYVB010000049.1 coordinate 21,697, forward strand.
GGGGAAGCCGTAGCGGGCGGCGTGCTCGGGATCCGTCGGGTCGACCTGGCGGATCCCGGCGTCGGCGAGGCGCTTGTTGACCTCGTCGAGCCGCTCGCGCACCAGCCGGGCCTCCTCCTCGGTGACCCGACCCCGGTGCGGGCGGCCCGCGTGCTCGACGGTGCCGTAGTCGACCCGCTCCGCGCCCCGGCGGGCCTTCTGCGGGCGGACCCGTTCGGCGGTCTTCAACAGTTGCGCCATCGGCACGTCGGTCGCCATCGCGTCGAACTCGCTCGCGGTGAGCACCACCCGGCGCGGCTCGCCGTCGCCGTGCCGGTCGTGGATCTCGACGACCGCGACGTCCAGCGCGGCGTCGTCGATGCCCTCCACCTCGACCGGCGTGGCGTCCAACCGCACGGGCCCCGCGACCAGGTCAGGGTGCTCCAGGACGACGACGCGGACCACCTCGTCGTCGGGCTGGATGGCCGTGCCGCTGAAGTCGGAGACGTGGATCGTCTTCTTGCCCATGCGCGGAGCTTCTCCTGTCGTAGGCCGGGATGCCGGACCAGAAGAAATTACCCGACAGGTGTGCGAAAGCCCCCGGTGGACCGTCCGGGTGTGTCGCCGGGCCGCGCGGCTGGGCGCGGGGGGTCAGCGGGTGTTCAGGCCGCCACGCGAGGAGGCGCCGGCGGGCATCTTGTTCACCTCGCTCCACGGGAGCGCCCCGGGCCCGGCGCGGTGACCCCGGTACGCCGACTGGGCCGGGTAACGCCCGGTGGCCGCGGTGGTCTGCCAGAGTCGCGCGGGGTCCTGGTGGTGCCGGGCGTTCGGCTGATTCGGCATGACCTAACCGTCCCAAAAGAAGTTTTCCATGTATGTAAATGAATATGACGCCCGATCGATGGGTTCGGTTCCCGTCTCCGGCGACCTTTGTTCCGAACCGGTGACGTTGGTACCTCTACCCGTCCGCCTCGCCCCGCAATCCTCGCGTCGCCGGGAGCCCGCCGTCCCGCGAACCGCCGATCTGCCGGTGGTGGGACGGCCGTCGAGGGGTTCCGTCCCGACGGGCCGCAGCGCCCGCGTACGGTGATCGTCGGCGATGCGGGGCGGGCGCCGGTGCCGGCCTCGGAGGGTGACCACGACGGCCGTGGGGAGGTTGGCGGTGCTCGACCGGCGGCTGCACCTGCACCTGGCGAGCTGGCTCGGCCAGTGGCCGGCCGGGCCCGGGCTGCACGTGGTCGCCTCGCACCGGCGGGTCCGACCGGCCTGGGACGGTCGGCTCCGGCCCGCCGTCGCGGTCAGCTCCGGCGCGAGCACCGTGCTCTCCGTGGCTCCCGACCGGGTCGCGGCGGTCCGCGAGCTGGCCCGGCTGCCGGGCGGGCCGCCGCTGCCGGAGTTGCCCGCCGCGGTGGGGCAACCCGGCTGGGCGGTGCACGACGACGTGTTCCGGTGGAGTGTCGCGCCGGTCCCGCTGCCGGACGCGGGGGAGTGGACGTCCCCGACCGCCGCCGGGCTGCCGTCCTGGCTGCGCCTGTTCGACCGGCCGGTGCTGGTGGTGCGCGACGACGGGGGGCGCTACGTGGCCGGCGTGGGGGTCAAGCGGCACGACGCGTACGGCCACGAGCTGGCGGTCGGCACCGTGCCGGCAGCCCGGGGGCGGGGGCTGGCCCGGCGGCTGGTCGCGCAGGCGGCCCGCCGGGTGCTCGACGAGGGGGCCGTGCCGACGTACCTGCACGACGTCGGCAACGCCGCCTCGGCCCGGGTGGCGGCGGCCGCGGGCTTCCCCGACCGGGGCTGGCGTTCGTACGGGGTCTACCCGCCCTGATCCGCAACCGGGGGTGGGAGCGGACCGTGGTTCCCGGGCCGGATCCACGGTCCGCAGTCTCCTCCCAGGGCCCCGCGGGGTCGTGCGGTACTGATTACGCTACGTATCTGTTCGCGTGACGGCAAGGCGCCACGGGTGCGATCCGGCTGTCGAGTAGTGGACTTGACCTGCGACTATTCGGCCGATGCCGTGGCTGGGGTCAGTGACGCAGCGTGCGAATGAGGTCGAGCACCTGCCGGGTCACGGGGCGCAGCACGCGCAGCCGGGACAGCCCCACCAGCCGGTCCACCAGCGGCACCGCCCCGTCGATCAGCTTGCGGGTGCGGGCCTGCCCGGGCGAGCGGTCGTAGACCCAGTAGAGCACCACCCCCATGTACGCCAGCCAGAGCAGCTCCGGCAGGTGTGGGCGCAGCTCCGGGTCGACGCGTGCGGTGGAGCCGTCCAGCACCTCGGCGAAGAGACCGATCGCCGCCTGGCGCGGGCCGGACGACTCCGCCGAGAAGGGGCTCAACGGGGAGGTGGGCTCCGCCGCCGTCTTGAAGAAGCTGGCGGCGAAGGAGTGCGAGGGGGTGAGCACGTCGATCCCGGCGTGCAGCACTCCGGCCAGCCGGGCCGCGAAGTCGTCCTCCCGGTGCAGCACCGGCTCGGCGGCGGCCCGGTGCTCCACCTGGGAACGCGCGTAGAACTCCTGGATCAGGTGTTCCTTCGAGCCGAAGTAGTAGTAGGCGTTGCCCACCGCCACCCCGGCCTCCTGGGCGATGGCGCGCATGGTGGTCCGGGCGTACCCGCGCTCGCGGAACAACCGCATCGCCGTGTCCACGATGAGCTGCCGGGTCTGCTCGCCGCGTGCGGTCGCCGGCTCACCCGCAGCGGTCGTCGGCGCAGTCTGCTCGGTCATCGGGGTCACCGTATCCCGCCAGGTCGTCGGACTGCTCCGCCCACGGCTCGCGGACGCGTTCGCGGACCGCGGAGGCGGCGGCGACCACCCGGCGGGCGAGTGGCAGCAGGTGCGGGCGGGCCAGCCGGTCGGCGGTGGCCCGGTGGTCGGCCAGCGCCCAGAGACAGGCGAACCAGGCGCCGTCTCCCGCGTACACCTCGCCGCTGTCCGCCACCACGGTCAGGTCGCGCAGCGTCGCGTCGTGGTTCAGGCCGGGAAAGCGCCGCCGGGCCTCGGCCGATCCGGCCGGCATGAACTCCAGGGGTACGAGCTGCGGGCGGGACGCCAGCCAGCGTCGCGCGGAGCGGCAGAGCGGACAGTGCGCGTCGTAGAGGACGGTGAAGCCCCGGACGCCACCGCCCCCGTGCGCGGTGGCGTCCGGGAGCCCGCCGGCGAGAGGGGAGGTCACTGGGCCGGCGGCACGGCCGGACCGCCCGCCGCGTCCGGGCCGGCGGGCTGCTGCGGGCCGCCGGGCTGCTGACCCGTCGCGTGCGGTGCTGCCTGGTGGGGGTTGGCCTGGTGCGGTGCTGCCTGGTGCGGTGCTGCCTGGTGCGGTGCAGCGTGGTGTGGAGCGGCCTGGCGCGGGGCCGTCGGGTAGGGGCCGTGGTGCGCGGGCGCCATCGGCAGCCGGCCGACCGGGGCGAGCGGCGGGTGGGTGGCGAGCTGGCGCAGCCGGCCGCGGCGGTACCGGTTGAGCGCGAAGACGTTGAAGAAGTGCAGGGCGCCGAGCACCAGCAGCACCAGGCCGATCTTGAGGGAGAGTTCCTCCATGGCCTGGGCGGTGGACCCGACCGGGTCCGGGTGCTTCATGGACACCGTGACGTAGCCGAGGTTGAGCAGGTAGAAGCCGACGACGAGCAGGCTGTTCACGGCCTTGGCCAGCCGCTCGTCGGCGAACACCTCCGCCAGGAAGACCAACCCGTTGCGCGACAGCGCCCGAGCCACCCAGACGGTCAGCCCGATGCTGATCGCCAGGTAGACCAGGTACATCCAGACCTTCGTGTCCATCGCGGACGCCCTTCTTGAACGTGTTCAACTTGTGTCGGCCCCAGCGTAGGCGACTATTTGAACGTGTTCAAGTGGCCTTCCCGGTCGTCGTCGTGCTCGACCGGGTGGGGGTCGGTATGGTCGAGACGCGTCGGTCGACGGCGCGTCCCTTCAACGGTGAGGCAGGCCATGGACCGGGGTACGCGGGACACGGAGCCGGGGCGGGTGGTCCTGCGCCCCGCGGGTGAGGTCGACATGGCCAACTCCGCCGAGCTGGAGGCGACGCTCACCGAGGCGCTGCACCGGCCCGGTGTCCGGGAGGTCGTCGTCGACCTCGCCGACGTGCGGTTCCTGGACTCCAGTGGCGTACGCGTCCTGGTGCGCGGCGCCGCCGTGGGCCGCGAGCGCGACGTGACGATGCGGGTGACCGGCCCGCAGCCGGGGGTGGCGCGGGTCCTGCGGATCACCGGAGTCGGCGCCCTGCTCGGGCTCGCCGACTCCGAGACCGGCCGGCCTGTCGCGCGGGGGTGGCGCGGGCTGGACTGACCGCGGGCATGGCGGGGCGGTTCAGGGCTCCAGGTTCGCCGAGGCGGTGGCGGACCACTCGACGAGCAGCAGGGTCGCGTCGTCCCGGTGCACACCGCCCTGGTGCTCCGTCACCGCATGGCTGAGGCGGCGCAGCGTCTCCGGGGCCGGCAGCCCGGAGCCGATGTGCCGCTCGGCGAGGTCCGCCAGACGGGACAGCCCGAACATCTCGCCCGCCGGGTCGCGCGCCTCGGTCACCCCGTCGGTGTGCAGCAGCAGCCGGTCGCCGGACTCCAGCCGGGTCCGGCCGACCACGACGCTGTCATCCGGCAGGCCGAGCGGGAGCCGGCGACCCCCGGTCAGCTCCCGCACGGCCCGCCCCCGACGCAGCAGCACCGGCGGCGGGTGCCCCGCGTTGACGTAGCGCAGCAGCCCGGAGCCGGTGTCGAACTCGGCGAGCACCGCGGTGACGAACCGCGCGTCCTGCCACGCGGCGACGATCGCGGCGTCCACCGCCCGGGCCAGGCCGGGCAGGTCCGAGCCGGCGCGCCGGGCCGCCCGCAGCGCGGCCAGCGCCACCGAGGTGGTGAGCACCGCCGGCAGGCCGTGCCCGACCCCGTCGAGGATCGCCAGCGTCAGGACCCCGCCGTCCACCGCGTAGTCGAAGGCGTCCCCGCCGACCTCGTAGCAGGGCTCGAGCAGGGCGCTGACCGCAACCTCCGGGGTGGCGAAGGTCAGCGGCGGGAGCAGGTGCCAGAGCAGCTCGGCGGAGACCTCCATGGGCCGGCTTCGGCGCGTGCGGTGCAGGACGTCCCCGTAGTCCCGCTTGCTGGTGACCAGGTGGCCGACCAGGCCGGAAATGAGCCGGCAGCCGTCCCGGAGCGCCTCGTCGGCGAGGTCGGCGTCGTCCGGCGGGAACACCTCCAGCAGCCCCAGTCGGTCGGTGCCGTTGACGATCGGCACCCACAGCCGGGGCGGTGGCCCCTGCCCCGCGTGCACCTCGACCTGGGTGAAGGAGCGCCCCGCCAGGCTGGTGTCGATCGGCAGCACCTCCGGCGTCGGCCGCCCCGTCCCGGGCAGCGGGCGCAGACCGCGCTGCTCGGCGTCGACCAGGTACACGGTCGCCGCCACCCCCAGTGGCCGGAGCACGGCGTCGACCGTGCTCGCCAGCCCGTCCGCGGGCAGCCGGTGGGACCGGGACACGAAATCGGCCAGGGCCCGGCGCCAGGGGTCGGTGGCGGTCATGCCGTGACATACCCCGGCTGGGCCCGGTCGAAGCCGGCCGGGCCCAGCCGGGCGCCAACCGCCGTTGGCGGCGGGTGCCCGGTGACGGCGTCAGCCGGTCAGGCCGAGGACCTCGGCGGCCGCCCGGCCGCAGGCGTGGCTCGCGCCGTACGTGGTGACGAACGCCCGCACCCCGGCCGGGCGCCACCGGGAGGGCCAACCCATCTCGACCACGGTCACCGGGTGCCCGGCGGCCAGCGCGGTCACCAGGTCGGCGCCACCGGGCAGCCGGTGCAGGTGGCGGCCGACCAGCACGATCGGCCGGTCCCCGGCGAGCTGGCGCAGGGCCGCCGGCTCGGTCTCGGCGGCGACGACCCGCAGCTCCTCCGCGCCGCCGAGGTGCGGGCCGAGGCCCCACGGCACCCGCCCCTCGGCGAGGGTCGACGCGGCGTGCAACTGGACGACCAGCGGGCGGTCCAGCCCGGCCAGTACGCCCTCCACCCGGACGGCGCGCCGCGCGGCGGCATAACCGAGGTCGGTGGGGGCGGTCGCCGCCGCGCCGGAGACCCGGGTCCAGGCGGCGAGCGCGGCGGCGCGGCCGGCCGCCTCCTCCACCCGCGCCAGGTCCAGGTGGCCGTCGCCGAGCGCCCCGACGATCTCCGCGACCACCTGTTCGACCAGCTCGGCGTCGACCTCTGCACCGATGCACAGCAGGTCGGCGCCGGCGGCCAGGGCCCGGACGGCGGCCGGGCCGACCCCGCCGGCAGCCACCGCGGCGCCCTTCATCTCCAGCGCGTCGGTGATGACCGTGCCGGTGAAGCCGTACTCGCCGCGGAGCAGGTCGACCAGGACCGCCCGGCTGAAGGTGGCGGGGCCGTCCCCGGTCAGGGCCGGCACCCGGATGTGCGCGGTCATCACGGCCCGCGCGCCGGCCTCGACGACCGCCGCGAAGGGTGGCAGGTCACGGCGGCGCAGCACGTCGAGCGGCACGTCCACGGTGGGCAGCTCGTAGTGGGAGTCGGCGACCGTGGCCCCGTGCCCCGGAAAGTGCTTGGCGCAGGCGGCGACCCCGGCGGACTGCAGCCCGGCCACGGCCGCGGCGGAGTGCGCCGCCACCCGGATCGGGTCGGCGCCGAACGAGCGGGTGCCGATCACCGGGTTCTCGTCGGCGGTGTTCACGTCCACGGTCGGCGCGAGGTTGACGGTGACGCCGAGGCCGGCCAGTTCCGCGCCGATGGCCGCGTAGACCCGGTGGGTCAGCTCCACCTCGTCGATCGCGCCGAGCGCCGCGTTGCCCGGGTACGGGCTGCCGGTGGCGTGCGCCAGCCGGGTGACGTCACCGCCCTCCTCGTCGATCGCGACCAGCACGTCCGGGCGGCCGGACCGCAGCGCGGCGGTGCTCGCCGCCACCTGCCCCGGATCGTGGACGTTGGTGCCGAACAGGGTGTGCCCGGCGAGCCCCTCGGCCACCAGTTCCACCGCCCAGTCGGGCGGGACGGGCCCCGGGTACGCGGCGAGCAGCGTGCCGAGCGCGAGCCGGCGCAGTCCTGGATCCAGCCCCACGTGATCTTCCCCTTTCGGTGCCCCGGCGGCACGGATGTCGTACCGGCGGGGGTCGGTGACGTACCGGGTCGGCCGAGCACCCCGCTCCCGGGTGACCGATACGCTATCGGCTACCCGTTCGCAGGTCGGTTTACAGTTAACAAGGTTTATCAAAACTAGAGGACGTGGCATGAGTGCGACCCGGCTGCCCGGCACCCCCCGCCTGTTGCGGGCGCTCAACGACCGTGCGGCGCTGGAGCTGTTGCTGGAGCGGGGGCCGCTGACCAGGGCCCGGCTCGGCGAACTGACCGGGCTGTCCAAGGTCACCGCCTCCCAGCTCGTCGAGCGGCTGGAGGAGCGGGGCCTGGTCACCCGGGTCGGCGAGCAGGCCGGCGGCCGTGGGCCGAACGCCCAGCTCTACGCCGTGCGTCCGGGCAGCGCGCACGTGGTCGGGGTGAACGTGGGTGCCGACCGGGTGGTCGCCGCCTGTGCGGACATCACCGGGGCGGTGATCGGCCGGGTCGAGCAGTCGACCCAGGACACCGACGATCCGGTCGGCGTGGTGCACAACGCCGTGGTGCAGGCCGCGAGCAGCGCCGGGGCGCAGTTGTCGAGCGTACGGCGGATCGTGCTGGGCACCCCCGGTCTGGTGGAGCCCGGCACGGGCGACATCACGTTCGCCTTCAACCTGCCCCGCTGGCACAGCGGCCTGCTCGCCGCGCTCCGGGACGACCTGCACACGCCGGTGGTCTTCGAGAACGACGTCAACCTGGCCGCCGTCGCCGAGGCGCAGTCGGGCGCGGCCCAGGGCCTGACGGACTTCGTGCTGGTCTGGGTCGGCGCCGGCGTCGGCCTGGCGATCGTGCTGGGCGGCCGGCTGCACCACGGCAGCAGCGGTGCCGCCGGCGAGATCGGCTACCTGCCGGTGCCCGGCGCGCCCATCCCGCGTGACGTGTCCCGCCGCGCGAAGCCGGCGTTCCAGCAGTTGATCGGCGCGGACGCGGTCCGCGAGCTGGCCCGCGCGCACGGCTACCCGGACGACAGTGGCGCCGCCGCGGTGCGGGCGGCGGTCGCCGACGGCACGGCCGGCGGCCCGATGCTCGACGAGGTGGCCCGCCGGCTGGCGCTGGGTGTGGCGAGCACGTGCGTGGTGCTGGATCCGCCGCTGGTGGTACTCGCCGGCGAGGTCGGGCAGGCCGGCGGGGTGGCGCTGGCCGAGCGCGTGCAGCACGAGGTCGCGGCCATCACCCTGGTGCGCCCCCGGGTGGTGCCCACGGGGCTGACCGAGGAGCCGATCCTGCGGGGTGCGCTGCGCACCGCGCTGGACGCCGTCCGCGACGAGGTCTTCGGCTCGACCGTCGGCTGACCGGCGCGGGCCGTACGCCGGTGTGGACAGCGCGCCGCCCGCCGCCGCCCCGGCTCTGCGGGACCGGCGGCGGGCGGGCATCATGTGAAGGAATATTTCATCCGTGGCCTCAATGCTGCAAGGTCTTGCCGCGCCTGTGACGGGTGCCGGAGCTGGTCACATCAGGTCGCGGCGGCGGAACGCCACGAAGGCGGCGCCGGTCAGCGCGCCGGTCAGCCCGAGCAGCAGGAGCAGCGACGGCTGCCAGGTCAGGGCCCAGGCGTCGCCGCCACACGAATCGCTGCCCACGAAGGTGCACGAGCGGTAGTCCCAGAACCCGATCCGGCCGTTCAGCAGAGCCGCCGCGTAGCTGGAGAGCATCAACCGCTCCGGCTTCGCGACGTCCAGGATCTCCATCACCAGCCGGGCGCCCAACTCCCACACCACCAGGTACCCGGCGATGGCGCCCAGGGCCGCCGAGGTGTGCCGGCCCAGGGTGGCGACGGCGAACCCGACCGTGGTGAGCAGCAGCACCAGCAGTAGGCCGCGGCCCCAGGTCGCGCCCAGCGCACCCCAGAACTCCCCGTCGAGCCGGCCCGGCCGCCCGGCGAGGTGGGCGATCAGCCAGAACGTCCCGAGGTACGCCGCCGAGGCCAACACCGACACCAGCGCCGTCCCACCGAGCAGCGTGCCCAGCTTGGCGCCGAGCACCATCATCCGCCGGGGCCGCCAGAGCAGCAGGTTGACCACGCCGCCGGAGTTCAGGTCGGCGCCGATGTACGAGGCGCCGACCAGGAACCCGAACAACGCCAGGAAGGCGATGAGGAAGTAGAGCAGCGCCTCGGCCTCCTCGGCGAAGATGAACACCCCGGTGAGGAAGTCGGCGGCCACGGGAGCCCGCTCCATCAGGGCCGGGTCGACCTCGCTGCAGTCGTCGGGCACGTACCCCCGCACGTCGTCCGCCAGCGCGGCCCCGCGCTCCCGTTCCAGGCAGAGCTGGTGGGTGCGCTCCAGCTCGATCCGCGCCGCGGCGGCCTGCTGCTGGGCGTCGATGAGTTCCTGGGCGGTGGGCTGGTGGGAACCCGCCATGGTGGTGGCCGCGGTGACGCCGAACGCGAGCACCAGCAGGACGAGCATGAGCTGCACGAAGCGCCGGGCGCCGAGACGCTCCAGCTCGGCACGGACCAGGTTCACGCGTCCACTCCCCGCACGTCGAGGTCGATCACCGGTTCCCGGGGCCCGTCGGGCAGTACCGAGTCGTTCACCTGCCGGGGCAGCGCCGGGTGCGCGGCCGTGCCGGTGAGTTCGAGGAAGACGCTCTCCAGGTCGGGCCGGATCGGGGTCAGCTCGCGCACCCAGAGGCCGGCCTCGCCCAGCGTGCGACTGACCACGGTGGCGTCGTCCACGCCGTCCACCACCAGATGGTCGTCGTGCCCGGTCGCCGCCAACCCGGTCGCCGCCAGCAGCTCGACCGCCCGCTCCGGATCGTCCACCCGCACCAGCAGCTCGTGCCGGTCGAAGCCGGCCAGCACCTCGTCGACGCGCCCGGCCGCGACCCGCCGGCCCCGCGAGATGATCGTCACGTGGTCGCAGATCAGCTGGATCTCGGCGAGGATGTGGCTGGAGACCAGCACGGTCACCCCGGACTCCGCCAGCGAGCGCATCAGGTCGCGCATCTCCCGGATGCCGGCCGGGTCCAGCCCGTTCGCCGGCTCGTCGAGGATCAGCAGCTCCGGATCCTTGAGCAGGGCGGAGGCCACCGCGAGCCGCTGCTTCATGCCCAGCGAGTAGCCCTTGACCCGCTCGTCGCCCCGGTCGGACAGGCCCACCTGCTCCAGCACCTCGTCGACCCGGCCGGTCGGCACGCCGCCCGCCCTGGCGAGCAGGCGCAGGGTGCGCTCGCCGGTGAAGTTGCCGAAGAACTGCGGACTCTCCACGATCGCCCCGACCCGCCCGGCCACCAGGGGCAGCCCGTTCGGCGAGGGGACGCCCAGCATCGTCATCCGGCCCGCGTCGGCCCGGACCAGCCCGAGCAGGGCGCGCAGCGTGGTGGTCTTGCCCGACCCGTTGGGGCCGAGGAAACCGTGGATCTGGCCGGCCTCCACCAACAGGTCGAACCCGTCGACCGCCACCCGGCGACCCTGCCGCAGGCTGTGGAAGGTCTTGCGCAGACCCTCGATCTCGATGACCGCGCTCATCCGCGCGGCTCCGCGTACCGATCGGGCATGGACCGTCCTTCGGCTGTGGTGACCAACGACACGGCGCCTCACCCTACGGTCCGGCCGCCGCCCATGGGGGGCGGCGCGGTGGTGCGTGGTTGGATGGTCGGGTGACTGGGGACGCGGATCTCGTGATCAGCCTCGACGGCGTCGGCGTACGCCGTTCCGGCACTGCGCTGCTGCACGACGTCGACTGGCGGGTCGAGCTGGACGAGCGCTGGGTGGTGCTCGGGCCGAACGGCGCCGGCAAGACGACCCTGCTCAACCTCGCCGCCGGGCGGCTGCACCCGACCACCGGGACGGCACACGTGCTCGGCGAGCGGATCGGCCGGACCGACGTCAACGAGCTACGGACCCGGATCGGGCTCTCCACCGCCGCGCTCGCCGAGCGGGTGCCGGCCGAGGAACGGGTCAGCGACGTGGTCGTCACGGCCGCCTGGTCGGTGGTCGGCCGCTGGCGGGAGAGCTACGACAGCACCGACGAGGCCCGGGCCCGCGCCCTGCTGGGCCAGCTCGGCATCGGCCACCTCGTCGACCGCACCTACGGCACCCTCTCCGAGGGCGAGCGCAAGCGGGTGCAGATCGCCCGCGCGCTGATGACCGACCCGGAGCTGCTGCTGCTCGACGAGCCCGCCGCCGGGCTCGACCTGGGCGGGCGCGAGGACCTGGTCGCCCGGCTGGCCGAGCTGGCGTACGACCCGGACGCCCCGGCGCTGGTGCTGGTGACCCACCACGTGGAGGAGATCCCGCCCGGCTTCACCCACGCGCTGCTGCTGCGCGACGGCGCGGTGGTGGCACAGGGGCTCCTCGGCGACACGGTGACCGGGGACAACCTCTCCAAGACCTTCGGCGTCCCCCTGGTGGTCCAGCGGGCCGGCGACCGGTACACCGCCCGCGCCGCCTGACGGGGAGGCGGGGATGCGGCAGACCCGGGTCGTCGTGGTGGGCAGCGCCAACATGGACCTCGTGGGCACCGCCCCCGCGCTGCCCCGGCCGGGGGAGACCCTGCTCGGCACCGACTTCGTCATGGTTCCCGGCGGCAAGGGCGCCAACCAGGCCATCGCCGCGGCCCGGGCCGGCGCCTCCTGCGCCTTCCTCGGGGCGATCGGCTCCGACTCGTTCGGCGTCACCCTCCGGGCGCGGATCACCGCCGCCGGGGTCGACACCGACCAGCTCCGCACGACGTACGGCATGTCCGGGGTGGCGCTGGTGATGGTCAACGCCGACGGGGAGAACGCGATCCTGGTCAGCCCCGGCGCCAACGCCTCGATGGCCGGCCTCACCGAGCCCGAGCTGACCGTCGTACGCGAGGCGGACGTCCTGCTCGCCCAGCTGGAGATCCCCGTCGCCACGGTGACCGAGGCGGCCGTCGCCGCCCGGGCGGCCGGCACCCGGGTGGTGCTCAACGCGGCCCCGGCGGTGCCCGTACCTGCGGAGCTGCTGGCCGCGACGGACCTGCTGGTGGTCAACGAGACCGAGGCGCAGGCGCTCACCGGGCGCGGCCGGGACGAGCCGTCGATCCTGCTCGACCTGGCACCCCGGGCGGTGCTCACCCTCGGCGCGGAGGGCGCCTGGTACGGCGACCGGGACGGCACGGCCGTGCACGTGCCGGCGGTCAAGGTCGACGTGGTGGACTCCACGGCGGCCGGGGACGCCTTCACCGCCGCGCTCGCAGTCGCCTGGGGCGAGGGCCGGGACGTGGTCGACGCGGTGCGCTGGGCGGCGGCGGCCGGAGCGGCCTGCGCGCGCCGCCTCGGTGCCTCGGTGGCGCTGCCCCGCCGCGACGAGATCGACGAGCTCTACGTGCCGGCCTGAGCGCCGGTGTGCTCCGGGCCCCGCCGCGTGCCGACCACGGGCGCGAGGGACCGGCGGGCCGCCGGGCCGGTGCGGAAGGCCCGCCGGTACGCCGACGGCGACGTCCGCATGGCCCGGCCGAAGTGGTGGCGGTAGGTGACGGCCCGGTCGAAGCCGACCGCCGCCGCGATCTCCTCCACCGGCGCGTCGGTCGTCTCCAACAGCGCCAGGCTGGCCCGGACCCGCTGGTCGACCAGCCAGCGGATCGGGCTGGTGCCGGTGGCCCGGGCGAAGTGCCGCAGGTAGGTGCGGGGCGACATGTGCGCCTGCCCGGCCAGCCGGGCCACGGTGAGCGGTTCGGGCAGGTGCGCCAGCGCCCAGGCGATGCTCCCGGCGATCCGGTCGTCGTCCGGGTCGGCGGCGACCGGCGCCTCGATGAACTGCGCCTGCCCGCCGTCCCGGTGCGGCGGGATGACCAACCGGCGGGCGACCGCGTTGGCGATGGCGGCGCCGTGGTCCCGGCGGACCACGTGCACGCAGAGGTCCAGGCCGGCCGCGCTGCCGGCGCTGGTGAGGATGTCGCCGTCGTCGAGGTAGAGCACGTCGGGCTGGACCACGACCTGCGGGTGGCGGCGGGCCAGCAGGTCCGCGTACCGCCAGTGCGTGGTGGCCCGCCGGCCGTCGAGCAGGCCGGCGCCGGCCAGGGCGAATGCGCCCGAGCAGATGGACATGATCCGGGCGCCGGCGCGGTGTGCCCGGCGCAGCGCGGCGACCAGCTCCGCCGACGGTCCGACGGTGACGTCGGGGACCCCGGGCACGATCACGGTCGCGGCGGCGGCCAGCGTCTCCAGGCCGTACGGGGTGTGCAGGGCGGCCCCACCGACCACCGGCACCGCCCCGGGGCGCTCCGCGCAGACGGCCAGCTCGTACCAGTCGACGTCGAACTCGGGGCGGGGCAGCCCGAACACCTCGGTGACGATGCCGGTCTCGAAGACCGACATCCCCGGGTACGCCAGCACGGCCACGCTGCGCATGGCGGGATCTTAGCGGAGGACGGCGTTCCGGCCACTCGTCCCGGCGGCCGCCCGACCGCAGGATCGAGGCATGACGCTGACCTTCGCCGTGCCCGCCGCCGACCCGACCACCGCCGCCGCCCACTTCCTCGACCGGCTCCGCTTCCACACCGACGTGGCCGACGTGCACGCCGACCTGACCGCCGGGGTGCCCGGGCTGGTGGTCGTCGACTCGCGCGGCGCGGCCGCCTGGGAGCAGGGACGCCTGCCCGGCGCGGTACACCTGCCGACGGCGGAGATCGCCGCCCGCGCCGTGGACCTGGTGCCCGCCGGGTCGCGGGTGGTCACCTACTGCTGGGGGCCGGGGTGCGACGGCGCGGTCCGGGCCGCCCTGGAGTTCGCCCGGCTCGGCTATCCGGTCAAGGAGATGATCGGCGGCTACGAGTACTGGGTCCGGGAGGGGCTGCCGGTGGTCACCGCGGCCGGGTCGACCCGGCGGCCCGCCGACGAGCTGACCGCGCCGCGCCCCGTCGTCGGCTGCGACTGTTGACCGTGCTCACGCCGGAGCCTCGTCGGTGAGCTTCTCGCCGCGGCGGCGGAGCATGCCCAGCCCGGGGATGCCGGCGACGGCGAGCTTCAGGTCGCGGGTGACGTCGAGCAGGTCGTGCAGGTCGGGGCCGACCCGGTCCAGGGTGGCCAGGATCGGCAGGATGTCCGCCGTGAGGTGCTGCTTGAGCTTGGGCAGCTCGTCGACGAGCCGGATCGCGGCGGCCACCTCCTCGGGGCTGAGCTGCTCGACGAAGTGGGTCGCCATGGGGGCGGCCCGGCGCAGCGCCGGCTCGTACGCCGTCAGCAGCTCGGCGGCCGTGGCCGCCGCCTCGGCCGCCGTACCCACGGTGCCGGCCGCCCGCCCGGCCACCGCGTCGGCCTTGCCGACCACCGAGGCCGCCGTGGCGGCCACCTCGGTCGCGTTCTCGATGGCGGTGGTCGCGGCGGCGCTGATGACGGCGACCTCACGGACCGCGCCCTCGGCGTCGGTGAGCACCCGGTCGGTGCGGTCGAGGGTCTGCTCGACCCGGCCCACCATGCCGTCGACGCGGTCGACCATGCCGTCGATCCGGTCCACCACCCCGTTGACCCGGCTCAGCAGCGCCTCCACCGAGTCCAGCACGGCGAACGCGCGGGCCGGCACGGCCGCGAAGGAGGCCGCCGAGCCGAGGGCCTGGTCGAGGGCGGAGCGGGTCAGGCCGAGGACCGCGGTGGGGCGGGGGAGGGGAATCACCATGGCACCAAGTGTGCGTCGCCCACGCACGGACCGCCCGGTCAGGAATCCGTGTGCTGCTCGACCGCCCGCTGGACCGCCCGGTAGATCTGCCCGAACCGCAGCGCGTCCGGCGTACGCAGCAGCAGCACCTCCCGGCCGTGGTGCTGCACCCAGAGCTCGTGCACCTTGCTGCCCCGCTCGTAGGAGCGGTCGAGCCAGCCGAGCGGGATCTCGAGGAAGGGCGCCAGGGCCAGCGCGCCGACCACGCACGCGGCGACGATGAGCAGGGCCAGCCGCCACTCGCCCCGGTCCTGCGCGGACCAGGCCAGCGACAGCACGCAGACCACCGCGACCAACGGGGGCAGCGAGAGGAGCAGGACCAGGACGCCCCGGCCCAGCACCCGTCCCCGTACGGCCAGCGTCTTCGGCCCCTGCGCATGCCAGACGTACGTCACGTCGGCGATCGCGACGGCATGGCCGCCCGCCCGGATCGACTCCGAGGTCACCTGCACCGCGTCGTCCCGGTAATAGAGGGTCATCACTAAGCCTAACCGCTGGCGCGCCTGCCGGCCGGCCCGGTGCGGACCAGGTTCGGGGCCCGACCCGGCGCGGCTCAGGCCCGGCTTCAGCGTCGGGGGGTGACCGTGCCCACGCTGTCGAGCTGCCCCGGGAACAGGACCGGCGCCGGGGCCCGCACGCCTGTCCGTCCTGCCCCGTCCGTAGGGGCAGCTCGACAGCGATGTCACCGCGTCACCCGCCACCCCCTGACCGCCACGTTGAGGGACGGAGTCGCGTGACTCCACTGGGTAACGTCGGAGCGTATGAGCGAGCAGGCGCGCAACGTCGACGTGGTCCGTCGTTACCTGCGGACCTTCGTCACCAAGGATCTGGCGGAACTGCGGGCGGTGGTCGACGAGGACGTGCAGATCTACGGATCCGGCGCCGGGGTGCGCGGGCGGCACTTCGTCGAGGGGGCCGTCACCTCGCCGGGGCTGACCGTGCTCGACCAGGAGATCGTCGAGATCTTCGCCGCCGAGGACCGCGTGGTGGTGTCGCTGGCGCAGACCTACCGGCGGGACGCCACCGGCGCGACGGCGGTGCAGAGCACCTGCAAGATGTACCGGCTGGCCGGCGGCCGGATCGTGCAGTTCTGGGGCGAACAGGACCTGTTCGGCCTGCTGCGCGGCCTGGGCATGCTGCCGGACGGGCCGATCGAGTTCTAACGGCCGATCGAGTTCTGCCGGCGGCGGGGTGCCACCGGCTGGCCCGCTTCCACCGCCCGCTGCACCGCCCGGTAGATCTGGCCGAAGCGCAGCGCGTCGCCGGTGCACAGCAGCCGCACCGGCTGGCCGCGCCAGCGGGCCCAGATCTCCAGTTGCCGGCTGCCCCGGGCGTACGAGCGGTCGAGGTGCTCGAAGAGGAAGTCGGCGACCGGGCCGACCGCGAGCCCGATCAGCACCGAGGCGCCGACGATGGCGACGGTGACGGTGAGGGAGCGGTCCAGCCAGAGTGCCAGCGCGATGCCGAGGGCGGCGGCCACCAGGGGGCCGGCCAGCGCCGCGCCGATCGCGCCGCGCCCGGCGAGCACCCGCCAGGAGCGGCTGCCGCGCCGGTGCCAGACCATGCTGATCTCGGCCAGCCGGAAGGTCCGGCCGTCCACCCGGACGGCGGTGGAGGTGACCTGCACGGACCTGTCGTCGTAATAGGTGATCATGGCGGGACTCCCGGTGGCGGGCCTGGCACCAGACTACTTTCCCCAACGAGCCTGGCCGTAAGGTTGGCACGCGACTTCGACGAGGAAGTGAGGGCCAGCGTGGGCGAGTTCGTGCGGTTGGAGACCAGGGACGGCATCGGCACCATCCGGTTGGAGCGGCCGCCGATGAACGCCCTGAACACCCAGGTGCAGGAGGAGTTGCGCGCCGCCGCCGCGGCGGCCACCGCCGACGCGGGCGTCCGCGCCGTCATCGTGTACGGCGGGGAGAAGGTCTTCGCCGCCGGGGCGGACATCAAGGAGATGGCCGACATGTCCTACGTGGACATGGCGGACCGGGCCGCCGACCTGTCCAGCGCGCTCGGCGCGATCGCCCGGATCCCCAAGCCGGTCGTCGCCGCGATCACCGGCTACGCCCTCGGGGGCGGCTGCGAGCTGGCGCTGGCGTGTGACTGGCGGGTGGTGGCCGAGGACGCGAAGCTCGGCCAGCCGGAGATCAAGCTGGGCATCATCCCGGGCGCGGGCGGCACGCAGCGGCTGGCCCGCCTCGTCGGCCCGGCCCGCGCCAAGGATCTGATCATGTCGGGTCGGATGGTCGACGCCCAGGAGGCCCTGCGGATCGGCCTGGCCGACCGGGTCGCCCCGGCGGGCGAGGTCTACGAGACCGCGGTCGAGCTGGTCCGCCCGTACCTCACCGGCCCGGTCCAGGCGCTGCGCGCCGCGAAGCTCGCCGTCGACGGCGGCCTGGACATGGACCTGAACTCCGGTCTGGCCTGGGAGAGTCAGCTCTTCGCGGCGCTGTTCGCCACCGATGACCGGCGCGAGGGCATGGCGGCCTTCGTGGAGAAGCGCAAGCCGGACTTCACCGGCCGTTGACGAGAGCTGTTCACATTCTTCCTACCGCTGAGTAGCGTGTGACTCCGGCCATACGGACGAAGGGGAAGCGATGACGGAGCGGATCGAAGGTCACGGCGGGGAGCTCGCGCTCGCGGCGCTGCGCGCGTACGGGGTGCGGGAGATGTTCACCCTCTCCGGCGGGCACGTCTTCCCGCTCTACGACGCCGCGCACAAGACCGGCTTCCCCCTCTACGACGTCCGGCACGAGCAGTCGGCCGTCTTCGCCGCCGAGGCGGTGGCGAAGCTCCAGCGGCGACCCGGCCTCGCCGTGCTCACCGCCGGTCCCGGCGTGACCAACGGCATCTCCGGGCTGACCAGCGCGTACTTCAACGCCTCGCCGGTGCTGGTGCTGGGCGGCCGGGCCCCGCAGTTCCGGTGGGGCTCGGGCAGCCTCCAGGAGATGGACCACCTGCCGCTGGTCGCCCCGGTCACCAAGCACGCCGAGACCGTGTTCAGCCCCGACGACATCCCGCGGGCGGTGAGCGCGGCGCTGACCGCCGCGCTCACCCCGCACCGGGGCCCCGTCTTCCTCGACTTCCCCCTGGAGGCGGTCTTCTCCGTCGCCGACGCCGAGCTGCCCCCGCCGCCGGGCATCGCGCCGGTCGAGCCCGACCCGGGCGAGGTGGCGAAGGCGGCGGGCCTGATCGCCGCCGCCAGCCGTCCGGTGATCATCGCCGGCTCCGACGTCTACGCCGGGGACGCGGTCGACGCCCTGCGGGCCGCCGCCGAGTCGCTCCAGGTGCCGGTCTTCACCAACGGGATGGGCCGGGGCGCGCTGCCGCCGGAGCACCCGCTCGCCTTCGCCAAGGCCCGCCGGGTGGGGCTGAAGGGCGCCGACGTGGTCGTCGTGATCGGTACCCCGCTGGACTTCCGGCTCAGCTTCGGCGACTTCGGCGACGCCACGGTGGTGCACATCGTCGACGCACCCAGCCAGCGGGCCGGGCACGTCCAGCCGGCCGCCGCCCCCGCCGGCGACCTCCGGCTGATCCTCACCGCGCTGGCCGACCACCCCGGTGACCGGGCCGACCACGCCGAGTGGATCGCCGCCCTGCGTACCGCCGAGGACGCCGCGAAGGCCCGCGACGCCGAGGAGATGGCCGCCGAGACCGACCCGATCCGGCCCGCCCGGGTCTACGGCGAGCTGCGCAAGGTCCTGGCCCGCGACGCCATCACCATCGGCGACGGCGGCGACTTCGTCTCGTACGCCGGCCGCTACCTGGAGCCCGCGCAGCCCGGGACGTGGCTCGACCCCGGCCCGTACGGCTGCCTCGGCACCGGCATGGGCTACGCGATGGGCGCCCGGGTCAGCCACCCCGACCGGCAGATCTGCGTCCTGATGGGCGACGGCGCGGCCGGCTTCTCGCTGATGGACGTGGAGTCCCTCGCCCGGCAGAAGCTGCCGGTGGTGATCGTGGTCGGCAACAACGGCATCTGGGGCCTGGAGAAGCACCCGATGCGCGCCATGTACGGCTACGACGTCGCCGCCGACCTCCAGCCGGAGCTGCGCTACGACCAGGTGGTGACCGCCCTGGGTGGCGCCGGCGAGACCGTGGCGAAGGCCGGCGACCTCGGGCCGGCGCTGCGGCGGGCGTTCGACGCCGGCGTGCCGTACCTGGTCAACGTGCTCACCGACCCGGCCGACGCGTACCCCCGCTCGTCGAACCTGGCCTGACTCGCGCCCGCCGCCGTCGCCGGGAGCCCGGCGACGGCGGGGCTCAGGCCCCGGGCGCGGAACCCTCGGGGCGGTCCTCCTCGCGCGGCTGCTCGCCGTCGCGGCGACGGATCTCGCCCTCGCGGCGGCGCAGGTCCTCCTCCCAGCGGCGGAAGAGTTCCTGGTCCTCCCGCCGGGAACGCTCGCCGAGCGAGCGGAGGAACTCGGGGTCGTCGTCGGGGGCGACCGGACGGGGCCGCTCGCGGCCCGGCAGGAGCCGGCCCTTGGGCGCCCCGCCGGCGGGGCCCCCGGCGGTGCGCTCCCGCCCGGCGGCGAACCAGGCGAGGGAGCCGAGCAGCGGGAAGAACAGGATGATCAGCACCCAGGCGATCCGGGGCAGGGCTTTGATCTCGCCCTCCTCGGCGGAGAGGCAGCTGATCAGGGCGCAGACGGCGAGGACGATCTGCACCACGAAGAGGAGGACGTAGAGCCGGGCCATCCGTCAATGATGGCGCACCGGCTCCCGTCAACCCAGTCCGGTCGCCGCCAACAGCGTGCCGAGCAGCGCGAAGCCGGCCGTGGCGAGGGCGACCAGGGGCAGCGCCCGCCCGTGGCCGGGCGCCGGGCCGGTGCCGGTGGCCCGGCGCCAGCAGACCGCCAGGGTCGCGCCCCAGCCCAGCACGGCGACCCCGGCGACCAGCGCGCCGAACACGCTGCCGGCGGGCGGGCCGGTGAGCGCGAGCCGCACGGTCAGCAGCATGATCACGGTGAGCGCCAGCGCCGTGCGCTGCCAGGCCAGCCGGGTCCGCTCGGGTTGCAGGCCCGGGTCGCGCGCCGGCCCGCCCAGCCCTCCCGGCCCGTCCAGCCCTCCCGGCCCGTCCAGCCCTCCCGGCCGGGCGGGCTCCGCCGCGTCGCTCACGGGTCGCCCACCGCCCGGGCCAGTACGGCCGCCACCAGCAGCAGCGCGCCGAGGCCGACGGCCAGGGCGAGCACCGCCGGAAAGCGGGAGGCGGGCAGCTCCTCGCCCAACCGGATGGCCCGTTCCGTACGCGCCCAGTGGTCGACCGCCCGGACCGCGACCGTGCCGCCGAGCAGCAACAGCGCGATGGCGATCACCTCGCGCAGGTGTGCCAGTGGCAGCGGCGGCAGGAACTGCGCGGCGGCCAGCCCACCCGCGACCAGCGCCAGCCCGGTACGCAGCCAGGCGAGGAACGTCCGCTCGTTGGCCAGCGAGAAGCGGTAGTCGGGGGTGCTGCCGACCGAGCGCAGTTCGCGCGGGTCGAACCATCGCCTGATCGCCTGCCACACGCCGCGATTATCCGCTTCCGTCCGGTCGTAGCCTGGAGCGATGACGGATCTTGACGCGACGACGCTGCGGAACTCGTACGACAGTCAGCTCCGGGCGCTGGTGCCCGACCCGTTGCCGGCCGGGGTGACGGTGGAACGGGACGGCCCGCTGATCCGCATGCTCGGCCTCGACCGGCGTGGCTTCCTCACCTACGGTGACCTCGACGGGCTGACGGGCGCGGCGCTGGACGAGTTGATCGCCCGGCAGGTGGCGCTCTTCCGGGAGCGCGGCGAGCCGGTGGAGTGGAAGCTGCACGGCCACGACGAGCCGGCGGACCTGGCGGACCGGCTGCGCGCGGCCGGATTCGTGCCGGAAGAGCAGGAGACCGTCGTGATCGGGGCGGTCGCGCCGCTCGCGGCCGCGCTTCCGGTCGTGCCCGAGGGCGTACGCCTGCGGGAGGTGACAACCCGGGCGGACCTGGACCGGATCGCGGCGATGGAGGCGGCGGTCTGGGGTGCCGACCGGAGCCATCTGGCGCCGGCGCTGGAGAAGGAGATCGCCGCCGACCCGCAGTCGATCACGGTGGTGGTGGCCGAGGCGGGCGACGAGGTGGTCAGCGCGGGCTGGGTGCGTTACGTCCCGGAGTCGGGCTTCGCCACCCTCTGGGGCGGCTCGACGCTCGCGTCGTGGCGCCGCAGGGGCATCTACCGCGCGCTGGTCTCCCACCGGGCCCGCCTGGCGCACCAGCGGGGTCGGACGCTGCTCCAGGTGGACGCCTCCGACGAGAGCCGGCCGATCCTGGAGCGGCTCGGGCTCGTCCCGGTCACAACCACCACCCCGTACGTCTACACTCCGTGATCATGGAGCAGCGGTTGACGGCCGAGGAGCGGCTGACCCTCAAGACAGGCGCGTTCGGAGCGGTGTTCCTGGTGGCCAACGCCGATCCGGGCATGATCGCCCTGTTCCGGGAGAGCTTCGCCGCCTCCGGCGCGATGGCCGACAGCAGCGGGGTGGTCAAGGAGGCGCTGACCAGCGGCCCGCTGCCGAAGCTGCCCCGGGACTCGGCGCTGGAGATCGAGTCGGTGGTGCTGCCGGCGCTGGGCCGGGCCGTGCGGATCCTGCGCGAGAAGTCGCCGCAGGACGTGGCCGACTACCGCCGGGTGGTGCTGTCCGCGGCCGAGCGGGTGGCCGGCGCGCACCGGGGGGTGGCCCCGGCCGAGGCGGCGGTCATCGAGCGGCTCAGGGCCGCGCTGGACCAGCCGGCATGAGCTGACCGACCGCGAGGGCCTCGGTGAGCTGTGTCACTCTGGGGTCGCCGGAAGGGAATGCTACTGGCAGGTAACATTGCGCCGTGGGCAACTGCACAGCAGCGCGCGGTTGACCGGGGTCAACGGAAGCGCGACGCTGCGCCCAGACCGGGCGAGTGATCGCAACACCAACAGGAGGGTCGTCGAAGCGCGATGAACATCGTCGTACTCGTCAAGCAGGTGCCTGATTCGGGCGCGGACCGCAGCCTGCGTACTGACGACAACACTGTCGACCGCGGTTCG
>NZ_JBEYVB010000050.1:0-42467 GCF_040643815.1 Micromonospora sp. NPDC047074
GGGCGGCCGACGGTGCCGGGCCCGCCGTCGGGGCCGCAGCGGCGGCGGGGGTCGGGGCGGCGGGCGCGGCGGCGGCCACCCGCTCGGCGGCCACGAGTTCGCGTACGGCGGGGGCCACCTCGCCCGCGAAGCGCCGCAGGTCGTCGGGGTCGTCGCTGCCCAGGATGAACGTGTCGATCCCGTCGCTGAGGGCGAGGTCGGCGAGTTCCTCCGCCCACTGCTCGGCGGGGCCGTCCAGCGGTCCCCGGCCGGCGGTGGCGAAGCGGCCGGTGACGTTGAGCAGCCGGCGCACGTCGGCCGGGGACCGGCCGGCCTGCCGCGCGGCGTCGTCGATGACGGCGTTGCCCCGGCCGAGGTCACCGGGTTGCAGGTAGCCCAGCGACGGCAGCCACCCGTCGGCCCGCTGCCCGGTCAGGGCCAGCATGCGCGGCTTGTACGCGCCGAGCCAGATGCCCACGTCGTGGGCGGGAGCGGGACCGCGCTTCGCGCCGACCACCCGGTGGAACTCGCCGTCGACCCGGACGCCGCCGCGCGACCCGACGTCCCACACCTGGCGGATGACGTCGATCGCCTCGGCCAGCGCCCGTACGCCCTCCCCGGGGGAGAGCCGCCGCCCGCCCATCGCCTCGATGGCGTCCCAGAACGCGCCGGCGCCCAGGCCGAGCTCCACCCGGCCGCCGCTGAGCAGGTCGAGGCTCGCCACGCTGCGGGCCAGCACGGCCGGCGGGCGCAGCGGCAGGTTCGTCACGTTGGCGGCCAGTCGTACCGTGCCGGTCCGGGCGGCCACGAAGCTCATCAGCGTCCACGTGTCGAGGAACGCGGGCTGGTAGGGGTGGTCCTGGAAGGTGACCAGGTCGAAGCCGAGCTGCTCGGCCAGCATGGCGAGGCCCACCACCCGATCGGGGTCGGCGTTGCCGGGCGTCAGGAACGCCCCGAAGGTCAGCGGGTGGCCGTAGTCGCTCATGTCGGCCCTCCTTCCTGTTGCGCAGCCTCTCATGCCCGCCGGGCCGGTTCCGGGGCGGGCGCGAGATCGGCCCGCCCGGGTGAGCGCGTGTCGCCAGGCCGTCCCGGAGGCGGATCGGGGCGGTCCCGGAGCTGTCCCGGAATCCGACAGGTACCGCTGGCGGCCGGCCACATATGAAGGCAGGCTACATGTACCGTTCCTACTGGAGGTGCCGCCATGACCGTCCGTCGTCGATCGCCGCTGCGCGTGCTCACCGGTGTGCTCGTCGTGGCGCTCGTACTCTGCTGCGGCGGGGTGGCCGTCGGCGGGTGGGTCCTCGCGCGGGGCGGCACCGACACCGTCGGCCGGGTCGACTTCGTCCGCCCGCTCGCCGTACCGCCGCTGGCGACCTCGCGGGTCGACGGCCAGGGGCGGCGGGTGTTCGACCTGCTCGCCCGCGACGGCCGGCGGGACTTCCACGGCGACGGCCGGCTGACCCGTACGGCCGGCTTCGACGGCGACTTCCTCGGGCCGACGCTGCGCGCCAGGCGCGGCGAGCGGGTGGTCGTGAACGTGGTGAACCGGCTGACCGAGGAGACCAGCGTGCACTGGCACGGCATGCACCTGCCGGCCCGGATGGACGGCGGCCCGCACCAGCCGGTCCGGCCCGGCGCCACCTGGTCGCCGACCTGGACGGTCGACCAGCCGGCGGCCACCCTCTGGTACCATCCGCACCCGCACGGCGCGACCGAGGAACACGTCTACCGGGGACTCGCCGGCATGTTCATCCTGGACGACGACCGGGAGTCCGCCCTGCCGCTGCCGCGCCGCTACGGCGTCGACGACGTCCCGGTGATCGTGCAGGACCGCAACTTCTCCCGCGACGGCGAGTTCGCGCGGACCCGCAACTCGATCGCGAGCATCGGGGTGCTCGGCGACACCCTGCTGGTCAACGGCACCGTCGGGCCGTACCTGGACGTGAGCACCGAGCGCGTACGACTGCGCCTGCTCAACGGCTCCACCGCCCGCACGTACGACTTCGGCCTCGCCGACGACCGGCCGTTCGCGCTCATCGGCAGCGACGGCGGGCTGCTGCCCCGCACCGTGCGGGTGAACCGGGTGCAGCTCTCGCCGGGCGAGCGGGCCGAGATCGTGGTGGCCGTCCGGCCGGGGGAGCGGGTCATCCTGCGCAGCACCCCGCCCGACCTCGGCGCCGGGGCGCTGGCCGACCGGTTCGCCGGCGGCGCGGACCGCTTCGACGTGCTTGAGCTGCGCGCGGCCGACAAGCTGGAGCCGTCGCCGCCGGTGCCCGACGCACTGGTCCCCCTCGACCGGCTGGACCCGGCGTCCGCCGTCGGCACCCGCCGGTTCACCCTCACCGGCCGCAGCATCAACGGCCGCTCGATGCGGATGGACCGGATCGACTTCGCCGTCACCCGGGGCGCCACCGAGATCTGGGAACTGGTCAACCAGGACGGCACCCCGCACAACTTCCACGTGCACGACGCCCAGTTCCAGGTGCTCACGGTCGGTGGCCGGACCCCACCGCCCGCGCTGACCGGCTGGAAGGACACGGTCTACCTGGCGCCGGGGCGTCCGATCCGGGCGATCCTGCGCTTCACCGACCACAGTGATCCGGACGTGCCGTACATGTACCACTGCCACCTGCTCTACCACGAGGACGCCGGCATGATGGGCCAGTTCGTGGTGGTCGAGCCGGGCCAGCGCGCCGGCACCCCGCCCCGCCCGGGCACCCACGCCCACCACGACTGACCACCCTCGTTAAGGGGCGGGTGCCGCCGGCTGTCGTCGGTGCGGCGGGCCTGTCGTACCCGCTCGATAGGCTCCGACGCATGATCATGGATGACGCCGACGCGGTCACCGTGCGGTTCCTGATGATGATGCGGGCCGCCCTGCGCGACGAGCAGCCGGGCGAGGGCACGCTGGGCCGCACCGTCGAGCTGGCCGGGGCGTGGGGCACCGGCGCGGCTGCCGACGCGCGGCTGCACGCCGAGCTGGGCCGGCTGCACGGCGACTGCCCTGACGACGACCCCCGGTGGGCGGCCGACCGGCTCATGCCCGAGCCCCGGGAGGGCTGACCGGCGCGGGGGCCGGGCATAGGGTCGGCGCGTGCGGATCACGAAGTTCACCCACTCCTGCGTCCGGATCGAGCACGACGGCGGCGTGCTCGTCATCGACCCGGGCACCTGGAGCGAGCCCCGGGCCCTGGCGGGCGCGGACGCGGTGCTCGTCACCCACGAGCACACCGACCACGTCGACGTGCTCCGGCTGGCGGGCCTCGGCGTGCCGGTCTTCGTGCCGGAGGGCGCCGCGCTGCCCGACCTGGCTCCGCTGCCCGTGACCCGGGTCGGCGCCGGCCAGCGGTTCACCGCCGCCGGCCTGACCGTGACCGCGCTCGGCGGCCGGCACGCGACGATTCACGGCGGCCAACCCGACTGCGCCAACCTGGGCTACCTCGTCGGGGACGACGTCTACCACCCCGGTGACTCGCTGCACCGGCCGGAGCGGCCCGTGGAGACGCTGCTGGTCCCGGCGCAGGCGTCCTGGCTGAAGCTCACCGAGGCGATCGACTTCGCCGTCGCCGTCGGCGCGCGGCGGGTGTTCCCCATCCACGACGCCCAGCTCAACGAGCGCGGCCTGGCCAGCGTCGACGGCTGGTTCGCCGAGACCGTGCCCGGCTACCGCTTCCTGGCACCCGGCACGTCCGCCTGACCGGGGCCGTCGAGCGCGACTGTCGTCGGAGCGCCGAAGCGGACGCCGACGCCCGGCGAGTACAGCACGCTGGCGGGTTCCGCCCCGACCGGCGGCAGGCCGGCCCCGCGCACCAGCTCGTCGTCGAGCGACAGCAGCTCGGCGCGGTGCAGCGGCCAGCGTGGATGGACGTTGGGCATGTGCAGCGTCCGCCCGTACGCGCGCACGTGCAGCCCCCACCTGGCGGTGAGGAAGTGCTCCAGCGGGCTCGGCTCGGTGACCGCCGGGCCGACGCGGATGCTCATGGCGCTGGTCGCGCCGCGCGGCCCCGGCCACCGCCGCTGGCAGGTGTAGGTCAGCACCGCGCCGTCGCGGCGCAGCCGCATGCGTGACCACTTGTACGGCAGGCGCAGGGTGGCCTGCGCCGTCACCACCGCCAACAGCCGGGACGCGTCCAGGGACCGGAACACGACCGCACGCCGCCCGGCCCCGTCGACGCTGTAGAGCCGCACGTTCGTCTCGCAGAACGTGCCCAGGTACGGCAGCCCCGGCCCCGCGAGCGGACCGAGTCCCACCATCCGGAACCCGATGAGGCCCACGTACGTGTGTCCGTCGACGACGTCCGGGCGGGTGCCCGGTGGCAGCAGCGGCGCGACGACGGCCGGATCGACGGCCCAGTGCACGAAGGCGAGATCGTGCCAACGCTGCACCAGGACCGGCCGGCGCACCGGACGGGTGGCCTCCGCCGTGACCGCTTCGGCATCCATCCGTCCATCATGGCCGTCCCGTGCGTCGGTGGTCACGGCGGCGCCGGCTACGGCAGGTCGCTGTCGCCGCCCGGGTTGGCGATCATCCGGCGGAGGACGATCAGCGCGGCCACGTACCCAACGGCGTCGATGCCGTCGTGCGTCCGCTCGTGGACCTCCCGGTTGCGCGTCGTCCACCAGTGCGGTTGGGTCAGGTTCTCCTCGGCGAGGGCGGCGAGCTGGTCCTGCGGGTACTCCTTCAGCGGCGTGGGGGCGACCGGATGACCTCAAGCGAAGTTGAGGTCGAGGTCGAATCCGGACCGGCCCCCGGGCGGTGGGTCACCTCGGCCGTACCGCCTGCGGGAGCATTGCTATACGGTCGCGGGGTGAGGGTTGAAGAGCACTGGTGGAACGGCGACGCGACCGCGCGAGGGCGCCGGGATGTCTATGTCCGCACGGACGGGGAGCGCTGGGACGTGCAGGTGCAGATCGGCGGCGCCTCCGGCCGATCCAAGGTGCAGGAATGCCCCAGTCGGACCTCGGCGAGCATCCTCGCCAGCGCCTGGCGCGGCAGCCGCCTGAGCTGGCGGGAACTGCGCGGCTGACGGTCGCGTCGTAGCCGGTCTGTTGACTCCTGGTGGCCGGTACAATACGGGGCGTTGTCGGCTCGGGGGAGCAGCATGAGCGGTCAGAGCGTCCCGGTGATGCCGGCCGCGTTCATCGGCCACGGCAGTCCGATGAACGCGCTGGAGCTCAACCGCTACACGCAGGCGTGGCGCGTCTTCGGCCGGGCGGTGCCGCGCCCCCGGGCGATCCTGGTGGTGTCGGCCCACTGGTACATCGGCGCCACCGCCGTCACCGCCATGCCCCGGCCGAGGACGATCCACGACTTCTACGGTTTTCCGCAGGAACTCTTCGACCTCCGCTACCCGGCGCCCGGCCTGCCCGAGCTGGCCGAGGAGATCAGTGACGTCGTCCACCCCACCTGGGTCGGCGCGGACGTCGACTCCTGGGGCATCGACCACGGCACCTGGTCGGTGCTCACCCACGCGTTCCCCGCCGCGGACGTCCCGGTCGTCCAGTTGAGCATCAACGCGTTCAAGGACCTGGATCACCACCTCGACCTGGGCGCGCGGCTCGCCCCGCTCCGCGAGCGTGGGGTGCTTGTCGTGGCCAGCGGCAACGTGGTGCACAACCTGCGCGGGGTGGACCCGGGGATGGTCGACGAGGGGTTCGACTGGGCGCGGCGGTTCGACGAGGCGGCGAAGGACGTCATGCTCGGCGAGCCGACCGAGGTGGCGACGCTGGACGCGCACCGCGACTTCGGCCTGGCCGTACCCACGCCGGACCACTTCATCCCGCTGCTCTACCTGGCCGGCCTGGCCGGCGCCGCCGGAGACGCGACGGAGGTGCTGGTGGACGGGTACGCGTACGGGTCACTGTCGATGACCGCCTACACGGTGGGGCTCTCCTGCCACACCGAGGCCCCGTTGGCCGGCGCGCCCGCCCTGCCGACCGCCGTGCCGCCCGACTCCGCCAACATCTGAGCCCCGGGCGTACCCGTGCGACAGTCGAGGCTCAGATGTTGGCGGCCCGGCGGTCGTGGCCCTGTCAGAGGGCCTTCACGACCTCGACCAACTGGTCCAGTGCCGCGCTCCAGCCCTCGGCGAAACCCATCTCCTCATGCGACTTCTTCACCGAGGCGTCGGCGTGGAGCGCCGTGGCGGTGTACCTCGTGCCGTCGCCCGCGGGCTCGATGCTGATGACGGCGGTGAACGGGAGGTCGTCGCCGCTGGCCTGGGGTCGGAAGCCGGGGCCCAGGCCCGAGGTGAAGACCAGCCTCCTACCCTCCTCGACCACGAGGATGCATCCGGTGCTCGGGTAGTCCTCGCCCTCGGGCGAGCGCATGACGGTGTTGAACTTTCCGCCGGGCTGGAGGTCGATCTCGCAGGACGCGGTCGACCAGGGCTTCGGGGCGAACCAGCGCACGATCAGCTCGGGCGTGGTCCAGGCCTTCCAGACCAGCTCGGGGGCGACGTCGACGGTGCGCTCCAGGACGAGGTCGGTCTCCGGGTTCACGGTGCTGTAGGCGGTCATGTCTCCTGCTCCTTCAGGTCGTACAGAAACGAGTCGAATTGATCGAGGCGCCGGGTCCACAGCGCGCGTTGCCCGGCCAGCCAGGTCTCGACGCCCTCCAGTGGCTGCGGCACGAGCCGGTAGGTGCGCACCCGGCCCTTCTTCTCCGAGGTCACCAGGCCGGAGCGCTCGAGGACGCCCAGGTGCTGGGTGAACGACGGCAGTGCCATGTCAAACGGACGAGCCAGCTCACTGGTGGTGGCCGGCCCCTGGCCGAGGCGCTCGACGACCTGACGGCGGGTGGGGTCCGACAGGGCGTGGAACACCCCGTCGAGGGCCCCGTCGTCGCCCGTCAATCGCTTAGGCATGTACCTAAGTATGCAGCCGAACGACACTGAGGTCAATCCCTAAGTAAGGTGTCGCGCCCAGCCGCGGCGTACCTCCTCCACCGGCCCGTCCGCCGTCGCGAGCCGGCAGGGACGAGATTCCGCGGTTGTCGCCCCGGCCGGGGGTCAGTCGGCTGCGATGGGGAGGTGGGTGGGACATCGAGGCGTTGGCGCCGGGGCCACGGGGTCAGCCTGCTGCGCAATCCGGAGAGCGCGCAGCAGGCCACGTACGTGGAGCTGTTCTTCGACCTGGTGATGGTGTTCGCCCTCAACCGGCTGGTGGCCTCCGCGGTGGCGGGTATGGCGGACCCGGGGCTGGACGCCTCGGACGTCGGCAGGCGCTGGACCACCCTCGGTCGCACGCTGCTGCTGTTCGTGCCGTTGCTCTGGGCGTGGACGATGACCGCCTACATCACCGCGCGGCTCGATCCCCGTACTCCCCGGGCGCAGTGGGCGATCCTGAGTACGGGGTTCGCCCTGCTGATCATGGGGGCGAACGCGCCACACGTGTTCGACGGCGGCGGCGCCCTCGCGTTCGCGCTGGCGTACGTGGTCAGCCAGGTGAGCTGGTTCCTGGTCTTCGCCTATCTGCTCGGCACGCATCCGCTGGCCAGGGTCTACTGGCGTGTCGCACTCTGGTTCGTCGTGTCGGGACCGCTCTGGATTCTCGGCGCCCTGGTGCCCGGCCGTTGGCAGTTGTCGCTGTGGATCCTGGCCGTGGTCGTCGAGCTCGGCGCGGCGCGGTTGGGCTGGCCGGCGCCCGGCCTCCGGCACGGCAGGTCGTCGGCGTGGGCGGTCGCGCCGCACCACCTCGCCGACCGGTACACCCAGCTGGTGCTGATCGCCCTGGGCGAGACGATCCTCGCTGTCGGCATCACCTACGCCAGCGGGCCGGGCCGGGCCGGGGGCTACCAGACCGTCGGGCTGGTCGTGTCGTTCGTGACCGCGGTGCTGTTGTGGCGCATCTACTTCCAGCGCGCGGGGCTGGTGCTCGGTGAGGCCGTCGCCGAGGCCCGGGACCCCGCGGCGCTGGGGCGCTTCGTCTCCTTCGCCCACGCGGTGATGATCCTCGGAATCGTGATCACCGCGATCGGGCACGAGCTGATCCAACTCCATGCGCTCGGCCGTACCTATCCGGCGTGGCTGGCCGTGATCCTCGGCGGGCCGGCGTTCTACCTGGTCGGTCGGGCAGCCCTGGAGCGGGCCGTTTTCTCACGGGTCTCCCCACGCCGCTGGGTGGGCATCGGCGTTCTTCTCGTCACCGGCCTGCCGCTGATCAACGCGCCGCCCCTGGCCGCCGGGATCACGGCCGCGTTCGTCCTGTTCGGCATCGCCATGATCGACACCCGCCGGGCCGCCAACCGTCCCCTGGAAGCCCCGCATCCCGCCAGCACCAGGGCGAACTGGTCCTGGTGGCGGCGCCGCTGACCGACGCCGAAGCTGGTGCGGTTCCTCGCCGCCCGGCTGGCCGGCCCGTACTCGGACGTCCTCCGGCTGACCGACGGCGTCGAGCGGCCGGCCGGGGCGACGACCCGGCGACCACCGTGCTGCTGGTCGCCGGGCAGGAGGTCGCGGCCCTCAAGGTCGACTTCACCTGTTGAGGCTGGCGCCGGCACCGCCGCGACGACCGGCACGGGAACGCCGCCCCGGTGAACAGGGCCCCGGGTGACGGTGTCGACGGTCGACACTCCGGCGCCGCCCGAGGTGTCGGCGCCGCTCATGTCCGATGTGGCCGGTGTCACGTTAGCGTCTGCGCACGCCGGCGCCACCGCCGTCGCTCCCGGACAGGAGAGCGTCATGACCACACCGCTGAGGGCCGCCGCCGCCCTCGTCACCGCCCTGCTGCTCGTGCTCACCACCGGGGCCCCCGCGCACGCCGCCACGCCGGCCACCCGGACCCCGGTGGCCGGCTCGCTGCGCGCCTACAACGTCTCCGGCGTCTACGTCACCGGCGTCTCCTCCGGTGGCTACCTCGCCACCCAGCTCCACGTCGCCTACTCGTCGCGGATCCGGGGCGCGGCCGTCTTCGCCGCCGGGCCGTACTACTGCGCGCAGAACAACGTCGCCCAGGCGCTCGACGGCTGCGGCGACAACGTGTACCCGACCAACGTGTCCGCCCTCCAGGCGTACACCCGGACGTGGGCCTCCTACGGCTGGGTCGACCCGGTGGCGAACCTCTCCGGCGACCCTGTCTACGTCTTCCACGGCGGCAACGACACAGTGGTGAAGAAGTCCGTCACCGACGACCTGGTCCGCTACTACCAGCACTTCGGCGCCAACGTGCAGTACGACAGCGGCTCGGCGGCCGGCCATGCCTGGGTCACCCCGTACGGGACGCTGAGCTGCACCGCCACCGCGTCGCCGTACCTCGACGACTGCGGCACGGACCCGCAGCAGGCCCTGTTGCGCAAGCTGCTCGGCGCCGTCGCCGCGCCGAACACCGGCCCGCTCGGCGGCACCCTGATCCGCTTCAGCCAGCACACGTACGCCGTCAACGGCTGGGCTCCCGGGCTGAGCATGGGCGCCGACGGCTTCGCCTACGTGCCGGCGTCCTGCGCCGCCGGGCAGTCGTGCCGGCTGCTGGTCGCGCTGCACGGCTGCCTCCAGGGCCACGGCGCGGTCGGCACCGCCTTCGTCGACCGGGCGAACCTCAACCAGTACGCCGACACCAACAACCTGATCGTGCTCTATCCGCAGGCGACCACCGCGGCCACGAACCCGAACGGCTGCTGGGACTGGTGGGGCTACCTCGGCGCCACCAACTACCCGATCAAGGGCGGCGCCCAGGTCGAGACCGTCATGAACATGGTCCGCCGGCTGGACGGCTGACACGCCGACGACGGGCGGGCGGCACCTACGCGCCAGGCGTCACCCCGGCCCGCTCAGGCCGGGGTGTCGCTACCGACCAGGCGGGCGTCGGCCGCGGCCTGGCCGTCGGCGTCCCGCGCCTCCTCGCAGACGTTCGCCGCGTCCGCCCAGTGCCGCCGGGCCTCGTCGGCGTCGCCGAGGGCCGCCGCCGCGTCGCCCAGGTGCAGCAGCGTCCGGCCCAACCCGGCAGTCGGCCGGCCGTCGCGCAGCCGCCGGCTCTCCGCCAGCATCCCGTACGCCTGCCGCGCCTGGGCCGGCGCGGAGGCCAGCAGCGCCGCACCCGCGTTGAGCAGCGCGGCGGCCCGGTTGGTCGGGTCGGCCACGGAGTCGTACTCGCGTAGCGCCGCCCGCCACGACTGCGCCGCGTCGAGGTGCTCGCCGAGCCCGGTGTGCACCAGCACCAGGTTGGTCAGGGCCGCCGCGTAGCCCCGGGCGTCGCCGAGCGCGCGGAAGGTGTTCGCGGCCCGGACGAGGTGGCGGTGCGCAGCCTCCAACTCGCCCCGGGCCAACCGGGCGGCACCGAGCCCGAGGTCGGTCAGGGCGTGCCCCGCCCGGTCGGCCGTGGCGCGGTGCCGCCGCGACAGCTCCAGGTGCTCCACCGCGTCGTCGAGCTGCCCCAGGTCCAGCAGCACCAGGCCGAGGTTCATCCGCGCCTGGGCGGTGCCGCGCCGGCCCCGCTCCGCCACCGCCAGACTGAGCGCCGTCGCCGCGCCCTGCGGGTCGTGCCGGCGGCGGCGCAACACCCCCAGCTCGTTGTGTGCCCAGCCGGCGATCTCCGGCCGGTCGTCGGCGGTGGGGGTGGCGAGCACCGTGCGGCACACCTCCGCCCACTCGTCGAGCCGCTCCGCGTGGGCGAGCCACCCGCACAGCGCCACCGCCAGCCGGAACCACCAGCGGCGCACCCGCCGGGGCAGGGTCTCCGCCGCGCCGGCCGGCACCTTCACCACGGCCAGCAGCAGCTCCTGGTGCAGGTCGAACCAGCCGTACGGGTCGTCGTCCAGCGCCAGCGTCGGCTCCCGGTCCGGTGAGCCGGACACCGCGAGGCTGGCGGCGTGCCGCTCGGCCCGCCGGGCCAGGTGCCGGGTGAGCCGGGCCTGCGCCGCGACCCGCCGCCGGGCCGGCTCGTCGCGGCGCAGGTGCATCCGGGCGTACGGGGCCAGCAGCGGTCGCACCTCGTAGCGGTCGCCGGGCGCGCCGGTCACGAACCCTCCGGTGGCCAGCTCGTGCAGCAGGGCGGCCACCCGGTCCGGGCGTCGCCCGGCGAGCGCCGCGATCGTCGGCCGGCCCAGCGGCACCGGGCTGAGCGACATGAGCCGCCACAGCCGCCGGGCCTCGCCACCCAACGCGTGGTACGCGGTGTCCCGGGCGGTCACCAGCAGCGTCGCCGGGGAGGCGGCGACGTGCTGGTGCGGGGGCGTCTCGACGGCGCGGCGCAGCGCGTCGCGCACGTCGGTGTGCCGCCAGCCGTGCTGGGCCGTACGCCGGCCGAGTTCCGCGACCGTTCGGGGCTGCCGCCCGCAGAGCTCGACGAGCGCGCGAACCGCCGGATCGGTGCGCGGGTCCGCGCGGTGCGGCCGGGCGACCGGTGCGGTGGCGCCCGCGGCGGCGAAGATCTCGACGGCGTCGTCCGCGCCCGGCTCGGCGAGCCCGTGCGCCACCACCCCGTCCAGGGCGGCCAGCGCGCCGGTGCCGGCCAGCAGCAGGCGGCACGTTCGCGCGGTCGGCGGCAGCAGCGGCCGGACCTGGGCCGGGTCGTCCACGTTGTCCAGCACCACCAGCACCGCCCGGCCGTCGAGTTGGCCGCTCAGCTCGTCGGCGGCGTCGGCGAGGTCGGCGGCGCGCCCCGACGCGGGCGGCCGGGTGCCGAGGATCCGGGCCAGCGCGGTCAGCACCTGCCGGGCGCCCTGCGGCTGGCCGTCCCGGCGCAGGTCGAGGTAGTACAGGCCGTCGAGGAAGTCGGCCCGGCACAGGTTGGCCGCCTGGATCGCGCAGGAGGAGGTGCCGACGGCCCGCCGGCCGACCACCGCCACCGCGTGCTCCTTGGTCAGCAGCTCGCTGATCGCGTCGATGTGCCCGGCCCGCCCGGTGAACCCTGTGGTCCAAGGCAGGGTGGGCGCGCCGACGGCGGGTGGCGGCTCGCCGTCGCCCGGCGGCGCGGACTGTTGCCGCTGGCGGCGCCACTCGACGATGACGGCGGCGACGAGGCCGAGCACGATCACCCCGGCGCTGGCCGAGCCGAGCTGGGCGACGGAGAGCTCGGAGAGCAGGTTGCCGGTGACGTTGCCGAGCACCGCGCTGACCGTCCCGCCGACCACGCCGCCGATCGCGAGCAGCAGGCTCAGCCGGCGTGGCCGCCGCGAGCGGCGGGGCGGCTCCGGCCCGGTCACCGCACGCCCCCGGCGACCAGGCCGGCGACGAGCTGGCGGCGGGCCAGCACCACCAGCAGCACCGGCAGGACCGAGGCGATGACCGAGCCGGCGGCGAGCGCCCCGCTGTTGGCCACGAAGCCCCGGGTCTGGCCGGCCAGGAACAGCCCGAGCGGCATCGTGCCGGGCCCGCTGAACAGCAGGCCCACCACCAGGTCGTTCCACACCTGCACGAACTCCAGCACCGCGACGGCGACCACGGCGGGGCGGTTGTGCCGGGCGAGCAGCCGAAGGGTGCTCCACCAGTGCCGCCCGCCGGCCCGGGCGGCCCGCACCTGCTCGGCGGGCAGGTCGGCGAACGCGTTGCGCAGCACCAGCACGGCGAACGGCACGCCCAGCGCGACGTGCACCAGCGCCAGGCCGCGTGCCGTGCCCGAGGACAGCACGACGCCGAGCACCTCGTTGACCGGCCCGGCGATGACCTGCACCGGGACGATGCTGGCGGCCATCAGCAGCAGCCCGGTGGCCTGGGCGGGCGGCCCGGTCAGCCAGGCCAGCGGGTAGGCGGCGAGCAGCGCGACGCCCAGCACCACGGCGGTGACGACGGTCGCCAGCACCAGCGTGAAGCCCAGCGTGCCCCACAACTCGGCGCCGGTGACCAGGCCCCGGTAGGAGTCGAGGCTGGGCGGGCTCGACCACCAGCCCCGGGCCGCCGCGTCCACCGTCCCGTGCAGCGAGGTGGCGAGCAGCACCCCGAGCGGCACCAGCCAGGCGACCGCCGCGCCCACCGCCAGCACCCTGGTCAGCCGGCGTGGCGCCGGTGTCACCGGGGCGGGCCCGGCGGACGCCGGATCCCGGGGTGGCGGCCACGCCTGCCGGACGAACAGCGCCGCGACCAGCACCCCGGCGGCCACCGCCACCAGCCACACCATCCCGAGCGCGGCGCCCTCGCCGGTGGTGGCGCCGTTGGAGGTCTGCCAGACCCGCAGCGCGAGCACCGACGCCTCGTCGCGCACCGAGCCGGGCGCCATCACCAGGATCAGGTCGAACGTCCGGGCGGTGCCGAGCGCCGCCAGGGTGAAGACCACCGCCACGGTACGCAGCAGCAGGGGGCGCCACTGCGCGTCCCAGAGCACGTCGCGGCGGTTGCCGCCGTAGGCGCGGACCGCGTCGGCGAGGCTGGGCGGGACCGCGTCGAGGGCGGCCCGGAACACCAGCACGGCCAGCCCGACCCACGCCCACACGAACGCGGACATCAACGCCACCGTGACCAGGCCGGGGCCGAGTAGCTGCGGAGCGTCCGCCGCCGGCCGGCCGGTCAGCGTCGCGGCGACCAGGGTGGCCAGCCCGCGCCCGGGGTCGGGGTCGTACATCAGCCGGAAGGTGACGCCGGTGACCACCAGCGGCAGCGCGGCCGGCACGACCAGGATGAGGCGGACCAGCCCGCCCTCCTGCGAGCGGCGCGAGGCGGCGGCGAGCAGGTAGCCCAGCACGGTGACCACCGCCGGCACCACCAGCGCCCAGAGCAGCGTGCGCCCCACCACGGCACCGGTGCCGGGCGCGGCCAGCGCGGTGCGGAAGTGCGCCGCGCCGACCCACCGGCCGTCGGTGGTGACGCTGGCGTGCAGCGTACGCAGCACCGGCCACGCCACCAGGCCGCCGAGCAGCAGCAGGGCGGGCAGCAGCAGCGCCGAGGTGGCCCCCGCCGCCGGGTAGGCCCGGCCGCGCCGTGGCGGCCCGACGTCGTCGAGGACCGCCAGCTCGCCCAGCACCCGGCTCATCGGCCGCCACCCGCCGACCGGGCCGCGGCCGCGAGTTGGCCGGTGGCCCGGCGGGTGGCCGTACCGGCGGCGACGCCGTCTGTGACGTCGGCGAAGAAGTCCTGCATGATCCGCCAGATGCCCACCCCGTCGGAGCCGGTGAACGGCCCCGGCAGCCGGTCGGAGAGGTCGAAGGTCACCGCCTCGGCCGTCCGCAGCTCGTCGGCGAAGTGCCGGCGGACCGGGTCGCGGTAGTCGTCCAGCGGCACCGACACGTTGGGGGAGAGGTAACCCCCGGCACGCAGCCACGGCTGGAACGCGTTGCCGCCGCTGAGCCAGCGGACCAGCTGCGCGCCCCCGGCCGAGCCGGCGAACGCCACCGCCGCGTCGCCGCCGACGATCAGCGGGCTGTCGGCGTGCCGGGAGCCGGGGAACCGGAACGTCTCCGGCAGCTCCGTGCCCCGGCGGAACCGGCGGCTGACGTCGTCGACGAAGTCGGCCTCGAAGAGCATCGTGGCCCGTTGGTGGTGCACGACCTGGATCACCGACTCCTCGTACTGGGTGAGCAGGGCGCGCCGGCCGCCGCCGGGAAACGCCCCGTCGATGCTCCACAGCTCGGCGAGCCGGTCCAGTGCCGTGTGCACGGGCGGGCTCCGCCAGTCGGCCTCGCCCCGGGCCAGGGCCTCGTAGTGGCCGGGCGGGGACACGTCGGCGAGGACGTTCTCGAACCAGTCGGTGAGCACCCAGCCGTCGGCCGCGCCGACGGACAGCGGCGCCGGGCCGTCGCCCGCCCGGGCCCGCGCCCCGAGCCGCCGGGTGAGTGTCACGAGCTGGTCCCAGGTGCGCGGCGGTGTCGGCAGCATCTTCCGGTAGAACCAGAACAGCGACTTGTGGGCCGCCTTCACCCAGACTCCGTAGCGCTTGCCGTCGGCGGTGAGCAGGTCGGCCATGCCCGGCGGGACGGCATAGCTGGCGGCGGTCTTCAGCTCGCGCAGCCAGCCGCGCCGGGCGTACTCGATGACCAGCCCCGACCTGGGCAGGATCGCCACGTCGGGGCTGGTGCCGGCGAGCTGGCGGGCGCGCAGGAACGCGTCGATGTCGTTGCCGGCGCTGATCACCTGCACCCGGCCGTCGTAGCCGGCCACGACCTCACGGAACCGGGCCAGCTCCCCGCCGCTCCACACCACGGCGACCTGGACCGCCGGGTCCGCGCGCGAGCAACCGGCGACGGTCGCGGCGGCCGTGGTGGCGGCGGCCCGCAGCAGGGTACGGCGGCGCAGCCGCCCCGCCGGCGTCACGCGCCCACCTCGACGGCGACCGGCACGTCGGCCAGCGCGCCCGGATCGGCGGTGCACACCAGCACGGCCGCCCCCGGTGTGTGCGATGGGGCGAGCCGGCCGACCAGTTCGGTCAGTCGCCCACCGCCGGCCGGCCCGGTCGGGAGGTCGATCACCAGCACCTCGGGCAGGCAGACCACCGCCCGGGCCAGCGCCACCCGGAACCGCTGCGCCTCCGACAGCAGGTGCGGCCGTAACTCGAGGGTCGGTGCCAGCTCCAGCCGGTCGACCACCGTCGCCGTCCAGTCGTCGGCCATCTGCCGCACCCGCTCCCGGCGGCGCTGCCCGTAGGTGATGTTGCGGCGCACGGTCAGGTGGGGCAGCAGCGCGCCACCGGCCGGGACGTAGGCGATGCGGCGGTGCGGCGGCGGCAGGGCGGTCACCTCCCGGTCGTCGACCAGGATCCGGCCGGCAACCGGGGCGGCCAGCCCGCTCACCACTCGGGCGAGCGCGGTGCCCACCGGCGGGGCGGCGACCAGGGCCGCCGAGGCGCCGGCGGGAACGTCGAGGGTCAGTGCGGTGGTGCCGGGCACGGCGACGAGTTCACGAAGTCGTAGCGTGGCCATCACCTCCGGTGACCCGGGCAGTCGCCACCAGGGTTGCACACTCCGCCGACAATCGGCGCCCCGCCGCCGTCCCCTGTGGAGTGGGTGGGGCTCAGGCCCGCCTCTGCCCACCGGTGGCGCCGCGCCCGATCGACGAGATCACGATGTGCCGATGCCAGCCGGGCGTGGGCCGTACAGGGCCGCCAGAGCGGCGGCGGTGGCGGCGAGCCGGTCCCGCAGCGCGGCCGGGGCCAGCACCTCCACGTCCGCGCCGAGCCGCAGCAGTTCGCCGTGCGCGTGGGTGAGCGACTCGATCGGGACGACGGCCGTCACCCAGCCGGCGTCGTCGGGTGGGCCGGCGGTCTCGTCGACGGCGGTCACCACCAGCGGGCTGACGATCTCCCGCAGCCGTTCGCGGCCCCCGGGCGAGAGCCGGATCGTCGCGTCGCCGCGGTGCAGGCCGGCCCGGAACCGCACCACGTACGCCCGCCACCACGCGGGCAGGTCGAAGCCTGTCGGGCGCGCGAACTCCTCGCCCAGCGTCACCAGCGACAGGATCTGGTTGACCCGGTAGGCGGCGGGACCGTCGTGGCGGGGCCGGCCGGCGACCAGATACCACCGGCCTCCCTTGAGGACCAGCCCGTAGGGGTCCAGCACCCGGTCGGCCTCGTCGGTCCAACTGCGGTAACGCACCGCGACCCGGCGCTGCCGCCAGACCGCCTCGGCCACCTCGGCCAGGTGGGGTGAGGCGTCGCCGTCGGCGAACCAGCCGGGGGCGTCCAGGTGGAAGCGTTCCTGGATCCGCGCGGCCCGGTCGGCAAGCTCGGGCGGCAGCGCGGCGTGCAGCTTGAGCTGGAGCGCGGCCACCGCCGCCCCGTAGCCCAGCTCGGCGGCGGGACCGGGCAGCCCGGCGAGGAAGAACCGCTCGGCCTCCTGCGCGGTCAGCCCGGTCAGCCGTGTCCGCCAGCCCTCCACGAGCTGGTAGCCGCCGGCGTGCCCGGCCTCGCCGTAGAGCGGGATGCCGGCCGCGTGCAGCGACTCGACGTCCCGGTAGACGGTGCGGGTGGAGACCTCCAGCCGCTCGGCGAGCTGCGCTGCCGTCATCCGCCCCTGGGTCTGGAGCAGCAGCAGGAGGGAGAGGAGTCGACTGGCCCGCATTCCGCTGACAGTAGGTGTCAGTGAAGCGTCCGTACCGTCCGGGCATGGCTTTTCGCGACAAGGAACCACCGGGCGTGCTGGAACACGAGCGGGCCGCCTGGGCCCGGCAGCTGCTGGCGCCGGAGCGCCCGGACCCGACCGGCTGGCTCGCCGACAGGCCGGTGGGCCACTGATGGGCGACTTCGACTTCCTCGTCGGCACGTGGAACGTGGCCAACCGCCGTCTGCGCGAGCGGCACGTCGGCGGCGACGACTGGGACGAGTTCCCCGGGGTCTCCGTGGCCCGGAGCTTCTTCGACGGCGCCGGCAGCTTCGACGACATCACCTTTCCCACCCGAGGCTTCTCCGGAGCGACCGTGCGGATCTTCGATCCGGCGACCGGCACCTGGTCCATCTACTGGATGAACAGCCGGCGCGGGATGCTGGAGCTGCCGCCGGTGGTGGGCCGGTTCGTCGACAGGGTGGGCACCTTCCTCGCCGACGACGTCGACGAGGGGCGCCCGGTGCGGTGCCGGTTCGTCTGGTCCGCGATAACCCCGACCTCGTGCCGCTGGGAGCAGGCGTTCTCCACCGACGGCGAGCGCACCTGGGAGACCAACTGGACGATGGACTTCACCCGGGCGTCGCCCGGCTGACCGGCGACGGTCCCACCGGCTCGGCGCGACGCCGAGCCGAGCCGAGCCGGTGGCGCATCTTCCAGCCCTCCGCGAGCCGGCGAGCCGGTGCTGGCGGTGATCGGACGTCGCGTTCCCCGCCGGTCGGTCAGCCGGCCGGGCGCGGTGGGAGCCCGAGCTGCTCGCACGACTCCCGGTACATCCGCACCACCTCCTGCCGGATCTGGGGGCGCTCGGTCAGCCGGTAGGCGAACGGCACCCGCACCGGGACCTCGATGTCGTGCACGGTGGCCGCGAACTCCATCCCCTCGGCGTCCAGGCCGGTGGCCCGGGCCCGGGTGGCCGCCGGTTGCCCGCCGAGCGCGCGGCAGATGAGCAGCGAGTCCTCGGGGTGGTCGTCGTTCATGTGCCGGCAGACGGCGGCGACCACCTCGGGGGTGAACGGGGCGCTCATGCCGCCACCTCCGTCTCCCCGGCCGGGACGAACCGGGCCAGGTCGGCGAAGACCTCGGTGTTGTGCCGGTACGCCACGAGCACCTCGGCCCGCAGCGCGGCCCGCCCCTCCTCGTCGAGCGGCAATGCGTCGAGCCTGGCCCGGTAGGCGTCCTTGTACGTCTTCGGGCTGGTGATCCGGTCGAACCGGTAGAACGCCGCGCCGGCGTCCCCGGTCAGCCCGTAGTGCCGGGCGACGGACCGGCCGATGTGCAGGCCGCCGGAGAGGTCGCCGAGGTAGCGGGTGTAGTGGTGGGCGATGAACCGCTCCGGCGAGGTGGCGCAGACGGCGCCGAGGCGCCCGGCGTACGCGACCGTCGCCGGGGTGGGCTCGATCCGGCCGCGCCAGTCGGGCCCGACCAGGAACTCCAGGTCCGTGGCGAGGGCGGGCAGCCGGGTCAGCGCGTCGTCGACGAAGGGGCCGGCGACCGGGTCGTGGCGCATCGCCTCGGCGGCACCCTCCAGCGCCTCGTAGATCACGTGGTGCTGCATCACCAGCGCGGTGTAGCCGGCGCGGTCCAGATCGCCGGCCACCAGCGCCGAGACGTAGCGTTGGGACTCGGCGGTCTGGTGGGCCTGGGCGCTGGCGGCCCGCAGTTCGGCCGAGAACGGGGTGCTGGTCGGGCTCATTTCTCCTCCATGCTGACGGGGGCCGGTCTCCGTCGTCGGGGAACGACCAACGGTAGCCGGGTATGTGGGTGCGGCACGACCTCGACGTCGTGTCGGTACACCTCGCTGAGCAGCGGTGCGGTGAACACCTCCGTCGGCGGGCCGGCGGCGCGCACCCGACCTTCGGCGAGCAGGGTGACGGTGTCCGCGTAGGCGCCGGCGAGGGTCAGGTCGTGCAGCACCGCCACCACGGCGTCGCCGGCCCGCGCCCGGTCCCGGGCGATCCGCATGACCAGCTCCTGGTGGCCGAGGTCGAGGGCCGCGGTCGGTTCGTCGAGCAGCAGCGCGGTGGCCTGCTGCGCGAGCGCCCGGGCCAGCGCGACGCGCGCCTGTTCGCCACCGGACAGCGACGGGTACGGGCGGTCGGCGAAGCGGGCCACGTCGCACTGCTCAAGGACGTCGGCGACGACCACGTCGTCCCGGTCCTGTTCGGGCCGGCCCGCCCACGGCGCCCGTCCCATCCGCACCACCTCGTCGACGGTGAACGGGAAGCTCAGCGTGCTGCGTTGGGGGAGCACGGCGCGACGCATCGCCAGTTCCACCGCCGACCAGCTCGCCAGGGGCGATCCGTCGATCTCGACGGTGCCCGCCACGGGCGGCAGGTCGCCGCTGACGGCCGCGAGCAGGGTGGACTTGCCCGCGCCGTTCGGTCCGACGAGGGCGTGCACCTCGCCGGCCCGGATCCGCAGGTCGACCCCGTCCAGCACGGGTCGCCCGGAGCGGGCGACGCGCAGGCCGGTGACCTGGACGCGGGTGGCCCCCGCCGGCGCCGGCGTCGGCACGCGGGGCGCCGCCCACCGCCGCGGGACGCGCACCCGGGGGCGGGCCGTCCCGCCTCCCGGCGGGCTCATCCCCAGCCTCCGGCCCGGCTGCGGGTGCGGCGCAGCAGCCAGAAGAAGGCCGGCCCGCCGACGACGGCGGTGAGCACGCCGAGGGGGAGTTCCTGGTGTTCGACCAGGGTACGGGCGGCGAGGTCGGCGGCGATCACCACGACCGCGCCGCCCAGGGCGCTGGCCGGCAACAGCACACGGTGCCCCGGTCCGGCGACCATCCGGACCAGGTGCGGCACCACCAGGCCGATGAAGCTGATGATGCCGGTGAAGGCCACGGCCGCCGCGCCGAGCAGCGCGGTGACCACGATCATGCGGATCCGCAGCCGTTCGACGTCGACCCCGAGGTGCCGGGCGGCGGGCTCGCCGAGGGAGAGCAGGTCGAGCCGGCGGGCGTCGGCGTACGCGACGCCGAGACCGACCGCCAGGCAGGGCGCGGCCAGCGTGACCGCCGACCAGTTCGCCGACGCCAGGCTGCCCAGGTTCCAGAAGGCGATGGCCTGCACGCCGGACTCGTCGGCGACGAACATCAGGAGTCCGATCACCGCCCCGGCGACCGCGTTGACCGCGACCCCGGTCAGGACCAGGGTCACCACCTCGGTCCGGCCGTTGGAGCGGGCCAGCAGGTAGACGGCGTACGTGGTGGCCAGCCCTCCGGCGAAGGCGGCGGCGGGCACCGTCCAGCCACCCAGGACGGTGACACCGGTGACGATGGCGAGGGCCGCCCCGACCGCCGCCCCCGCGGAGACCCCGATGACGCCGGGCTCGGCCAGGGGGTTGCCGAAGACGCCCTGCATGACGGCCCCGGCGCAGCCGAGCGCGGCGCCCACCACGGCGGCCAGTACGACCCGGGGGAACCGGACGATCCAGAGCGCGTTCTCGCCCTGCGGGTTGGTCGGCAGGGCGCCGACGTCCAGGCCGAGCCGGTGCAGGACCGAGCCGAGCACCTCGGCGGGGGAGACCTGCACCTGCCCCCGGCCCGCCGCGACCAGGACGATCAGCAGCAGGGCGGCGCCCAGGCCGGCGAGCAGCACCGGACCGCGCCGGGTCGGGCGGCTGGCGGCGGGCTTCGCCGCTGGCCGTACGGGGGTGTCGACGCCGGTCACGACGGCTTGCCGCAGGAGTACACGGCCGTGGCCAGGGCCTGCACCGTCCGCCCGGACCGGGTGCCGAAGGTGAGCAGGGTGCCGTCGTCCATGTCGACGATCCGGCGGGCCGCGCCGGCCGGGGTCTGCGCGACCCCGGGCAGCTTCAGCAGGCCGTCGACCCCGCCGACGGAGGCGAGCCCGGCGCTCATCACCAGGATCACGTCCGGCGCGGCGTTGATCAGGCCCTCGCTGGTCAGTGGGCGGAACCTGGCCAGGCCGATGGCGCTGCCGGCGTCCACCCCGCCGATCGCCTCGATCATCGCGTCCGAGCCGGCGCCCTTGCCGCCGATCAGGTAGACGCCGGCGGTGCCGCGCAGGTAGAGGAACGCGATCCGCGGTGCCCCGTCCGCGGGCGCGCCGCGGCGGGCGGCCGCGATCTCGCTCTCCACCCGGGACACGAGTTGTTCGCCGGCCGCCGGGACGCCGAGGGCCGCCGCGACGGCGCGGACGTGGCCCGGTACGGCGGCGAGCGTCTGCTCGGCCTCGATGAGCACGACGGGGATGCCGGAGGCGCGCAGCTGACGCAGCACCTCCGGTGGCCCGGTGCTGTCGTCGGCGAGCACCACGGTCGGGTTCAGGGCGAGCACCGCCTCGGCGGAGAGGTCGTGCCCGGCGGGGGTGACGACCGGCAGGTGCGCCGCCGCCGGGAAGGTGGTCGAGGTGTCCCGGCCGATGACGTTGTCGCCGAGGCCGAGGCCGAACACGGTCTCGGCGATCGAGCCGTAGAGGTTCACCGGCAGGATGCGGCTGGCGTCGGTGACGGTCACGGTGGTGCCGTCGGCGGAGGCGACGGTGGCCGGCAGGGTGGGTGTCGGTGCCGGCCGCAACGCGTTGACGTCGTTGTCGCCCAGGGTGGCGGTGACCGGCCCGCAGTTCGTCGGTACGGCCGCCGGTGTCGCACCGGAGGTGGGCGCGGAGCAGGCGGCGGCCCCGAGGAGCAGCACCACCGCGGCGGCGACGGCACCCCGGCGGGCGGTTGCCGGCCCGGGTCGGCGACGCCGGGCGGTCCCGGTCACCGGGCCTGCCCGCGGCGGCGCCATGTGCGCAGGCCGAGCAGGGCCGTGGCCGACAGCGCCAGGACCACCAGGCCGATGGTCCATCCGCGACCGGCGTCGGTGGCGGTGCTGACCCG
Organism: Micromonospora sp. NPDC047074; assembly: GCF_040643815.1. Taxonomy (NCBI): domain Bacteria; kingdom Bacillati; phylum Actinomycetota; class Actinomycetes; order Micromonosporales; family Micromonosporaceae; genus Micromonospora; species Micromonospora sp. NPDC047074. The sequence goes on from NZ_JBEYVB010000050.1 coordinate 21,782, forward strand.
GCTGATGGCCAGCTCGCTGGGGGCGGCAGCGGTCGGGGCGGCCCCGTCCCCGGCGGGGACGGCCACCGGCGAGCCGGCGGGGGCGGCGGGAGCGGACCGGGGCGCCGTGGTGGCCGGCGCGGCACCGCCCGGTGCCCCGGTGGTGGCCCCCGGGGCGCGGCCGGGGGTGGTGGTGCTGGACGTCGCCGGGCGGGGGCTGGCCGGCGCGGTGGCGGACCGGGCGAAGGTCACCGCCACCCGCACGTCCTGGGAACGGTCGGTGGTACGGGTGTGGTCGGCGCGGGAGATCACCGCGCACCGGCTGGTGGTGCAGTCCACGCCACCGATCTTCGGGGTGACCTTGAGGGTGACCCGGAACGAACCGCCGGGCCCGTACGGCACGGCCAGTCCCTCCCCGTACGCGGGCGGGTTCGACGAGATCCAGTGCGACGCCCCGAGTTCGCCGGTCATGTCGGCGCCGCCGCCGCACGGGCTCGGCATCTTGCCGGGCCCGTTGTCCACACAGAACGCCACGTAGATGCCCTTGGTGACGTCGTAGCCGCTGCCGGAGACGGTGACTGTCGCACCGGACCGGCTGATCCCGGTGCTGGGCGTGGCGGTGAGCGTCTGGCCGCCGGTGCCGCGGCCGGTGCCCGCGTGCGCGGGGGACGCGGTGACGACGATACCCACAGTAATCAAGGCGGCCAGGAAGACGTGACGCCGTGTTCGCATCGGGCTCCTCACGGAAGCATCGGCCGCGCGGCCGAGCAGACTTAGGTTTGGCTAACCTAAGTTAGATGAGCCCAGCTCACAAGTAGTTGTTTGGTCAAGATCCCAAACCTGATCACCGATGGACCGGAAATTTAGGATTGCCTTACCTTACTCACCGTCCGTAACGGATCAAGAGAGGAAATCCAGCATGGTCCGATCCAGAGCCGGTCACGTCTGGCGGCAGTCGATGCGCTGGGCGGCGGTCGCCGCGCTCGGCCTGTCGGCTGCGCTCGTCAACGCCGGCCCCGCCTCGGCAGCCGAGGCCGACATCACCGGTGGCACCCTGACCTGGGGTTTCAAGCAGTCGTTCCGCAACTACGTCTCGGGCGGCAACGGCAACCCGCCGATCGCGGCGAGCAACGGCGCCACCATCAACGCCGACGGCACGTTCGCCTTCCCGTCGACGGGAGGCACCCACGACGCCGCCACCGGTGCCACCAGCGCCGAGTACGGCGGCACCGTGGTCTTCTCGTACCCGTCGCACCTGTTCACCATCACCCTGGCGAACCCGACGGTCGTCGTCTCGGGCGGCACCGCCTCCCTGAAGGCGGACGTCGACCTGGTCACGTCGATGACCGAACCGGTCTCGGTGCGGCAGGCGACCGTCGCCACCCTCGCCGTCGGCGACGGCAACCCGGGTGGCGGTGCGGGGACGGTGACCGGCATCAACCTCGCCGCGACGCTGACCGAGACGGGCGCCTCGGCGTTCAACGGTTTCTACGCCGCGGGTGACGCCCTCGACCCGGTGTCGTTCACCTTCACCACGGGTGACTCCGGGCCGGCGCGTCCGGCGGTGGCCGTCACCCCGGCCGGCGGGCTCGACCCGTCGGGCGCGACGATCACCGTCGAGGGTTCCGGCTTCGACCCCGCCGCCAACGGGGCGGCCGGCATCTACGTCTCGTTCGGCCCCAAGGTCGACGAGCACTGGACGAACGCCGGCGTGCTCCAGGTCACCAAGTGGGTGAGCGCGGGCAACGAGCCGACCGAGTCGCGGGACAAGCTCAACGCCGACGGCACGTTCCGCACCACCCTCCCGGTCAGCGCGGTCTACACCGACAGCACCGGTAAGCAGGTCGACTGCACCGCCGTGCAGTGCTACGTCATCACGTTCGCGGCGCGCGGCTCGGCGGACCGCAGCCAGGACACCTTCACGCCGGTCACCTTCACGGGTGCCGGCAGCGGTGCGGGCGATGCCGAACAGCGCATCACCGCCACCGTGACGGGCGGCCCGCTGACCCTTGGGGTGGCCGGTTCCGCCGTCGCACTGCCGGCCGTGGCCAACGGCCAGGTCGCCAGCGGGGCCCTGCACGACGCCACCGTGGCGGACCTGCGGGGCACCAACGCCGGCTGGAGTCTCGTCGGGCAGGTCTCCGACTTCAGCTCCAGCACCGGCGGGGTCATCGCCGCGAACAACCTCGGCTGGGCGCCGAGCGCGGTCGCGGTCGACGATCCGCTGGCCGGCAACCCCGGCACGGTCGTCCCGGGCGCGGTGGCCGCGCCCGGTGCCGGCCTTGGTGAGGCCCGGGCGCTGTGCACCTCGGCGGCCGGGGCCAGCGGTGGCACCTTCACCTGCGGTGCCCAGCTGAACCTCGGCGTACCGGCATCCGCCGCGCCGGGCAGCTACACCGCGACCCTCACCCTGACCCTCTCCTAGGTCGGCGTCGGGTCACCGGTGGGGCGGGACGACACGTCCCGCCCCACCGGCCGTCCCGCCCACCGTCTCGCCTCTCCGGAGCCCGGCATGCCCCTCGTCACCCTCCTGTCCCGGACCTGTGTCACGCTCGCCGCCGCGCTGCTCACGGCGACCCTGGCGCCGCCGGCCGCCGCCGCCCCGTCGCCGACCGGCAGCCCGTCCGCGCCCGCGCGCGCCGGCGACCCGTCCCCGGCACCCGGCGCGGCCGCCACCCGCTGGGCGGTACAGCCGTCCGGGCCGGACGGCCCGACCGGGCGCAACTACTTCATCTACGACCTGGCCCCCGGCAGCACCCTCACCGACCACGTCGGTGTCACCAACCTGAGCGACCGGCCGTTGACCTTCCAGGTGTACGGCACCGACGCCTACACCACCGCCGACGGGGCCTTCGCCCTGCTGCCGGCGGACCGGGCGGCCACCGACGTCGGCTCCTGGATCCGCTTCGACCGACCGAACTGGACGGTCGCGCCGGGGCGCCGGGCCGACATCCCGTTCCGGTTGAGCGTGCCCGCCAACGCCACGCCGGGCGACCACGCGGGCGGGGTGATCGCCGCCATCAGCCAGGCCCGCACCACCCCCGACGGGCAGCAGGTCCGGGTGGACCAACGGCTGGCCGCGCGGGTCTACCTCCGGGTCACCGGCGACATCCGCCCCGCCGTCGCGATCGAGTCGGTGAGCGTCAGCTACGACAACCCGATCAACCCGGCCGGTGGCGGCGACGCCGTCGTCAGCTACCGCGTGCGCAACACCGGCAACGTCCGCGTCGGCGGGACCGGCACGGTGGCCGTCGACGGGCCGTTCGGCTGGCGGCTGGCCCGTACCGCGCCGGTCGACCTGCCCGAGCTGCTGCCCGGCGGGGTCTTCACCGTCACCGAGCGGGTCACCGGCGTACCACCGGCGCTCCGGCTCACCGCCGAGGTCGACCTGGCGCCGACCACCGTGGACACCGCGCTGCCGCCGGTGCTCCGTTCCGCGAGCACGTGGGCGCCGCCGTGGCTGCTGCTCGTCCCCCTGGCCGCGCTGGCCGGCTGGCTGGCCCTCCGCTGGCGCCGCCGCGCCGTCGCCGCCCGGGCGGCCGGCACCGACGCGCCCGCCCGGGACCCGGGCCGCGAGGCCACGCCGCCCGCCCAGGACCCGACGGCGGATCCTGGCCGCAGGACCACGCCGCCCGCCGAGACCGCGTCCGGCGCACCGGCCGCCCGGCCCGGGACCGACCCCGCGATCGGCACACCGTGACCCGACTCCTGCCGCTCGGCGTGGCGCTGCTCACGCTGGCCGCCCCGGCGCCCGCCGCCGCGCCCACGCCAACGCCAGCACAAGCCGCCGCGCCCGCGCCCACGCCCACGCCAGCACAAGCCGCCGCGCCCTCGTCCCCGCCCACGCCGGCGTCCGCTGTCGCGCCCTCGTCCCCGCCCGCCGACGCATCGCCGGCGCCGCGGATCGCCCTGCCGGACGGCACGTTCCGGGCCGGCGAGCAGGTCCTGGTGACCCTCACCGGGTGGCCGGCCGGCACCGTGCAGATCGAGGTCTGCGGCAACGATGGGCGGCGCGGCGCGCTCGACTGCGCGACCAACAGGGCCGGCCATGGACAGGTGCCGCCGTCCGGCGCGGTCACCCTGCCGGTGGTGCTTGCCGCCCCGCCGGTCGCCTGTCCCTGCCTGGTGCGGGCCCGTACGCCCACCGGCACCACCCGCGCCACCGTCGCCCTGCCGCTGACCGGCGTGAACGCGCCGCCCGCCCCCGTGACGGTCGGCGCCGCCGAGCTGGTCGTCGCCGGGCTGCGCGCCACAGACCGCTCCGGGGCGCCGGGCTGGTTCGGCCTGCCGGGGGATCTGACCGTGGACCTGACCCTGCGCAACGCCGGCTCCGCCGACGCGGTCGACCCGCCGTTCTCGCTGCTGTTCGGGCGGCCCGGGCGGGTGCACGAGGTCGTCGACGCCCCGTCGCTCGGCACGATCGGTGCCGGGCAGACGCGGGAGTACCGGATCACGGTCCCGATGGACGTGGCCACCGTCGGCCGGCACGAACTGCACGGCCGGATCGACCTGCCCGGCCGCCCCGTCGCCTTCGCCGTCGAGACGGCCCGCCACCCCTGGGGCCTGCTGGGCCTGGTCGCCGTGCCGCTGGTGTGGGCGCTGGCTCGGCGGCGGTTCGGTCACCCAGGTCATGATCCTCGAAGCCCGGCTGGACGAGATCCGCGCAGGCGGAGCGCTACGGCAGACACCGGAGGCGCGGCCTCCGGCTGAGGCGACCGAAGGCGGTGCGTAGCGATCGGTCCCACCCCTCGACGCCAGGCGCCGCTACCACCCGCCCCTGCCCACCCTGCCTCGCCCCACCCCGCCGGTTCCCACGGTCTTTGACGGCTGATCGACGCGACACGCAGGCGATCCAGCACCTGAACCGTCAACGATCAAGGCTCGCCTTAGCAGGTGGCGAGGCGTGGTGGGGGATTTACCCAGCCGGGCGGTGTTCACCGGGGCGCCGCACCCGGCCGGCGCGGCGGGCTCAGGCTGGTGGGGGAGCGGTGTCGCGGTAGATCGCCGCCAGCCAGACGTCGCGCAGCACGTCGACCACGTCCCGCTCGGCCACCGCCGGCCCGTCGCCGGCGAAGGTGGCGTACCAGACGCGCTCGTTCATCGAGTTCAGCGCGATGGCGAGGTCGCGGGCCGGCACGCCGTCGGGGGCCGCGCCGCGCCGCCGCTCGGCCTCGATCGCGGTCTCGATCGCGTGCACCCAGCGTTCCAGCACGGCCGCCCAGAGCCGGCGCACCTCGGCGTTGGTGCCGCGCACCTGGGCGCAGGCCAGCACCACCGCGCGGTGCGCGCCGAACGTCTCGTGGAACCGGCCGATCAGCTCCCGCCAGCGTGCGCGGGGGTCCTCGGCCAGCCGGTCCAGCACGTCCCCGGCGGCGGCGTCGGCCTCCTCCGTGACGCGGTCCAGCAGCGTCAGCAGCACGGCGTCCTTGGACGGGAAGTAGAAGTAGAAGGTGGGCCGGGAGATGCCCGCGCCCCGCGCCAGGTCGTCGATGGAGATGTCGGCGAAGGCCCGCTGCCGCAGCAGCCGCTCGGCGGTGGCGAGGATGGCCGACTCCCGCTCGTCACCGGCGGAGCGCGCCGGGCGCCGTCCGCGCCCGGTGGGGTTCCCGGCGGCCGTACGGGCGGGGGTCATGCCGCGTGACTCTACACCGGATCAACACCCTGTCGACTTCTCTCGACAGGGTGTTGACGAGCCGCGACGGCCCTGGCTAGTGTCCGGTGTCACAGGCGGACGGGAGACGGAGATGGCCACCGACCACGTCGACGTGCTCATCGTCGGTGCCGGCCTCTCCGGGGTCGGTGCCGCGTGTCACCTGCGCCGCGAGTGCCCGGAGAAGACGTACGCGGTGCTGGAGGCCCGCGACGCGATCGGCGGCACCTGGGACCTGTTCCGCTATCCCGGCGTCCGGTCGGACTCCGACATGTTCACCCTCGGCTACTCGTTCACGCCGTGGACCGCCCCGAAGGCCATCGCCGACGGCGACACCATCCGCGACTACGTGCGCCGCACCGCCGACGAGTACGGCGTCACCGACCACGTCCGCTTCCGGCACCGGGTCGTGCGCGCCGACTGGGACAGCGGGACCGCCCGCTGGACGGTGCAGGCCCACCGCGACGACACCGGCGCGGCGGTCACGCTGACCTGCTCGTTCCTGTTCGTCTGCGCGGGCTACTACCGCTACGACGCCGGCTACACGCCACGGTTTGCCGGCACCGACCGGTTCGCGGGGCGGATCGTGCACCCGCAGCACTGGCCGGCGGACCTCGACCACGCCGGCAAGCGGGTGGTGGTGATCGGCAGCGGCGCCACCGCCGTGACCCTGGTGCCGGCGATGGCCGAGCGCGCCGCCCACGTGACCATGCTCCAGCGCTCACCCACGTACGTCATGGCGCTGCCCTCGCGCGACGTGCTCGCCGACGCGCTGCGCCGTTGGCTGCCGGCGGCGGCCGCGTATCCGGTGGTGCGCTGGAAGAACATCCTGCTCGCCACCGCCAACTTCCAGCTCAGCCGGCGCGCCCCCGCCCTGGTCAGGAAGCTGCTGCTGCGGGCGGCCCGGGGCCGGCTGCCGGTCGGCTACGACGTCGACCGGCACTTCTCGCCGCGCTACGACCCGTGGGACCAGCGGCTGTGCGTGGTGCCCGACGGCGACCTGTTCGCCGCGGTGGCGCGGGGAAGCGCGTCGGTGGTCACCGACACGATTGACACCTTCACCGAGCGGGGCATCCGGCTCGCCTCCGGCGAGGAGCTGGCGGCGGACGTCGTCGTCACCGCCACCGGGCTCAACCTGCTCGCCCTCGGCGGCATGACCCTGACCGTGGACGGCGCCGAGGTGGAGCTGCCCGGCACCGTCGCCTACAAGGGCATGATGCTCTCCGGGGTGCCGAACCTCGCGATGACCATCGGCTACACCAACGCCTCGTGGACGCTGAAGGCCGACCTGGTCGCCACCTACGTCTGCCGGCTGCTGCGGCACCTGGACCGCACCGGCCAGCAGGTCGTCACCCCGCTCCCGCCCGCCGACGGCGAGCTGGTGCCGCTCATCGACCTGACGGCCGGCTACGTGCTGCGCAGCGTCGACGCCCTGCCCAGGCAGGGTGCCCGGGCGCCGTGGCGGCTGCACCAGAACTATCCGCGGGACGTGCTGCTGATGCGGCGCGGCCGGCTCACCGACCCCGGCGTGCGGTTCTCCCGCGCCGGCACACCGGAAAGGAGGACCGTCCGTGCGTAGGTACGTCTTCGCGGGCGGCACGGCAGTGGTCACCGGCGCCGCCAGCGGGATCGGGGAGGCGCTCGCCCACTCACTCGCCCGCCGCGGCAGCGACCTGGTGCTGCTCGACCGCGACGCCGGGCGGCTCGACACGGTCGTCGCGGAGCTGCGCGCCGCCTACCCCGACCGGCAGCTCACCACCTACCTGGTCGACCTGGCCGACGCCGCCGCCACCGCCCGCACGGCCGAGGCCCTCCGGCGCCGGCATCCGGCGATCCGGCTGCTGGTCAACAACGCCGGCGTGGCGTTGGGAGGTCGCTTCGACCAGGTGACCCTGGACGAGTTCGACTGGGTCGTCGACGTCAACTTCCGGGCCGTGGTGCAGCTGACCCACGCGCTGCTGCCCACGCTGCGGGCGGAGCCGGGCGCCCACCTCGTCAACGTCTCCAGCCTGTTCGGGATCATCGCCCCGGCCGGGCAGACCGCCTACTCGGCCAGCAAGTTCGCCGTCCGCGGCTTCACCGAGGCGCTGGGCCAGGAACTGGCCGGCGACGGGATCGGGGTGACCTGCGTGCACCCGGGCGGCATCCGCACCCGCATCGCGCAGAACGCCCGGGTGGGCGCCGGCGTGCCCGCCGAGGAGTTCGAGACCGGCCGCCGGCAGTTCGAGCGGCTGCTCACCATCGACCCCGCCACCGCCGCCGAGGTGATCCTGCGCGGCGTGCAGCGCCGCCGGGGCCGGGTGCTGATCGGCTGGTCGGCGAAGCTGCCCGACCTGCTGGCCCGGGTGGCGCCGGCGTCGTACCAGCGGGTCCTGGCCTTCGGCCTCAACCGGATCGCGGGCGAGTCCACCCGCCAGCTCACCACCGGCCAGCCCGCCCCGACCCAGCGGCAGCCTGCCCCGACCCAGCCGCAGCCCGCCCCGGCGCAGCGGCAACCCGAGGCGGCCCCGGCGGCCGACCCGGCCGGGGAGCCGGCATGACCGCCCCGGGCGGGCACCGGCACGTCACCGTGGAGGGCCGGCGGGTGCGTCACCGCGTCGACGGCGACGGGCCCCCGGTGCTGCTGCTGCACGGCATCGGCCGCACCCTGCGCGACTTCACGCAGCTGCACGACCTGCTCGCCGAGCGGTTCCGGGTGCACAGCGTCGACCTGCCCGGCTACGGCGGTTCGCTGCCGATGGCCCGCCCCTGCACCCTGCCGGCACTTGCCGACTTCGCCGCCCACTACCTCGACGCGGTCGGCGTCGACCGGCCGGCGCACGTGGTCGGCAACTCCCTGGGCGGGGCGGTGGCGATGCGCCTCGCGGCGTCCGAGCCGGCCCGGGTGGCGAGCCTGACGCTGGTCAACAGCGCCGGGTTCGGCCGCGAGGTGACCATGGCGCTGCGGCTGCTCGGGGTGCGCCCGCTGGGCCGGCTGCTGCTGCGGCCCAGCCGGTGGGCCGCCCGCCGCGCCGAACTGGCCCTGTTCCACGACCCGGCCCTCGCCACCGCCGAACGCGTCACGTACGCCCTGGAGGTCGCCCGTCAGCCGTACGCCGCCCGGGTGTTCCTGGAGACCGCCCGCAGCCTCGGGACGTTCCGCGGGGTCAGCCCGCAGTGGCGTGCGGAGTTGCTCGCCGAGGTCGAGCGGCTCGACCTCCCCACCCTGGTGGTCTGGGGCGACCGGGACCTGATCCTGCCGGCGGCGCATCTCGAGGCCGCCCGGACGCGGCTGCCCAGGGCCCGCACCCGTCTGTTCACCGACTGCGGGCACATGCCGCAGATCGAGTGCGCCGAGGAGTTCCACCGGATGCTCGTCGACTTCTGGGCGGAGTCCGGGCGGGACACCGACGGCGTTGACCCCCGGGACGCCGCCCCGGGGGCTCGCCCGACGGTCGCGGAGGCCGGCTGACCGCCGGGTGTCAGGGTGGCGCGGTGGTCGGCGCGCCGGCGCGGATCTCCCGCTGCCGCTGCACCACCGTGACCACCACCAGGGCGAACAGCAGCCCCGCCACGACGTACACCGGGGTGGGGCCGAGCGGCGCGAGCAGCACCAGTGCGGCGGTGGCCGGGAAGGCCACCGCCGTCGCGCCGAGGTGCCGCGGCCGGACGTGCAACACCCACACGGTGAGCAGGTAGACGGCCACGGGGATCGCGGTGGCGTAGCCGACCACGACGCCGCCGACGTGCGCGGAATCGCGTTCGTGGGCGATCGCCACCCACAGGCCCGCTCCGGTGGCGGCGACCGACGCGAAGATCAAATAGTGGCCGTATCCCCAGGTCAACGTGCCACGCAGTCGCCTGGGCACCTCGACGGGCCGGTCGAAGTAGAGCCACCACAGCGCGAAGACGATCACGGTGCCCGCCGCCCCCAGCCGCCACAGGCCCTGCTCGCCCGCGTCCACCCCGGCCTCGATCGCGACCGAGGTCGCCAGCACCACCTCACCGAGGACGATCAGCGTGAACAGCCCGTACCGTTCGGCGATGTGCCCCGGGTTCCACGGGGTCGTCCCGGGGCGCTCCGCCAGGACCGGCACCAGCAGGTCGGCCAGGGCCAGCAGCACGAAGGCGGTGAGCAGCCAGTCGGCCGGCAGGAGCAGCCGCAGCAGCCAACCGGCCTGGACCAGGGCCACGCCGAGGGCGTACCGGTGGTCGGCCCGGCGGTGGGTCGGGTCGCCGGCCGCCGCGCGGAGCCACTGCGCGACGGCCGCCAGCCGGATCAGCACGTACCCGTACGTGGTGGTCGTGAAGTCGTCGTCGGCGAACGCCCGGGGCACCCCGGCGGCCAGCACCAGCGCCCCGGCGATCTCCACCAGCGCGGTGATCCGGTACACGTCGTCGTCGGTGTCGTACGCGGAGGAGAACCAGGTGACGTTCATCCAGGCCCACCAGATCGCGAAGAACACCCGCAGGTAGCTGGCCACGGCGTCGTCGACGTGCCCCGCGACGATGTCGTCGTGCAGCCCGGCCGCCGTCTGGGCCACCGCCACCACGATGCACAGGTCGAAGAACAGTTCCAGGGGCGTGGCCGCGCGGTGCTCCTCGCCCGGGCGGCGTGCCACCATCGGCCGGTACCACGGGCGCAGCGCGCGGCTCGTCGTCACCGGCCTCTCCTCGCGCCGCTCGCGGATCCGTCCCCACCATAGGCGGCCGGCGTCTGATTCGAGGTGGTTCGCCCGGTTGTGGCCGCCCGTCCGGGCGTCAGCCCGGCGGCCTGGCGGGCCGGGGTGGGGCGACGGCGGCGCCACGCGGGAGCGTCCGCCGGCAGGTGAGCGCGGGCCCCGGCCGGGTATGCGGGCCGGATGCCCGACGTCACCCTCTTCCTCGGCGGCGACGTGATGACCGGCCGGGGCGTGGACGCGATCCTGCCCGCGCCGGGCCCGCCCGAGCTGCGCGAACCGGCGGTACGCGACGCCCGCGACTACGTCGCACTCGCCCGGGCCGCGAGCGGGCCGGTGCCACGCCCGGCGCCACCGGCGTGGCCGTGGGGCGACGCGCTGGACCTGCTCGACGAACTCCGGCCCGCCGTGCGCCTGGTCAACCTGGAGACCGCGGTGACCGGCCGGGGCGGGCACGACCCGGCCAAGGCGATCCACTACCGGATGCACCCGGACAACCTGGCCTGCCTCACCGCCGCCCGGCTCGACGTCTGCGCGCTGGCCAACAACCACACCCTCGACTTCGGGCCGGTCGGGCTCACCGACACCCTCGACGCGCTGGCCGGCACCGGCATCGGCACCGCCGGCGCCGGCCGGGACGCGGCGGCGGCCTGGACGCCCGCCCGGGTGCCGCTCGGCTGCGGCCGTGACCTGCTCGTCTGGTCGGTGGCCGCGCCGTCCAGCGGCGTGCCGCCGGCCTGGGCGGCCACCGACGGCAGCCCTGGGGTGGCGTACCTGCCGGAGGTCTCGGCCGCCTCGGCGGACGCGCTGGCCGGGCGGATCACCGCCGTCGCCGGGCCGGGGGACCGGGTGCTGGTCTCCGTGCACTGGGGCGGCAACTGGGGGTACGAGGTGCCGCCCGGACACGTCGACTTCGCCCACCGGCTGGTCGACGCCGGGGTGGACGTGGTGCACGGCCACTCGTCGCACCACCCCCGGCCCGTCGAGGTGTACCGGGACCGGCTGGTCCTCTACGGCTGCGGCGACCTGGTCGACGACTACGAGGGGATCGGCGGGCAGGAGGCGTACCGGCCGCAGCTGCGGCTGCTCTGGCTGCCCACCCTGGACGCGGCCACCGGGGCGCTGCGGCGACTGCGGGCGGCCCCGGTGCGGTCCCGCCGGATGCGGCTGGAACGGGCCGCGCCCGATGAGGCCCGCTGGCTGGCCGGGCTGCTCGACGGGTTCGGCCCGCCGTTCGCGTCCGGGTTCGCCGTCGACGGTGCCGGGCTGCTGACCCTCCGACCGCGCTGACGGGCCCGCGTCGGCCCGTCGACCGTGGCCCGCGCCACCCCGGACCGGGCCGGCGGCGGTGCGGCGACGGCCGGCGCCCACCATAGATACATGACGCATCCCTCCCCGTCCGCCCGCACGGCCGCACCGCCCTCGGCCGCCGAACGCGCCTACCGGCACCTCAAGCGCGAGATCCTGGAGCAGATCCACCCGGGCGGGTCGCTGGTCAGCGAGGGAGAGATCGCCGAGGCCGCCGGGGTCTCCCGCACCCCGGTACGCGAGGCGTTGCTGCGCCTGGAGGCGGAGGGACTGGTCCGGCTCTATCCCAAGCGGGGCGCGCTGATCCGCCCGGTCTCCGCCCGCGAGATCAGCGACGTGATCGAGGCGCGGCGGCTCGTCGAGCTGCACGCCGCCGAACGGGTCTGGCCCCGCCGCGCCGCGCTGCGGGCCGACCTCGCCGCCCGGCTGGCCGAGATGCGCGCCGCCCACGCCGCCGGTGACCTGGCCGCGCTGATGCAGGCCGACCGGGCGTTCCACGCGGTCGTGGTGGACGCGGCCGGCAACGAGATCCTCGCCGAGCTGTACCAGCGGCTGCGCGACCGGCAACTGCGGATGGGGGAGGCCAGCTTCCGCCTCTCGCCCGGCTGGGCCGCCACGGCGCTCACCGAGCACGCCGAGCAGCTCGCCGCGCTCGACTCCGACGACCCACGGCGCTGGCTCGCCGCCGTCGCCGCGCACATCGACAACGCCGCGAGCGTGCTGCGGACCCTGCGGTGAGGCTGCTGACCGCCCCGGGAGCCGCACCCTCCACCGCACGCCGGTCGGCCACGCTGGTCTGGGGCGTGGCGCTGGCCGCGTACGTGGCCGCCGTCTTCCACCGCAGCTCGCTCGGTGTCACCGGCGTCGACGCGGGGCACCGCTTCGGCGTGAACGCCTCGGCCCTGGCGACCTTCTCCGTCGCCCAGCTCGCCGTGTACGCGGTCATGCAGGTCCCGGTGGGCGTGCTGCTCGACCGGTTCGGGTCCCGCCGCCTGCTGCTCGCCGGCGGTGTGCTGATGGTCGCCGGTCAGCTCTGCTTCGCCCTCGCCACCGACGTCCCCCTCGCGATCGGCGGCCGGGTGCTGGTCGGGCTCGGTGACGCGATGACCTTCATCAGCGTGCTGCGGATCGTGGCGCTGTGGTTCCCGGGACGGCGCTACCCGATGATGACGCAGCTCACCGGCACGCTCGGCCAGCTCGGTGCGATCCTCGGCGCCGTACCGCTGGTGGCGTTGCTGCACCGCGCCGGCTGGACCCCCGCGTTCCTCACCGTCGCGGCGGTGGGGGCGACCGTGCTGCTGATGGTCGTCGCCGTCGTCCGGGACACCCCGGGCGCGGCGGCCCCGGCCGGGCCGCCGCCCGCCCTCGCCGACGTCCGTCGCGAACTCGCCGCCGCGTGGGCCCAGCCCGGCACCCGGCTGGGCCTCTGGACGCACTTCGTCACCCAGTTCTCCGGGTCCGTGTTCGCCCTGCTCTGGGGGTACCCGTTCCTGGTGCAGGGGCAGGGACTCAGCCCGACGGCCGCCGCGTCGCTGCTCACCCTGTTGACCACCACCATGCTGGTGACCGGGCCGGTGGTCGCGCACTTCTGCGCCCGGCACCCGTTCCACCGCTCGGTGCTGGTCTTCGCGACCACCGGCGCCACCGCCGCGGTCTGGGCGGTCGTGCTCGCCTGGCCCGGACGCGCGCCGGGCTGGCTGCTCGTCACGCTGGTGCTGGTGCTGGCCGTCAACGGCCCGGCGTCCCTCATCGGGTTCGACTACGCGCGCACCGCCAACCCGGTCCACCGGATCGGCAGCGCCACCGGCGTGGTCAACGTCGGCGGCTTCGTCGCCTCGATCATGCTGGTGCTGGCGATCGGCGTCGTGCTCGACCTGGCCACCCCGGCCGGCCGGTCCGCCCCCGACCTGACCGCCTTCCGGTGGGCCTTCGCCGTGCAGTACGTCCTCTGGGCGCTCGGCGCGGTCCAGGTGCTCCGCTACCGCAACGCCGCCCGCCGGGACGCCGCCGCGCGGGCGACCGTCGCCGCGACGCGCCCCTGAGCCCCCTCGCGGTCGGACCGTTTCCCGGCGTACCCCGTCCCACCAGGGACAACCGCCGGCCGTCAGGGGACGCCGACACCGATCGGGGGGTAGGTTCACCCGAGGAAGATGATCGAGGTGCGGCGGTGGCGCACCGACGGACGGCGACGCGACGCGTCGGCGTGGAGCAGGAGGAACCGTGAGCCAGGAGGTCAGGGGAGTCATCTCCCGCAGCAAGGGTGCGCCGGTCGAGGTGACCACGATCGTGCTGCCGGACCCGGGTCCGGGCGAGGCGATCGTGCGGATCCAGTCCTGCGGGGTCTGCCACACCGACCTGCACTACCGCGAGGGCGGCATCAACGACGACTACCCGTTCCTGCTCGGGCACGAGGCCGCCGGCATCGTCGAGCAGGTCGGCGAGGGCGTCGACGGCGTCGCGCCGGGCGACTTCGTGGTGCTCAACTGGCGGGCCGTGTGCGGGGTGTGCCGGGCCTGTCGCCGGGGCCGCCCGTGGTACTGCTTCGCCACCCACAACGCGGCCCAGAAGATGACCCTCACCGACGGCACCCCGCTCACCCCGGCGCTGGGCATCGGCGCGTTCGCCGAGAAGACCCTGGTCCACGCGGGTCAGTGCACCAAGGTCGACCCGGCGGCCCGGCCCGCCGCCGTCGGGTTGCTCGGCTGCGGCGTGATGGCCGGCCTCGGGGCCGCCATGAACACCGGCGGGGTCACCCGGGGCGACTCGGTGGCCGTGATCGGCTGCGGCGGCGTGGGCGACGCGGCCGTCGCCGGCGCGCTGCTGGCCGGCGCGACGACGATCATCGCGGTGGACACCGACTCCCGCAAGCTCGACTGGGCCCGCAAGTTCGGCGCCACCCACACCGTCAACGCCAAGCAGGACGACCCGGTCGAGGCGATCCGCGCCGCGACCGGCGGTTTCGGCGCCGACGTGGTGATCGACGCGGTCGGCCGCCCCGAGACCTGGAAGCAGGCCTTCTACGCCCGCGACCTCGCCGGCACCGTCGTGCTCGTCGGGGTGCCGACCCCGGAGATGACCGTCGACGTGCCGCTGCTCGATGTCTTCGGCCGCGGCGGCTCGCTGAAGTCCAGCTGGTACGGCGACTGCCTGCCCAGCCGGGACTTCCCCATGCTCACCGAGCTCTACCTGCAGGGCCGGCTCGACCTGGACGCCTTCGTCACCGAGGAGATCGCCCTGGACCAGGTCGAGGAGGCGTTCGCCCGGATGCACCGGGGCGACGTGCTGCGTTCGGTGGTGGTCCTCTGATGGCGGCGCGCGTCGACCACGCGGTCACCTCCGGCACGTTCTCCCTCGACGGCCAGACCTTCGACGTGGACAACAACGTGTGGGTGGTCGGTGACGACACCGAGTGCGTCGTCGTCGACGCCCCCCACGACGTCGACGCGATCCTGGCCGCCGTCGGCGGCCGGCGGGTGCGGGCGATCCTCGCCACCCACGCGCACGACGACCACGTCCGGGTGGCGCCGGAGCTGGCCCGGGCCACCGGCGCGCCGGTGCTGCTGCACCCCGCCGACCGGGTGTTGTGGGACATGGTGCACCCGGGCGAGGCGCCGGGCGGGGAACTGCGCGACGGGCAGACCGTCGAGGTGGCCGGCACGGCGTTGACCGTGCTGCACACGCCCGGTCACAGCCCCGGCGCGTGCAGCTTCCACGCCCCGGCGCTCGGCGTGGTGTTCACCGGCGACACCCTCTTCGCGGGTGGGCCGGGCGCGACGGGCCGCTCGTTCAGCGACTTCGGCACGATCGCCGCCTCGATCCGCGACCGCCTGCTCACCCTGCCGGCGGAGACGGTCGTGCACACCGGGCACGGCGAGAGCACCACCGTCGGCGCGGAGGCCCCCCACCTCGACGAGTGGCTGGCCCGCGGGCACTGAGATGAGGCCTCCTGCGCGGCGCCCGGCGTCGCGCAGGAGGCCCGGTCACGCCGGATGCCGCACGTACAGCCGCACGGTCGTCCCGGCGGGCGTGCTGTGCACCCGCACCAGGTCGCAGAGCGCCTGGACGATCACCAGCCCCCGCCCACCGACGCCGTCCGGGGCCGGGGTCAACCGCCCGGCGAGCGGGTCGGCCAGCCAGCCGTCGTCGTGGATCTCGCAGACCAGGTGCCCGGCGGTGCGCCACACCCGCAGCACGCCCCGCCCGCCGGCGTGCGCGATGCTGTTCGCGGCGAGCTCGGTCACCGCGATCTGCAGGTCGGCCAGCCGGTCCTCGTCCAGCCCCGCGGCCCCGCCGTGCCCTGCCACGAACCGGCGTACGGCGGGCAGGCTGTCGAACTCGTAGGTCAGTGCCGCGGCCGGTTCCACCGGGGCCGGCAGCGGCCTGTTGTAGCGGGCGACGATCTCCACCGGGGCGTAGTCCGGGCTCGACCGCCGCCCGGTGTCGTCCACGAGCACCGGATGCGTGGCGTGCGCGTCGGCCAGCACGTCGGCGCCGAGCCCGCCGACGTCGTAGGGGCAGAGAATGGTCGCGTCGCGGCCCGCGAACGCCATGTTGATCATCGCCTCGTGCTGGGCGCAGGCCGGATACTCCGCCTCGCTGCGCCCGGCCCAGATCGGCTCGCCGATGATCCGCACGCGACGGCCGGCGTGCTGGTCGATGAACGCCTGCAACACCCACGGGATGATCCGGCCCGGGTTCCGGCCGGCCTGGGTCATGTCCGCCCAGCGCACCCGGTCGGTGGCGCCGACCGCGTCGCGGACCAGCCGCAGGTTCGCGCCGGGCATCGCGACCAGCACCGGCTCCCCGGCGGCGAGCCCGTCGGTGACGAACGGCACCGTACCCGCCAGCAGGCCCGCCGGATCGCGGTAGAAGAGCCCCTCGTGCCCGAAGGCACCGGCTCCCGCCGGCCGTGCCCCGGCCCCCGCACCACCAGCCATCCGTCGCCTTCCGCTCGGCGTCCCACTGTAATCGCCTGTTCACATGCCGGCTGACCGGCCGGACCTCGGCGCGGTACTAGGCTCTCGCAGATGAGCACGCACGGCGCAGACCGCACTCCCGCCGTACGCCAACTGCGTCTGGTCGTGGAGGCCGATGACTACGACGCGGCGGTGGCGTTCTTCCGCGACGCCCTGGGCCTGCCGGAGCAGGCCGCGTTCTCCGGCGAGGGTGACGCCCGGGTGGTCATCCTCGACGCCGGTCGGGCCACCCTGGAGATCGCGAACCCGGCGCAGAAGCGGATGATCGACGAGGTGGAGGTGGGGCGGCAGGTCGCCCCGAGGATCCGGGTGGCCTTCGAGGTGGACGACAGCCGGGCCGCCACCCGACGCCTGGTCGCCGCCGGTGCCACCGAGATCGCACCGCCCACGGTGACGCCGTGGCACTCGCTCAACGCGCGCCTCGACGCCCCGGCCGACCTCCAGATCACGGTCTTCGAAGAACTGCGCGACGCCGAGGAACGGGCCACCCTCGACGGCTTCGGCACGGAACGCCCCGTGGAGGAGTAGGCCGCGGAGACCCGGAAACTGGCGTGCGCCCTGCCCGCGCGGAGGGAAGTATTCGTCGCCATGCACCCGTCTGCCGACCCTGCCGCCGACCATCTTCCGCTCGAACCCGCCCAGCGGGCCGCCCTCGCGCACGTCCGTGCGACGGCGCTGCGCGAGCGCCCCGCCGCCCTGGCCGCCGTCGCCCGGGCGCTCGCCGGCTCGGGCGTCAGCCACCAACCGGAGCGGCTGATCGCGGCGATCGGCCGGCACGGGCGGCTCACCGTCAACTTCCACCCGGACCGGTTGCGCGCCGACGGGCGTACGGTCGCCGACGCCCTCGCCGCCGAGGGCGTCTACCGCAGCCAGTTCGAGACGGGCATCTCCAATGGTGGGCTGACCGCCTTTCCCGGCGGCGACCGGGACCGCTGGGAGGAGACGCTGTTCGGCGGCGCCTACCAGTCGCCCGGCGTGCGGCCCGGGGACCGCCCGAAGTACGGCGGCCTCAACCTGCTCGACCACCCCGACGGCGCCTGCCCCCGGTTCGGCTCCTGCCACCTGCGGCTGCGTCCGGAAGTGCTCGCGCGGGCGACGTTCTGCTTCGGCGACAGCCACCTCGGTCCCCGGGAGCTGGGCACCCTCGACGTCTTCGAACCGGTGCTGGCGGCGCTGCTGGCCGCGACCGACGGCACCGGGGTCAGCCTCGGCGTGCCGGGTGACGTCGTCACCCTCGTCCGGGCGTTACTGCGTCGCCGGGAGGCCGGGTGGGCGTCCGGCGCGGCGGGGCGTGCCCTCGACGACTACATCGAAGCGCAGGTCCACGGCGAGCTGAGCCTCGCGAGGGACGTCGAGGCGCTGGTCGTAGACCCGTCCTTCGAGGGCACCGAGGCCGGTGCGACGCTCGCGGGGCTCGCCCGCCGGCACGGCTTCGCCCTGCACTGGCACGCCGGCTTCACGCTGCCCGTCGACCGGATCGACCCCGACTTCCGGGGGCCGGCCATCCCGCCGCTGGCCGCCCGGGTGCACGCCGAGTTCGCCCAGCCGGGCGAACCGGTCGACGCCGCCCTGATCGGCCGCGCGGCGGTCTCCGTGGTCACCGAGCCGTCCCGCTGGGCCGACCGTGGACCCACGGAGGTCACCCTTCAGCACCTCAAGCAGCTCTGGCACGTGCTGGTCCGGTTCGGCACGCCCCGCGCCGCCTGAGCCACCCCGTCCGGCTTGACCCCCGGTGTGTCTGCGCGTCCGGACCGCCGGGTGACGAGGGCCGCAGCCGGCCGGGACGGGACCATGTCCGGAATGCCCGACAGGCCTGGCTGGTTGTGTCCCCCGTACCGCCGGAACCGAAACCCCCTCCGGCGCGGCAGTTTCCCCCGAGGAGCGCTCATCCAGGGAGCGCTTCGCCTGACCGAAAGGGCAACCATCGTGAAGTACGACTTCACCCGGTGGCTCCCGGCCATCGCGAAGGACTCGAAGGACTCGAACCGCAAGGTCGCGTTGAGCGTGGTGGGTGTCGCCGCCCTCGGTGGCCTGGCCTTCGGGCCGACGGTGATGGCCGCCCCGGTCACGACCGTGCCGC
Organism: Micromonospora sp. NPDC047074; assembly: GCF_040643815.1. Lineage (NCBI taxonomy): Bacteria > Bacillati > Actinomycetota > Actinomycetes > Micromonosporales > Micromonosporaceae > Micromonospora > Micromonospora sp. NPDC047074. Next base: position 40,433 of record NZ_JBEYVB010000050.1, read on the forward strand.
ACGAGGGTGCGGTGGCCGCGATCGAGCAGGCCACCGGCGCGAACCGGGCGGGCGCCGCCGCCGAGGAATCGGGCGCGGCCGAGGAGTCGGCCCTGACCACGGGTGGCAAGGTGACCAGGCCGAGCGCCGACAAGCCCAACCGCGAGGAACTCATCCCGCACGGTGTGCAGGGGGCGCAGTCGCGCGTCCCGCTCGACCAGGCGCAGCGCGCCAACGCCAAGGCCATCATCGAGGAGGCCAAGGAGACCGGTGTGGGTGAGCGGGGCGCCGTCATCGGCATCGCCACGTCGTTGCAGGAGTCGAAGCTCTACAACCTCGGCCACCTGGGCATGTACAACGACCACGACTCGCAGGGCCTGTTCCAGCAGCGCCCGTCGTCGGGTTGGGGCTCGCCCGACCAGATCACCGATCCCGAGTACGCCTCGCGGGCCTTCTTCGAGGCCCTGAAGAACGTGGGTGGCTGGCAGGACCTGCCGCTGACCACGGCCGCGCAGACGGTGCAGGTCTCGGCTTACCCGTTCGCGTACGCGCAGTGGGAGGAGCAGGCGGCGGACATCGTCTCCCAGCACTGGTGACAACCGCGTGACGACCGGCCGGCCCCGCTCGGGGCCGGCCGGTTCGCGCTCGGGGCCGGCCGCGCCGGCTCGTGGCGAGATCTTGGCGAGAATGCGCCCCTCCAGGGGCCGTTTCCCACCAAGATCTCGTGGTTGAGTACCACGCATGGCCGAATCGCATGCCCCGGTGTTGGAGATGTTGTGGGAGGCGCACGACCCCGGCGACACGCTGGACGGAAGGTTCGGCTTCAGCGACGGTGAGTCGGCCGGCCGATGGGTTGCCGACACGCTCGACGAGCACTGGGGTGTTCGGGTCGATTGCTGCGAGCGGATCGTGATGAGCGGCGGCAACGCGCTCGCCTGGGTCGGCACGCCGGCCGGCCGGATGCTCGCGAAGTGGTCGGTGGTGCCCGACCGTTTTCCGCGGCTGGCGGCGATTGCGCGTCTCACGAGCTGGCTGGACGGCCAGGGTCTGCCGGTGTCGGCGCCCGTCCCGGCGCGGGACGGCCGCCTTCAGGTCGGGGCCGGTCAAGTCTCGATGAATCTGCAGCGGGTGATCGCGGGCGAGCTCCTCGACACCGCCGACCCCGCCCAGGTGTGGGCAGCCGGCGCGCTCCTGGCCCGGCTGCAGGAGGCGCTGGCAGCCTGCCCGCATCCCGACCCGGATCCCGCTTCCACCTACTCCGTTCCCGGCGAGCCGCTGGCGGCTCGGGTCATCGGCTGGCTCGACACGTGCGCCGAGCAGGTGCCAGCGACGGTCCGCGACAGCCTGCGTGGTCTAGTCGCCGCCGCGCCCGCCGAGCCGCTGCCACGGCAGCTCCTGCACTCCGACTTCCGGGCGGCCAACATTCTGTGCGTCGGAACCGAGATCGTCGCGGTTCTGGATTTTGAGGAGGCCCGGCAGGACCACCGGGTCGTCGAGGCGGCCCGGTCGGCGGTCCTGCTCGGCACCCGCTACCACGACTGGGGCCCGGTGCCGCTCGCGGTGCACGCGCAGTTCCGCGCCGGCTATGAGTCCGTGCGCCGGCTGAGCCCGGTGGAGGCGGCGTGGTGGGACATCGTGGTGCTCTGGCAGACCCTGACCTTCGTGCCACCCGGCGCCGACCCGACGGGCTGGGGAGCGTCGGTGCTGAGCCAGCTGGACCAAGGCTGAGGAGGAGGTGCGCCGTTGCCGCGCTGGATCAGAGGCGGTAGCCGATGTCCGCGGAGGCGTTGGCCTTCTTCGCGCCTGGTGCGCAGGAAGGTGAGGGTCAGGTCGAGTCCTTCGATTTCGCCGATGTCGTCCCCGATGGGTGGGGTGTCGGGTTTCGGGGTGTGACCGGGGGCATCGTGGGGGTGGAATCGTGGCCGGGCCGGGGTCGTTACACCATGCGTACGACCGAGCACGGGCACGCCCCGCCCCTTCGGGTGGCTGGCCCGGGCCCCGGAATGATGGCGGGTCGCCGGTCGTTACACATGGTCCCGGCCGACGTGCAGGGCAC